>JAPLWX010000014.1 GCA_026396415.1 Microcaldota archaeon
AGGCAAACTCGCTTGATTCCATCACCACAGGCACCATGATTTTCACGTGCGGATCGCCGCCCTGCTCCTTTGCATCAAGGGCGCCGTTGATGATTGCCTTCACCTGCATGTCAAGTATCTCAGGGTACTGCTGCAGCAGCCTCACTCCGCGCACGCCCAGCATGGGATTCTCCTCGTGGAGGAAACGCACGCGCTCAAGGAGAGCGTCCTGCTCCGCGTTGGTTTCGCCTTTTGCCTTCCTCGCGGCCTGCGCGCGCTCAAGTTCCACCAAATCGGGCAGAAACTCGTGCATGGGCGGGTCAAGGAGCCGTATTGTCACGGGCTTTCCGCTCATCTCGGAAAGGATGCCTCTGAAGTCCTCGCGCTGCATTGGGAGGAGCTGGTCGATGAACTCCTGCCGCTCCTCGGGCGTTTTGGCGAGGAACATTTCCTGCACAATGCCTATCCTGCTCTTGTCGTTGAACATGTGCTCTGTCCTGCAAAGCCCTATCCCCTTTGCGCCAAGCTCAAGCGCCTGCCTTGCCTGCGCGGGCGTGTCGGCGTTTGCCATTATGGGGAGCTGGGAGATGCCGTTTGCCCATCCAATCACCCGCTTGAAGTCGGCCGTAAGCTCGGGCGGAACCAGCTTCAGTTCGCCTACGAAGACCTCGCCCGTGGCGCCGTCAATCGTTACCATCTCGCCTTGCTTCACTTTTTTTCCGTTGATGATGGCGTACCCGCTTTCAATGTCGAGCTTGAGCGCTCCGCACCCCACCACCGCAGGTATACCATTGCCTCCGCAGACCACTGCAGCGTGGCTGGTGGCGCCGCCTTCCACTGTGAGCACTCCTCCGCCATTCCTGCCAGCGGCAATCATTCCATGGTAGTCCTCGGGCTTGGTCATGTTGCTCAGGAGGAGCATGGCGGGCGGCGTCTTGCCCGCTGCCGTTGCGTCCTCGGCAATTTTTGCAATCTTTGATGCGCTGAAGTATATTGCGCCGCACGCCGCGCCTGCCGATGCCGGCGCGCCCTTGGCATCAGCGGTTATGCCTTTCTTTGCAGCTGGGTCTATCTGGGGCAGGAGCACTGAAAGCACGTTGTCGAATGTGATGCGCTTTATAGCCTCCTCCTTTGTTATCATGCCCTCGTCCACCAGGTCGCAGGCGATTTTGAAAGCTGCCTTGCCCGAGCGCTTGCCCGTGCGCACCTGCAGGAAGTAGAGCTTGCCGTTCTCCACAGTATATTCGATGTCCAACATGTCTCGGTAATGCTTTTCAAGCCGCTTTACAGTCCTGAAAAGCTCCTTGCCCAATTTCACGCCAAGCGGGCATTTCTTGGAGCCGCTTGTGAAATTCACAGGGGTACGCGAGCCGCTCACCACCTCCTCTCCCTGGGCATTCACAAGGTAGTCAGAATACGCATGCGCGTCGCCGGTGTTCTTGTGGCGCGTGAAAAGCACGCCGCTGCCCGAATCGCCATTGCGGTTGCCATACGCCATTGTCTGTATGTTCACCGCGGTCGGCATCTCAAGCGGCAGGCCGTTCTTTTCCTTGTATATCATTGCCTTGTCGTTGTATGATGAACGGAAAACCGCCTCCACCGCGGCTATCACCTGCTCAAAAGGGTCTTGCGGAATCTCGCCCCCTGCGCGGTAAATGATGTCCTTGAACGTGCCGGCAAGCCCGGCAAGCGCTTCTGCCGGAAGCTGGGAATCGGTTTTCGCCCCATATTTCTTCCTTGCAGCCTCAAGCGCAAGTTCATAGTGGTTGATGGTCTTGTCCTCTATTTTTTCGATGCCAACTTCGCACACCACGCTCCCGTAATATTGGTAGAACCTGCGCTGGAGGTCAAACACGAACCGTGGGTCCTCACCGTTCGCCAGCATCTGCTCCACGCGCGCATCGGTCAGGCCGACGTTGAGCACGGTTTCCATCATGCCAGGCATGGAAATTTTTGCGCCAGAGCGGATCGAAACAAGGAGGAGGTCTTTGCCGCCATCGTAATCGAAAAAGCTCTTGCCTGTCATCGCCTCAAGTTCAACGACGGCTGCGCGCACATGCTGGCGCAAGGACTCGTCCGTCTTCTTGCCAGCGTTATAGTATGCCTCGCATTCTGTTGTCGGGATGATTGCGGCTGGAGGCACGTTCAAGCCAAGGCTTATCATGTCGCAAAGCCCTGCGCCTTTCCCGCCCAGCACCTCCTTTGCCTGCTGCTGGCTCCCGAGATAATCGCCGCTCCGCGGGACATAGGCGCGCAAGGAAGAGTATGCGGGCGTGCCGTTTTGGAAGGAGTCGACTGCTGTAGGCGCAATTTCTTTGCGGAAATTGCGCGGCTTTTTGGTTTTTGTTGCATGCAGAGAACCAGTCACTGGATTTTTCTTTGAGAACCTGTCACCCATGGAATACCCCTCCACGAGTTGTGCGTTATGATAATATGGTTTTTTAAGGGGGGGAGTCAGGGTGTTCCATCCAGGCATTCCGCCCTCCCCAAAACCGCCCCAATTTATAAGCTTTTGAGGCACTCTTAGCCGCGGGATATGGAAGGTTGGTATTATGGTCAAATCAATCGAACTCAAGGTTGCAGAGGCGCTCCAGAACGACGTTGGGCGCGGGCTTATCAGGATAGACTCGAAAGCGCGCAAGGACCTGGATGTGTCCACAGGCGATATAGTGGAACTCAAGGGAAAGCGCAGCACTGCGGCACTTGTCTGGCAGGCGCACCCGCAGGATGAGGGAATGAACATCGTGCGCATGGACGGCTACCTGAGGCAGAACACCGGCATTGGCTTGGGGGACAAGATACTGCTTAAAAAGGCAGACCTTAAGGAAGCGAAAAAGGTGGTGCTTGCGCCCACGCAGCCCATGAAGTACTCGCCAGGCTTTGACCAGTTCGTGAAAAAGAAGATGGTGGGCCGCGCGATAAACAGGGGGGACACTGTTTTCATCGGAGTGTTTGGCACATCATTCCCGCTTGTGGCTGCACTTGTCCAGCCCACAGGCATTGTGATGATAAACGAGAGCACCGAGCTTGTCCTCAAGGAGGCCCCTGAAAAGGAGACTGCTCAGATTGCCTCGATAACATATGAGGATGTCGGGGGCCTGAAGGATGAGGTGCAGAAAATCCGCGAGATGGTGGAACTGCCCCTTCGCCATCCTGAGCTTTTTGAAAGGCTTGGCATCGAGGCGCCAAAAGGAGTGCTTATCTACGGGCCGCCTGGCACGGGAAAGACGCTGCTTGCGCGCGCTGTCGCATCCGAGTCCGAGGCCAACTTTGTACACATAGGCGGGCCGGAACTTGTAAGCAAGTTTGTGGGCGAGTCAGAAGAGAGGCTTCGCCAGCTTTTCAAGGACGCACAGGACAATGCGCCCTCCATCATTTTCATGGACGAAATCGATGCCATTGCCCCCAAGCGCGAGGAGGCGCAAGGCGAAGTGGAACGGAGGATGGTGAGCCAGCTTCTCACCATGATGGACGGCCTGAAGGCAAGAGGGCAGGTAATAGTCATCGGGGCGACAAACCGCCCCAACAGCATCGACCCCGCGCTTCGCCGCCCAGGAAGGTTTGACCGCGAGATAGAGCTTGGCGTACCCGATAGACCAGCTAGGGAAGAAATACTCAGGATACACACTAGAAATATGCCAATAATGTATGTTGAACCAAAAGTAATGGCAGGTGAATTCTTAGAATTTATTGGGATGATGATTTCCAAGGATGATGCAGGTATTTCTGAGATAAAAAAGAGAATATATGCTGCAATTGAAACTGATGAATTTGAAATAAAAAATAAAACGAAAGTGATAGAAGAATCTGCCTTATCCAATAAAACAGAACTTAAAAATGTCATGATAGAGCTAGAGCGAAAAAATACGGAATTCAAGAAATTATCATCAACTCCAGAAAACTTGGGAGCCTCTTTCAAAAGGACAGTAATAGAGCTGACTGGGAAAAAAGAATCGCTTGAACGTGAAATTTCAGAAGCACAGCTAGCAATTGAGATTCTTAAAGAACAGAACAAGAAACTTGAGAGTGAGAGAAAAAAGAATGAGGAACGAGCAAAAGACCTAGAGAAATTGTCCGAAAAATTCAGATCTAACATCGAGTCCAAGATGGAAGATATAAAGACAAATCTTGAACAAGAAATAAAGGGGCTATATGAGACAGAACACCTAATTCAGATTAGAGAGGGGGACATTAGATCTCATTTCTACGCCCTTACCAAAAAAATGCAGGAAGAATCAGTTAGAAAATACATGGATGAACTGCTTAACTTAGAAATAAATGGTAAAAAACTGATATCTGATAAAGAACTTTCAGATATAATGGCAGAAGTATATGGTGAATCAAAGGAATATTTGCTACAAACCATGGCAAATATTACCCATGGGTACACTGGCGCGGACGTCTCGGCGCTCACCAAGGAAGCGGCAATGAAGGTGCTGCGCCGAATTCTTCCGAATATTGACCTAAGAAGCGAATTGCCGCCGGAAATACTGGACAACCTCAAGGTGACACGCGAGGACTTCATGAACGCCCTGCGCGAGGTGCGCCCAAGCGCGCTGCGCGAGGTATTCATTGAGCGGCCCAATGTGAAGTGGGGCGACATAGGAGGGCTTGAGAACGTGAAAAAGGAGCTCAAGGAGGCGGTGGAGCTGCCGCTGAAAAGCCCCGAGGTTTTCACCAAGATGGGCATACGCCCTGTGAAGGGAATTTTGCTTGTGGGATTGCCCGGCACAGGAAAGACGATGTTCGCAAAGGCGGTTGCCACCGAGACCGAGGCGAACTTCATCTCCATCAAGGGCCCGGAAGTGCTTTCCAAGTGGGTGGGCGAGTCTGAAAAGGCGGTGCGCGAGACGTTCCGCAAGGCGAGGATGGCAACGCCCTGCATAATTTTCATAGACGAGATAGACTCCATCGCTCCGCACAGGGGGGGCGGAGACGAGGGCAACCGCGTTTCGGAGCGCGTGGTGGACACGCTTTTGACCGAGATGGATGGGCTCACCGGCCTTAAGAATGTGGTGGTGATTGCCGCGACAAACAGGCCCGAGCTATTGGACATGGCGCTCATGCGCGGCGGCAGGTTCGACAGGATAATAGAAATCCCGGTGCCTGACGAGAAGACGCGCGCGGAGATATTCAAGCTGCACACCAAGGCGATGCCGCTTGCAAAGGGGTTCGACGTGACGGAATTTGCCAAGAAGACGGACGGCTACACCGGCGCGGACATCGAGAACGTGTGCCGCGAGGCGGGGATGTCGGCAATCAGGCGCGGCACCAATGTAGACAAGGTGGAGGAGAAGGACTTCGAGGAGGCCCTTGCCGTCGTGAAGCCCTCGGTCACCAAATCCTATGTGGAGAAGATAAAGAAATTCGCCAAAGGCGATGCAAACTCCATGTACAGGTGAGGGCAGGAGAGCGGATGGAATCGGTGCATTCCCATGATTAATTTGGATAGGATGAAGATTGACAGGAAGGAGGCGTTCGACATCACGGTGTCGGTGCTTGCCATTGCCCTGATTTTCACTTTCTACCAGCTCGGCTTGAAGCTTGAGCCCTCCACGTTCCTTTTCTACATGGCAGCCGCGGTGATAACGCTGGGCTCGGGCTTTGTGCTGCACGAGCTTTCGCACAAGTACTATGCCATAAAGTACGGCGCGCGGGCGCGCTTCGTGGCATGGCCCGCGGGCCTGGCGCTTGCGCTCGCCCTCGTCGTGGTGCCCCAGATAATCTGGGGACCGGGCGCAGGCATTTTCTTCATTGCCCCGGGAGCGGTCTACATCTACGCCATGCGCCCGATTTCCATCAAGGAGAACGGCATCATCTCGCTCGCAGGCCCGGCTGCAAACTGGGTGCTTTGCGCGCTGTTCCTTGCGCCCCTCCTGTTCCTTAGCCTGCCATTGCAGCTTGCAAGGATATTTTCAATCGGGTTTGCCGTGAACTCCTGGCTCGCGCTTTTCAACCTTATCCCGTTCTTCCCCCTTGACGGAAGCAAGGTGCTTGCATGGGATTGGAGGATATGGCTTGGCGCGGTGCTGGTTTCATTCTTCCTGGTGAGCCTGCCGTCCATTGCATGAGATGATTTGATGAAAAAGCCCCATGGAAGCAGGATGGAAGGCGCAGAAGCCATCCTCAAAAAAACGCGCGTGCTGTCCTTTCCCGCAGTTGAAAAATTCCGCCCGAGGAAAAAGTACCGAGCAGAGGCGCTTGACGAAAAGATAAGGCGCGAGCGGACAAGGCGCGAGGCGAGGCTGCTTTCGCGCGCAAAGGCTGCTGGCGTGATTTGTCCGATTGTGTACGAAGTGTCTGATTTTGCCATCCGCATGAAGTTCCTGGAAGGGAAGATGCTTTACCACGCGCTCCGCAGCCGCCCCATAAAGCCTTCCGAGATTGCTTCTGCGGCGCGCATCCTTGCCGCCCTGCATTCGCTTGACGTCGTCCATGGCGACTTCACTCCTGCAAACCTCATGGGAACGAAGGATGGCATGGCTGTGATTGATTTCGGGCTGGGCTGCATATCAGGCGATATCGAGGACAAGGGGACGGACGTAGTTACAATGAAAAAGGCATTGGGAAAGCAAGGAGGGGCATTTGCACACGCCTATTTGCGCGCCGGGGGCAAGCAGTCCATTGTGATGATGGCGCACCGGATTGAAAGCCGCGCGCGCTACATGGAGCGGGGATAGGAAATTGCGGATGGGTGGCGCATGGGATGATGATATGGCTGGAAAGAAAATTGCAGCTGGCGGCGACAAGGCGCGGATAGAGTCGGACATAAGGCAATTCCACGAAAACGTGAAGGAAGTGAAGGTGACGGACGAGACGCGCGATGTCATCGGGCTTGCGAAGCAGTACTGCGAGGACACGAAATACTTCCTGGAAAAGAAGGATTATGTAACGGCATTCGGCTGCATCAACTACGCGCACGGCCTCATTGACGCGTATCGGAAGAAGTGGCGGGACTAGAAGCCTTTTTATAGGTGTTGGTCAATAAAAGTGCCACTGACGGAGAAAAATATTCATTAGGTGACTTATTGGGATCAAGGCCGCGGAAATGGAAAAAGAAAGGCCGCATGCGCTGGAAATGGCTCAAGAAGAGGCGCAAGCGACTGAAGCGCAAGCTGAAGCGCCGCGTTGGCGAGCTGTAAGCTAGCTGGCGCAGGACTGAAAAAATCATCCGTAGCGGAAGCTTTTGCTTTCGTAGGCAGAGAATCCTTCGCAGTGAGCGAGCATGGCAAAAATCCGTCAGCAGCGCGCGCATCAGCGCACAATGGCGCCAATCGACACCAAGTCCCTGAAGAAGCCCGGGTATGCGCGCGAGACGCATTCGCTGTCGTTTATGATGGTGGGCCCCTGCGCGCACACCGCGGCGGCTGCGCATGCCATTGCAACGGCAGGGTCGCCGGAAGGGTCTATTTTCGCCCCGGCAAGCTTCCCCCCGGTTATGGAAAATGAATCGCCCTCGCGCGCAATTTTCGCGCCCATCTTGCCAAGCTCGCGGCAAAGGTTTTGCGCGCGCATTATGTGGCGGCGCGGAAGCGAGTGCAGGTTCCCTATTTTTGTCTTCCCGCCTGCCGCGCTTGCAAGCACGAGTGCGTGCGGCAGGAACATGCCGGCCTCCAGCGCATCAATCACTGCGGGGGAAAGCGAGCCTGTGGAGACCAAAATCTCGCGCCTGCGGACATTTGCGCCTGCGCCAAACGCCTGGAAAATCCAGCCATGGGATTGCCAGTCGCAGCTTCCATGCAGCGTGGCTTTGCCCGAGAGCGCGCCTGCGAGGAGCAGGAACGAGGAAAGATAGGGGCTCGACGGCACCCTTATCTCGCCTGGGGGGGAGTAGGCCTGCCCGCCTGGAAGGGATATGAAGCCGCCCTTGTCGGAATAGAAGGCTATGCCGCATTCTTTCATGAGGGAAATTGTGTCCAACACGCACTGCCAGCCGGGCACGCCGCCTTCCAGCCCAATCGAGGCATTCTGCCCGAGCAGGGGGGCACAAAGGAGGATGCCTGACAGGAACTGCGAGCCTAGCTGCCCGGGATAGACCTGCTCTTCTGTGGAGAACGGGCCCTTGACCATGGCGGGAAGCGAGCCCGAGTATGCCGTTTCCGCCTGCGCTGCATCAAGGAATGCGAAAAACGGGGAGAGGTCTTTTCCTGACAGGCGGACCGAGCCCGAGATTTTCACCTCGCTGCCAAACGATGCGCAAAGAGGGAGCAGCAGCTTGAGGGCGGTGTTGCAATCGCCGCAATCCACAAGAAGGGGCGCCGCAAGCTCCTCTGGGCCGAAAACGTCCGCCATGCCCCCGCTTTGCACGATGTCCGCGCCAAAAGCGCGGCAGGCGGCAATTGCCGAGGCGATGCCTGGCAAGGCGGGAAGATTGCTGATGACAGTCTGCCCCGGCGTGAGCGTGGAAAGAAGCAGCGCGCGGTGCGCCATGGGGGCGGATGGCGGGGCGGCTGCTTCCCCTGAAATGATGGAACGGCGTATCTCGGCTTGCATGCCATATGTGCGCAGGCAAGCCTTTTATTGCATTGCAAAACCCATGCCCGCAGGCATATCATTTGCAATGGCTGAAAGAATTGTCCGCAACCTTTTCATTGCAAGCAGGAGGCAAGCCGCATGCGGCTTTTTATTGCAATGCGGGGCATAGTGAGGCATGGCAAAAGCGATGGAAGAGGGCAAAGCGCGCATATCGCTTGCCGCAGGCGTGTTTTTCAATCCCGAGATGGAGCTTTGCAGAAGCGTGTTTTCCCTTGCTGTCGGCGCGATTGGCGAGAAACTGGGCGTTGTTGATGCGATGTGCGCAAGCGGGGCGCGGGGCATCCGTTACAAGGCTGAGAACAGCAATGTGGGAAAGCTTGCGCTGGTTGATGCCAGCAGGAAGGCAGTTGCATGCGCGAGGAAAAATGCGGTAAAGAACAGGGTGAAATGCCGCGCGGTTCATGCCGACGCAAACGAGTTTTTGCGCAAGAATGCATTTGACTTTGTGGAGCTTGACCCTTTCGGCTCGCCGCAGCCGTTCCTCCACGACGCCGCGCGCTGCCTTGCCGCCAATAGAGGCGGGTATTTGTCAGCCACTGCCACGGACGTCGCCGTGCTTTGCGGCGCGCACCATGCGGCATGCCTGAAAAATTATGCGGCAATCCCGCTGAACAATGAGTTTTGCCATGAGAATGCATGCAGGATACTCGCGGCGGCAGTGGCGCGCGAATTCGCGCCCATGAACCTTGCGGCAACGCCCGCATTCACGCTTTCGCACAGGCACTATGTGAAAGTGCTTTTCCGCGCAGAGGTTGGGGCGGAAAAATCAGTGGAGGCGATGAAAAAGATAGGCTTTGTCTCCTACTGCCCGTCCTGCCAGTGGAGGGATGGAAAAAGATTGCCATTGCAAAAAGACTGCCCGCACTGCGGGGCGCTTCTGCAGGTTGGGGGCCCCCTTTACCTCGGCAGCTTGTGGGATGGCGCACTTCTGGAAAAAATGCTTGCGCTCAATACCGAGAGGGGCGGGGGCAAGCCAAAGGAAATCGAAAAGCTGCTTTCCACTATGCTTGGCGAGGCAGCCATCCCCTCGATTGGATACTATGACCTGCATGTGCTTGCGAAAAAGAGGGGCTGCAAGATACTGCCCATGGATGATGCTGTTGCGCGGCTTCGCAAAGCTGGCTTTTCCGCCTCGCGCACGCACTTCTGCCCAACCGCAGTGAGGACGGATGCGCCGCACGAGAAGGCGCTTGCGCTGCTTTCAGGCACGAAATGACGCCCGAGGCGCCATCTTCAGCCTGATAGTGCCTTTTTAACTTTTTTGAGTAAATCTCCGACTACGCGCCACTGTAGCTCAACCTGGGAGAGCAATCGGCTGAAGCATTGCCTGCGCTCGCGCAAGCATTTCCGACACCGATGTGTTGCTGGTTCAAATCCGGCCAGTGGCATTCACGAGTATACATTTCTTACCACATTAAGAGAATTGAACGGCGATAAAAAAGCACATGATGGATTTCAGAGGGGCTGGAGGCATTAATCTTGGATGTAAACTCCCTTTTGGCTGATGTAACCGAACTTCCGTGCAAAGTGAAGCGTTTGCTCATACCTATACGACTTGTACTGCCGCCCCCTATTTTCAAGTTCTTCTAGCTGAATCAATCGCTGGATTATTGGCTTTCGCATGATTTTCCGTTCCCATTCTCCTTTGCATATGCTTTCGAAAAAGTCGTCAAAAGAATCGGTCAAGAGCGTTGTGTCGGCATTTATTATTTTCCAAGTCTCATCCAGGATTTCCTTCTTCGAAATTTTGTGGTTCATCCATATCAACCGCACATCGTCAAGCAATTCCGAAACCAGCCCGATGCCCTCCCCTTTCGAATCCTCGCAAACCCAAGGCGCGTCAAGAAAGGCGCAAGCGATTCTGAACAGTTGGTCAGCAGCATAGTTCGCTCCATTGCTCTTAAAGCGACCAAGGGCTTGCTCATGAATGATGCTCACTCTCCTCACAACATCGGAAATTCTGCGGTCATCACCATTTCTAAGGATATTCTTGGCCTTCTTCACGAAGTCCGGTGCCTTTGTTTCGTCAGCTATTTCGCCCACCAGTGCCAAATCAACAATTTCGGCGAATCTTTGCGGCTCATCCTTGGCAAAGCGCCTCAGAATCTTCAGCAAATCCTCGCGTGGCATCTTTTCCATCTTCTCGGCAACATGGCCAAGGTCTTCAAAATCATCCTTTTTCTTTACCCAATGAAGAAGCAGTGCAATCACGTGCTTGCAGGTTCCCCAATCATAAGGGCAGTCGCATTTGCATTCCAGTTGCCCATTGGCGAGTTCAACCGAAGCCCTGTAATTGCGGTATGATGAACCCTCAACCTCGGCCATGAGTTTATTGCCGGAAACAGATGGCTCGATTACGTGCCCCTCTGCAAAATACTCAACACCGCGCTCGAATATCTTGTAGTCGGCAAGCTTTCGCACATCCTCGCGCGTCATCTCCTCCAGCTTCTTCATAAGCTCTCCTCAAACAGCCTGTGCTGCTTTTTATCCAGCATCTGGCTGCGCAGTTTTTCATACGCGCCCGCATCCACTCTCCATTCATGACTGGAGCACTCCTGCCATCTGGAAAATGCATCATCCCGGTGCTTTTCAAAAGCCCGCATGTCGCAGCTATTCACCTTCAAAAAGTGCTTTACAACCTCGTTGTAATCCAACTCCCCTTCCGACGCCTTGACACTTGCAAGGCCGATGTGCTTGACATAATGGCACATCTCGCAGAGCGCAATGAAATCCTTCAATTTCTGGACGTGCCTTGCATCATCGAATTCCCAAACCTCGTGGCAGTGCATCCTGCCCTTTGAATTGCAGATCGCGCACCGGTATCCAAACCTTGCGTATGCGCTTTTTCTAATCGCGTCCCATTCATCCTTTGGCATCTTTGCCCTGAGGCTTTTCCACCAGGAGGTGGACGGCACGAGTTCTATCGTCAGTTTCAGCGAAGTTCCGTTCAAATTCTCATCCTCTTTGCCCTAAAAGTTGCTTCAGCACGTCCGCTCCGACCATTTCGAATGCAGGCACCTCTTTCAGGAACTGCCCCAAATCCTGGTTCCACTTTTGCTTGAAGTCATTGAGCCTGCCTTCCAGCCTTTCCGGCGCGTAATCTTCGCGATAATACGCGAATTTCCTGCGGATAAGCGCGTCATCCGATTTGACGCCGTTGTTCAGCAGGAACCAAATGTCGTACAGGTCCCTTGCAACCGTGCGCGAAAATGCCGCCTGGATTTTCTCGGCAAGCAATTCTTCCACCTGCAAGGCCCGTATGCCTGCCTTGCCAAGCGAATAACTGTCAATCACTTCTTTTTCAACAGGCGGCAAGACTGCATTTTCCCTGAAGCTGAAGTCAAAGCGTATCCTCTGTGGCTGCTCAAGGAACCCCGAGAATTTGACTGACAGCCGAAGCCCTGCGCTCGTCTTCTCGTGCTCAAGGGTTCCAAACCGGATGCCAAGAATCTCCTTGTTTTCAAGCATGGTTTTCAGCGCGTGCGTTATTTCATCCTGTTTCATATTCGGCGCAGTGAAATCCAAATCTTCGGAAAACCTCGCATTTGGAAAATAGACTTTCTTTATTGCCGTGCCGCCCTTGAACAAGGAATTGCCCTTCAGGGCAGTCTTTGACAATTCAAGAAGCACAACGGAAAGCGCGTAATCCTTCTCCATTATGGCCAGAGGTATGCCTTCCTTCACCGCCCTTTTCCTCAATTCAGTCAAATCCATCAGTATCCCCTCTGGAATTCAAGCACATCCTCTTTTTTCAGGTTAATCTTTAAGCCCCACCTCTTCGAGTATTGAAATTCCGCTTTTTGGGCATTGGGGGCAAGCCAGGAAAAGCCGGCAAACTTGCCCTCAATTGCTTTTGCGCGCTTTTCCAGCCCCAGCAATTCGAGCAGATAGCCCAGCCTTTGCCGCACCGCGCTCTTCCCCGCCTTCGCAAGCAAAGAGAGCTTCGTCCAGTCAATGCTGTTTCTTGCGCTCCAAACCGCCTTGGCCGCCCCCTCAATCCCGTTGCAGTATTCGGGAAAAGCCAACGCATCGAGTACAGTCTGCTCAACCGAAGAGATATTGACATTTGTGCCTGCGATGGAGATTTTTTCATAATCCCCGAGGCGCTTTTTTGCCACGAATACAAATTTCGACTGTACTGCGCTTACGGGCTTTTTTTGCCTCTCCATCGCAATGCCCACTGTCAGGGGCAGCTGCTCTGTCATGCCCCAATAGTTCATCGCAGCGGCAAATCCGATATAATATTTGCCAGTTCCAACGAGGTAAGGCACAACAGAAAAAGCATTTTCAGTCCATTGCCCTTCCTGCCCGCTTTTGAGGGGCGCAAACAGGTAAACCCCACGCTGCAAAGGAATGACGCGCTTCTTCCTCTTCAGGCGTGAAAGGACGTTCTTGACCGAGGCGTCAGTCGTCCCAAGCGCCTTGCGCGCTTGTGCTATCGTGAAAACGGGGCCCTTTCCCTGTTCAAGCGCGAAGAGCAGTTTTACCTCCTGCTCTCCGAAACGCATCGATTTTTGTATCTTCATAGTATCATTTAACGATACTTTTGATATATATAATTTATAAGGGTTGCGTTGCAGCCTGATTAAGCAGAATCGGGATTTGCTTAATCTAAGTTAAGTTGCGTGAAGCTGCAATAGGAATCTTCGTGCAGCAGGAAAGTACGGCTCCATGCCATTTTTCAACAAAATAACCTGCCAGGGCGAAAACCGCAGTTTTTAATAACCATCGCAGCAAAAGGAGGAAGCCACGGACATGGTTCCAGATAAAAGACAGCATAGGTCAAAAGTGATCTGGAAACGTTATGGCACGAACCTCGAAGGGAAAAACAAATTGAACTTCAAGTTCTATGCGGGCCAGTGGCATCGTACTTTTTTTCAGGTTTTTTAAGAACATTATGCAACATAAACTAGATGCCCCGTTAGCTCATTATGAGAGTTAATATTTTAAGCTTTATCTTCGTATTATTCAAGATGTTCATCAAAATGCGCAAAGGAGAACTGAAGAAGCTTATTGCAGCCGCCCTTCAAAAGGCAGGGTCAGAAAGAAAACTCATCAAAACAACAGGAATACCTTCGATTACTATCTATTACTACAAAAACGAGATGTACAATATTTCAGAAGAACGGTACAGTGTACTAACGCATTTCATAGGCACTTCGGATGAAGCGGCAAATGCTAAAATTAAATGCAAGTTGCCGACCAATTGGGGACGCGTGAAAGGCGGAAAAAATTGTCTTGCAATAAAGAAGATGAATGGGACATGGGAAGCTAATTTTAAGAAGATGATGAAAGGAAGTTCAAAAAACCTCAAAGCATGGCACAAAAAAATGAAAAAAGAACATCCTGTTGACTATCACCTGGATCAGTATCGGCGTTTCAAAAAGATTGGAGGATATAAATATACCACAAACAGAGGGGAAAAGGTAAGGAATACCTTGGAAAAGAAAGTCGCTGATTTGCTATACAGAAATGGGCTCGATTATGAATACGAACCTCTTGTAAAGGGGACGAAAAACTATTATTTCCCGGATTTCAAGATCGGCACACTGATAATCGAATGCACGATGTGGAGAGGAGAGGAAAAAGCCTACAAACTTTTACATAAAATTCAAGACCTGGAAAAGGCGGGCGTCGAAGCAATTGTGATAGTTCCTCCTGAATTAAGACGTTTTTATAAAGCTTTAGACACATACCTGACAACTGATTTCTCCGAGTTGGAGAAACGGATAAAATTGCCTCGGTAGCTCAGTCTTTTCATGAGGGTAACTCCTCTTGAGACTGAAAGGTAGAGCGATGGACTGTTAACGCGCGCATGTGCGCGGCTGCAATCCATAGGTCACAGGTTCAAGTCCTGTCCGAGGCGAAAAATCTTCATTTTCCGCTAGTTTTACGTCTGAGAAATGAACAATGGGCAAGAAAACGCCAGAGGGACTTGAACCTCTTGTTGAACGCACGGTCGGGGCGCTGTAATTAATGGTAAAACATATAATATGTCTCATCATTTCAATTATTTGCAAGCCTTTTTAGTCTAATCACCCCAAAATACTTACCTAGGGGTGATCTGATGGGCAACGATGAAGATCAAGCAAAAGAGAATTTTGTAAAAATTCAAAACAATCTGCGCTATGATTACAATAGTAAGATTATCAAAAATATTGGTCTAGATCAATTTAACAGATACCAGGAGGTCGATGAAACTTTAACTGCATATAGCAAAGATCTGACTGAAGCATTCAAAAGTGGCGACATTAAAAAATATAACGATATTGTGACTGATTACAATAAACGTTATCCAAATAATCCAAACAACCAAATCGTGGAACTTCGCGATCCCCCCACAATTGCAGTTGCGCCTTCGGGTGTAGATGGTTTTTATCTAATTGATTTGAACCCGCTTACTAAAGGAAAAAACAATGAATTGAACTACCCGGATGTTTTAGTAGGTAAAGATGGAAACATGGTGATAGAGTTCGGATTAGTAGTCAATGAGAAATACGAAGCAAAATATACTGAAATTCTTAACAATCTCTGTGTGAAAGAAGAAAAAGATGCAGATGGAAAGTGGCATTTTTACAAAACAGATCCAATCGGAGGGAATCCCATCACTGATAAAAAATCTGGCAAGAAAATTGAGGTTCCGTTTATAGAGCTTTATCTCAAAATAATAGAAAAAATGCCAGATTTAATAAAGGATAAAACTAAGCTCGAAGATTTCAAAAACAAATACAATGCAAAGGATACTCAAGGTTCAATACAGAGCGCCGCAAAACCAAATTATTTGTTTGCCTAAATATCTGACAGTTAAATCCAGTGCGGTTAGAATTTGGGCGTCTAGACTGCGAGGTTGTTTTTTAAATTCCTCGCATGAAAGAAAGCTTGCTTTGGACATTTCGAAGAGGAATGTAGAGGAAGAAATGTGGGCGTTATAGTTTGACTATACCGCCTGTCCGAGGCGTCCGGGAGGGAGGTTAAACTCCCATCCCCTTTTATTTCCTCCAGCTCCTGCAAGCCCTCAAGCGTCTTCTGCACAATCAGAGTCCCGAACTTGTTCAGGAAGTAGTTGCCGAACTCATCGAAGAGCTTTGCCTTCTCCCTTGATGCCGTATTGTCAAGCTCCCCCAGGTTTGCGCGGATGAACTCATCGGCGTTCTTGGTGGCCAGGGAGCTGATGAAGCTGTCTGCTGCGCGCGCGTTGTTGTGGAGATAATGCGAAGCCATCTCGCTGCCAGGCTTCCAGCCAAAATAGGGATTCATTATTGGGCCCGTCATGCCTTTGTCGCCCATCATGGTCGCGCAGCTTGCCCTGAACCAGTGGAAGTTCACACGCTTGTTTATGCCTGCCCTTCTTGCGGCTGTGAGCACCATCTTCCTGAACCAGGCATAGGACGGCTTTCCCTTGCGCGTGGTGAAGAGGAGCGAGTCCGGGCTGCCCTTGAACTCGGAGAGGTAGTGGCCCAGGTAGCCCCACCTGTCGATTACCTTGATGTCCCGCGGGCCAGTCTTGCCTTGCATTATGTAAATCCTGAACTCCTGCTTTGAGGCGTCCTCCAGCTCGATGTTTTTCCTTGTGAGCATGAGAATCTCCCCAACCCTTCCGCCGCCCATGAAGAGGAGCGTGATGAGCGCCTTGTGCTGCAGCTGAAGGGCCGCGTCAATCATTGCCCTGGCATCGTCCTCAGTGAGCACCGGGCCCGTCTTGAGCACTGTTTTGAACCGTTTGCCATCAAGGAACTCCAGCTCAGGGGGCATGATCATGTTCTGCCTGTTGCCGTGCTGCCACCTGTAGAATCCGCCGAGGATTATCTTGTAGCTGTGGAGTGTTTCGCTGCTTATGCCTGTCTTCTCCTGGAGCTCGAAGAATCGCCTGACGCTTTCCTGCTTTGTTTCTGCGAGGTTGGCTATGTTTGCCGTCTCGGTAAAGTAACGCAGCGAAAAGATGATTTTTGAGAGCCTGCGCGCGCCTGCGCTGTTCTTCTTGGCTTCGACATACCTTGAGATTACGACCTGGTTGGGTCCTTTTATCGAGGCGAGCGCGTTCTTGTATTGCACCTCGAAATCAACGCCGTAAATGTTCATCGAAGCCACATAATCACCCTTTCACTATCTTGATGAGGTCTTCTCCCTCTTGCAATAAAATATTATGCCGTCTGCAGAAAAGGCGTATTGACTCGAGATAGGCAAGCTTCTCGGCTTTTTCAAAGAGACCATCGTTAATTTTTGGTGGCAAGTCCATCTTCATCACGCCCCATCCATCGGCTTCGCTAAGCCATTTTTGATTGCCCGTGCTGCCTCTGCTATTGGCAACTCAGCTTCTTGACCTGCCTTGAAAGGACCATGAGTCTGCCCGCTGGCACCGACCCACTCACACTCTTTCAGAAAAAGTACCTTTTGTCCAGATTGCATGGTTGTGTCCGTATTGGGGATTGCTGCCCCTCCATCGCCACCAGTATTTTCGTCTGTAAGTGGCGATGTGGCAATAGTGGCGGTGTTCTGTACTCCCTTGGCGTCCCCCGCCGTTTCACCTGAGAATAATGGAGATTGTAAACTATCGCCCAAATCGCCACTATCGCCTCTGACCTCGGCGCTTTTTGTTGCGATACCAGTGGCAGTTCCGCCCTCTTCGCACGCATCGCCACTCGTGATCCTGCGCAAGGTTATCTTCCGCGCGCCCCCACCGCCCTTACTGCGCTCAATTCGGATGCCAAGCTCCTCAAAGTCAGCGGCAAGGATGTTGAGCTTCCTGCTCAAGGAATTCCCTCTTTTCGGGAAGGCGTTGTCCTTCGTATTTATTGAGCGCTCGCCCGCGATTCGCGCAAGCTCGGCAAGCAACTCCTCTGCGCTGCCTTCCCATCTTTTTCTGCCCTCCATGAAAGCCGCCACAAGCTCACCCACAAAGCTGCCCATCACTGCCTCTTCTGTCTGCGCCTCAATATTTGCGTTGTATGCCTCAAAGAATGCGCCTGCTGGGTAGCCCATTGCCCTGGTAAATGCCTCGCCATAATAGGCAAAGTCCGCCATGCGCGGCAGGTTCTTCTCTGGCACCTCTGGCAGGATGGTGAGTGCCTTCGCCAGCATGTCAAGGGCGTAGCGCCTTACCCTGGGTGCAAGCTCCTCCATGCGTTTGTCCAGCTGAGCTTTCCTCCTGCGCTCGGTTTTGGGTATGCGCTCCAGCTCAAGGAGGATTGCCCGGTCAAGTAGGTCCGGCTGGCTGCCTGGCAGGTTCAGCCCAGTCAGCATGACCATCCGGCGATAACGGAAAATCACATCTCCTTCGTCGCTGTATAGCTGGCGTTTTGAGAAGCCCTCCCCTGTGCTTGCGCGGCAGAGCATGTCGCTTTGCAGCTGGGTAAGCTCGTGTGCATTGTCAAAAACTGTGACATAGTGGTGCATGAGCTTCTGGGCCATCTGCGCCTCGTCCCTGCTGAGCGAGAGGGTCGCAAGCTCGGATGGATCTATTAGCTGCCGCGTGTACTCGCATAGGCTTGTCTTGCCTGAGCCTTTCCTGCCGTGGGCTATCTCTATCGGCTTGGGGATTCCAGGCACCCATGCTGTGCCGGTGGCTGCAGTGTGCAATATCCTGTCATTCTCGCCCTTAAGGTGCAGCATCGCAAGGTATTCATCAAAATCCTCACGCGCCCCTTCCTCAGCGATTTTGATTTCGCGCATGTGCGGGTATCTCCTGAAGAGCGGAGGCGGATTGGCAACGACCTCCCATTTTCCAGGTGTTATCCTGACTGCTTCCCACCGGTCATTGCACAAGTCAAGCCATATGTCACCATCCTTGCCCTCAACGCATCGGACGTGCAGCTCGTGGACAGCATCCGAAAGCGAAGCAATTGCATCTGCAAAATCAATCAGGGCTGAGAGGTTGTTCTGAGAATACTTGCCAGCCCCATCAAGCCAGCGGATTGTCTGTCGCCTGAATTCTGTAGAGCGGACATGGCGGATCTGGTTTTTCCATCTGCAAACAGCCGCCCCGAACTGGTCAAGGAAAAATTCTGCATCTGTTGGGAGACAGTCTTTCAATTCAAATTTTTCTGGCTGTTCTGCAATAGCTTTCCAGCAGGTGTCCTGCATTACCGCAGGGATTTTTTCCGATTCAGCCCAAGCGTAAAACTCCTTTTCGCCGTGTGGCTGTCTGGTCTTGAGGAAGCGAGCCACAACTTCGGACACGTTCGTGAGAGGCGCCATTCAGACCGCCTCCACATATCGCACGACGAGCCGTTTTGGCACAGCTTCCAAGCGGTTCGCCTCGTTCAGGATGAAGAGAAAATCATTGTCCTCGCCGAGCTTGAGTGCGTCCCTGCCAATCACGCGCTGCCCGTCTTGGAGGAATATTTTAACCCGTCCTTCGGGTTTGTCATGCTTGCGTTCGTCCATCTCATTCACCTGCGGATATATGCGAATATCTGCAAATGACTATTTATAGAGTAAATTTATAAAACTATGCTGAACTAACTAAATCTATGCGAAAATCTGCAAAAAGGAAGGAACAGCGCAATCCGTTGGTTGGAGCCGGCGATCCGTTTGCATTCAAGAAAATGAATGAGGTAATCCCTCATTCGGAATTAGATAGTATTCCATTTAAGTTGACTGGGAATGAGATGGAAATGCTCAACTATTTATTGCGAATTCAAAGGGCAACTACACTGGGCAACATTCAAAGGATGGTCAATGCTATTAGAAAAATAAAAAACACAGACATATCGAAACAAATCGGAGCTGACCCACCACTAATTAAGAACACAGACATTTCCTGGAGAAAAATTAAGGTAGTATCAAAGAATCTCCAGAAGCTTAACCTTATCCAAATTGACGCTGTGCATGATGACAAAAAAACGAAGGAGAGAGTATTCTTGTCTTCCGATTTCGTTTCAAAATGGACTGAAAGGCGCTTGGGTTTGATTAAACATTGTGCCACATTTGTGCCGTACCTAAGACCTGCTGCGGCTCTTGGGAGTACTCTGGCTGAGTTTTATAGACTTGAAAAATTGCCTCCATTGGGGAGCAAACCGAATGAAATGGACAAAAAATTAGCAGTCTATGCTGGCGATGTAGATAAAGAACGACCTTGGTAAAAGTTGTTTCATTATCCTCTTATCCGCTTTTTGAGAATTTGCTTAAGATCCCCTTCAAATTTATCCGCGAGCTGGAGGGCCTTCTTTCCGCTTTCCGTCAGCTCATAGACGATCTTATTCCTGCCGTTGCTGTCCACGATGGTTGCGGTTATAGCCTCATACGCGCGCAATTCTTTCAGTCTGGAGGACACTGTGTTCGGGGAGAACGTCTTCCCGGTCCGGATGTTCTTCAGGTTCCTGAGGTCTTTGAAGCTGGCTTCACCTTGCTTCTGGAGACATTGCAGAATTTCCAGTGCTCCTTCGGAAATAATCATGTTTGTCATCTCATAATCCAAGGGCATCACCAGTACTATGGCAATACCCTTGTGGCGCTTATTAACGATTCACCTGTTATTGTATACTGCGGTATCATTATAATACTTTGCAGACTAAAGGGATACTGATGGTGAGATGACTAATCTATTTGTCTTCAGCGTATTGTTAATTTCGGTCTTGTTTTTGGCTGGCTGTGCTTCAAGCGGAATACTCAAAAGCAGCCCGGACAGAAACAAACTTCCAGAAGGACCTGAGATTGTTGTTACGAGCAATGCAACAGAAGTGAGCTCTCTGACATGGTATACTGGAACGCGTCTTGATTATCCAAGCGACGGCAATACTTACGTAGTGGTCAATGTCAAGATAGAAAATCATGGTTATGAAACATTCCGTCTTTGGTCTCCAGGTTTTCGTTTGATACATAATGGCTTAGCATATTCACCAGAGGCATCTAACCAATTTTTACTAAAAGACACCTTGCCGTCTAACACAGATATTCTTGATGGTGGGCTCCTTAGTGGAAATATCGTTTTTGAAGTGCCAAGTAATTTGAGTGGCTATGACATAAGATACAGTGCTGAGCAAGGAGACTATAATATTGTATACAGATAGCCGTTGGGGTGGTTGGTTGAATAAGCTACTTATTCTCGGGGCGCTGTTAACTTCATTATTACTTCTGTTCGGGTGCAGTGAAACTTGCATGGGTAATGTCCCAGTAGGAAGCTGCATACCAAATACGTCTATGTACTGCTTTAAGGATGGAAATGCGCAAGAAAACGTCTCAAAGTGTGGTTGCCCGCCTGGACAGATTGCAAACGGCCAGAGCAAATGTGAAGATATTGTCTGCCAAAATGGGTCATATTTAGTGAACAATAACGTCTGTCTTTCACCGATAAATGTTTCATATCGCGAGCTCATGAGAAATAACGAGCAGTACGTTGGAAAATTGGTCTATTTTAGAGGCAGAATAAGCCAGGTTTGGGGCTATGATCAAAAGACCCAAGACTTCGGAATGTCCGATGGCACTTTGTTAAATTACATATATGTCTCAGACTACAGTGGTGAACGGCTGCTTCAAGATGATGTCGTTGAGATGGTTGGCGAGGTCACCGGTCTTTACACCTATACGACAGCGATGCAAACAGAGCAAACGGTTCCGAAAGTAAAGGCCATTAATGTAAAAAGAGACTAATTGGGGCGTATTTATGGAAAAAACCGAGGGCAAATCCGTCTACGAGAAGCTTATGATGGGGTCTTTTGATAAGGTGGAAGTTGACCCCAATACCGGCATCGTCTCTGTTAAGAAGAGGGACATGATAACTGAGAGTAATGCCGAAGTTGCCAAATCCGGTGAGATTATCTCCGCAAAGACAACGTTGACATGGGTCTATTGGATTCTGATTCTTTTAACCCTTGGATTCGCCTTGATTGCCCTTGAGATTTACCGATTCGCTGTGATCGGGTTCGGCAACAATTACAAACGAAACGAGAAATTCATCACGAGCATCAAGCGCTGTCTCCTGAGTTCGTAAATCAGTGCCACCCGTGCGTAGCAACATGAAAGCTATGAGTATGTGAATATCTTGGGTGTGTGTATGGAAACAAAAAAACCACTGTGGAAGACCGCTGTGATGTATCTGAGATACATAGTGTCAGTACCTCTGATTCTTTTGTTTGGTTTATTTGCACTAACGTCAGGTGTATCTTTTATCTCCGGGCTTATCATAGGTGATTATGGTAATGTATTTATAGGTGCAGCTATGATGGTGTTATTTGGCACAGCATTCATTCTTATTTTTCCTAAATTTGACAACTTTTTGAACAAGCACATCAAGTTCCTTCAAAACCCAATAATAAACCTAATATTAAGATTTGTGATGATGGGCTTTGTCTTCATCATTTGTATTTCTGCTGTTGGTTTTAACTCAATATATCTCCAACCACCTTGTCATAATTCAGATAATGAAGGCAAATGTTTGATTAACAACAAGCCATTAATGTGTGTCAACAATACCGCCATAATGAAGGCATCTGTATGCGGATGTCGTGCGAATGAAACTGTCAGCGGAGAAAAATGTGTCGCGCGTCCAGTGCAAAAAACCGAGACTCAAACTCCTACTGCGAATGCCCCAACAAAAACATATGAATGCTCAGACGGAACCCCGGGCGGTAGTTGTTCTTCAACCAAGCCAATGTTTTGCACCGCGAGTGGTGTTTTGATACCGCTTTTGGATATGTGTGGATGCCCAGCGATCTGTGATGACGGAATAGCTACCACTACAGATATTTGTAATGCTAATACCAATTATGAGTGTACACACCCAAAAACACTTGATAAAACTAAGTTAAAGGAAAGAATTGATGACGCAAGCAATTGTGCAGTAGGAGCATACGTCTCCGTCATAAAATACGATTCTAAGAACTTATACATTGAACAAACGGGTTGGTCGAGTGGTGATGGTCAAATTAATACTGAACAATTGTATAACTGCTTTCAAAAACAAGCAAAAAGCATAGTTGATTATTTTGGTGAGAATCATCTTTCGCTGGAACTTGTTCAAATCAAATCTATCATCAGATGCGAATCGTATTATGTGGATGGTTCTTGTAAGGATAGATTAGCGAATAAGACCACACAATGGAATGCAAACGGACCACCTATATCATATAATCTAAATCTATCGTGGGTAGAACTAAACAAGATTGCAAACCTTGAAATGCCTTATAACGAGTGGTTAGACAAAATAGAAGTCAGCACGAATGAAATAGTTACAACCAATGTAGATGAGACTCTAAATGGTGTTCAATCGTTGGGCGACCAAGGTAACGTAAACCCGTCTCAAAATACTTCAGTAAACAATCAAAAGACAGAGAATAATGATACAAAATTAGCAGCGTGTAAATCGCTCTCAACTTCAGAAGCTGTTACTGGCTGCATTATGAGCCTTGCGCGCTCGACAGTAAATCCGAATTACTGTCTGGAACTTTCGAATTCTACCCTGAAGGAAACGTGCCTTAGCGACGAGAACCTCATCCTAATGTATCCCACGTGCAATAATGACCCACTCGTCGATTTCTGCAGTTATATCTCTGCGGATGCAGCAAAAAACACGTGTTACGTTGTGTACGCCACCATAACACAAAAAACCGATTGGTGTAATAAGATACAGAATGCGTCGAAGCGGGATGCGTGCATTACAAAGATAGTATCTGGCGAGGGCAAGGAATACAAAGCATGGTATAGTAGTAACTGTCCATAGGCGTTGTCTCTTAAGTTCGTGAAGCACCCCAGACGTAAGTAGTCTATCTCTACCATTCCTTTCTTACTCCTTTCGGGTTGCTTCATCAAAGGCGCGTTTTATCTCCCAAATTGCGCCCTGCTCTCCCCCGTAGTCATTTTCCTTGTCCAGTCCCACCGCCTTCCTTGCCATTGCCTTGAATTGCTCGATCGTGATAGTGGGTCCGGGGTTGACCTGGGTGTTGACATGCATGGCTGTCTGCGGGCTGTCGCCCCACCCCCTATCTTTGCACTTCGCCTTCAGGGTTGCGAGCAGGATCTGAGGGTTCTTGTTCAGCGCCATGGAGTAGGCTACGCTTTCGAGTGTGTCCTTAAGCTCCTCTTCCACGAGCCAGACCGCCTCTTTGTACTTAGGATCACGCGCGAGCCAGTGGTAGTGGGTGCCCCTGTCTATGCCAGCAAGACGCGCCGCAAGACTTACGGTGCCCATCGTCCTTTCGAGCGCCTTGAGCATCTGCTCCTTTGCCGCCCGGGTGCGCTTTTGTGTGGAATTTGTGGAACGCTTCCTCGTGAGGGGGGCAACGGTTCGTGCTGTTTCTTGTGCCTGAGCAATGCCCGCCTGAGTCTGAATCGTGCCAAATTGGGGCGAAAGCGGCTCAATTGCGTGCGTTTTCAGCGGTTCGTTCTCCATCTTCTCCCCCACAACGGCCATTTGCCTCATTTTGAGCGCTATCCCTTCACAATACCCACAACCCCTCGACATTTGGCACAGAAAATGACGAGAACAGACCCTACACTGGTGTTGAGCTGTGTGTTGCGGAATAGCGTGTATCCGCAGCGAGGGCATTCCGGTTTGAGTTTTGGTTGAACCATAAAACGTCCCTTATTTAAGCCCCCTTTTCACCGAGGCTCGTATCGGGTACCCCCCTTTTTCTTGGTCTACCCCCCCTCCACTGCCCGATTGCCCTCCTGCGCGCGATTCCTGCCTTTGTGCGTTCGCTTATCTTCTTGCGCTCTTCTGCCGCAGCCCAGGACATTATCGCCAAAACGACGTCCGTAATGCCCTCGTTTTGGGTGTCAAGCCATGATTCGGTCAGACTCCTGAGGAAAATGCCCCTTTCCTTGAGCTGTTTGATGTACGCCATGGTCGGGATGATGCCTTCGCGCGAGAAGCGGTCGAGTTTCCAGACTATGATGCCCGAAAACTGCCTTGAGAGCGCGTCGTTCATCATTTGGCGGAACTGCGGGCGTGCGGGGTTGGCGCCACTGGCCCGATCAACGTACTCGGTCGCTACCTCGGCTCCAATCGCCTTTGCGAACTCCCTCAGCGGTTGGAGCTGGTTGTCTGGCTCCTGGTAGCGTTTGTCGTCCGCGTTCTCGTCCAGGCTTACGCGCGCGTAGAGTGCTATTTTCATTACAACTCCCCTCCCGTGATGCATTTGATGCATTTCACGTCTGAAGCCACTTTCCGAAAAATTGCCAAAAGTGTGCCATTCTTGTGCTGAACCGTGCGCAATTCGTGTTCAAGATGGGCTATTTTCATTTTCCCCCTCCCAGCTTGCGCTGGCTTTTTAATTTTGCCTTAGCAGAAAGAAGCGCCTTGAACCTGGGCGACGTGTTCCTGTCCGAGGCGAACTTTCCTATTTTTCGCTAGTTTTACGTCTGAGAGTTAGAAGATTAACTACGGCGATCTAAGAATTAATTTTACTTCATTCCTGTCAGTACTTTGGTTCCTGGCTCTTGTATCGCCTTACTCTTGATCATAGTTTCGATTGTATTTTTGTCATAGACCGTATGAAGATCTAGGGCAGAGCTTGTGGACTTATAATACACTCTATTTTTACCATCAGGTGATTCGTATTTGTTCAGAATTTTATTGATGTTATCAGAAGCCGTTTGTTTTTTGTCTCTTAGATTTTTTATTTGCTCATCGTAATTTTTCTCTGATTTGGTCTTCATAAATGGATCTAGTTGACTATACTGATTGTATAGATCTTTTATACCCTTATCCATCGTTTTCATTGTGCCAGCATAATCTCGTACTTTTTCAGCGTCTTCTTTGTTGTTTATCTTGATGAGGGAATTCATTTTGTCTCCTGTTGCTTTTTCTGTGGAAATAGTACTTACATAATAGTAGACATCATCTGGCATTAAAACCACCAATTAATTTAGGTAATTGTAAAGCTTTAGCCACCTAATTTTTCATCTTTGCAAGGTACTTTACGACCAACTGGAATATATCCTTATCGCGGTTGTTGTAGCGGAATTCCTGCTCTTTCAGGTACATAGGGAACTTGCGGGGGTCAACCCC
>JAPLWX010000012.1 GCA_026396415.1 Microcaldota archaeon
AAAGCGCCCCCTTCCGCTGGAAAGCCGGGCGACCTCATTTCGGTCTCCTGCGGAAATGGCGGGCAAACGGGAATTCTTCTCCCCTCCATAAACCCCGGCACAATCGCCATCAAGCTTTCATCCGGCTACAACATCGGCATATGGATTGTCCCGCATACAGTATGGCTCAATCCCGATAATCATCACCAACAGCCTGCCGCCGCTTGCAATTCTCGGCGAATCCTGCGCCACGTATTCGTGCGCCAGCGGGTATTTCTGCAATGCAAGCCTTGTCTGCCAGCAAAGCATCGTGGTCAACATATCTGCGTTGCAGGGAGTGGCGGCGCCGGTGATAGGCGCGGCTCCGGTGGCAACAATCACGGAAACGGCACAATATACCGGCACGGTGACATGGTCGCCAGCAAATAATCCATTTGCAGGGGGAACGATATACACGGCAACCATTGCCCTCACGCCAAAAGCAGGCTATACATTGACAGGAGTTCCCGCAAACTTCTTTACGGTGGCCGGGGCAACAACAACGGCCAATGCCATCAATTCAGGAGTTGTAACGGCAGTGTTCCCAGTAACTACCCTTACCATTGGAATGAGCTACCAGGGTGGCATAATATTTTACATCGATGGCACTGGACAGCATGGCTTGATAGCCGCGCTGAGCGATCAACTAAATATGCCGCGGGGCTGGGGCTTACAGTGGTATAATGGAGTCTCTTATCATGGATATTATCCTCAGGGACCCTGGACAGTAACATTCGCATCAGGCACGGCAATAGGCACCGGAATGGCAAATACCAATGCCATCGTTGCCGCCCAAGGGGCGCCTATTCTGACGGAATATGCGGCGAGGTTAGCACGAAATTACAACGGCGGCGGCTACAGCGACTGGTATTTGCCAAGCAAGGATGAGCTGAACCAGTTTTACCTGAACCAGGCAGCAGTTGGCGGCTTCTACAGCGAATGCAGGGACTTCTGGAGTTCGTCGGAGATCGATTCGTATGCCGATTGGTACGGCAACGGCACTTCGACGTGGGTCTCGTATAGCGCGTGGTCACAGTGCATGTCTGGCTACTGCGCCGGCACCCAGTACAACTACCTAGACAAGAGTGAGGAGAGGTGCGTGCGCCCCATCAGGACGTTTTAGTTCATTTTTGTAACTGTTTAGCTCTTCCGAGTATGCTGACAATCCCCTGCATTATGCCCCCGTATTATGCATGGGCGCAATGCTTCACTGATAACACATGCTACTCGACCAACCGCGCCAAGAGCGATTCCAACTGCGTCCGGGCAGTCAGGACTTTTTAGCCGCATATGCAGCAGGTTGCATGCCGCGGACAATGCCGCCCTGGACGGCAGGCAGCTGCCAGAGGGGCGCTGCCAACCCGCCCGGCTAACAAATGCCAGGGCTGACTTGAATTTGCAGGTGGCAGGGCACGCGCCGCGGCTCGCCTCAGTTGAACAGCGATTCGCAGTTCTTCCTGTCGGATGCGCCCTCGCTCATCAGGCCGCACAGCGTGCCGTTGTAGGTCGCGCGCGCTGCCTGGTAGTAGCACTTGTCGCGCCAGTCTGTGGAAGACACGCCCGGGCAGTCGGAAGGCAATGGCCCTTCGGCAGGGTAGAGGATGGCGCCCGGGTAGCAGATGTTCTTGAGGTCGTTTGTCCAAAGCGGATTGCAAAGCGACGGCATGCGGTTGAGCTTCGCAGACTTGAGGTAGCAGTCCGCGCGGTTGCTGGATTCCACCACCTTTGGGCACGCGCCCACGGTTGCCGTGCCAATCGAGTAGTTCTTGTAGCAGGCGTCGCGGTTCGTTTCAGAGGAAACCATCTGGCAGATGGTGGCGTTGCCGCGCGCCACTGCAAAGTACAGGTAGCAGTCATTCTGGTATGTGCCTTCGCTGGTGGCAAGGCTGCAGCCCGACACGTCGCCCAGCGCCTCGGACGCCTGCATGATGCATGAGTCCTGGACAGGCACTATGGGCGCGTCGAGGCAGGATGCCACGCTTTTCCCCACGAGCGCAAGGCAGTAATACCTGTCGTTCTGCCTGGTGATTGCCCCGCAGGCAACCTCGCTGCTCCTGTTGAGCGCGAAGCCTGCAAGGCAGGCGTCGTCCTTGCAGAGCGAAAAGTCATTCTTGTCAAGCGCAATGCAGAGGCTGCGCGCGCTCTCGCCGGATATCAGCATGCACGGGGGAAGCACTTTCTGGAGGCAGGCTGCCGCGGCATCGGTGTTGTCAATCAGGTTGCAGATGCTTTCCGACTTCTCGCGCACTGCATTTGCCGTGAGGCAGGAAAAGCGCAGGTCTGCGCTGGTTATCTGCTTGCAGATGTCAAGGCTGTCGTTTGCAAAATGGTAAAGGCATGAGTCAAGCTTGTCGATGGCGTATATGTCCCGGCAGTATGATGAGTTGGACTTTTCCAGGGCAAGCGAGGCGAAGCAGATGTCGTTCTGCACGATGTTCCCGGCGGAGCAGGGGGATGGCAGAGCGGTGTTGTTTGCAGGCACTGGCGTTGGAGTGACCACTGGCTCGGGAGTGACCACTGGCCCTGGCTGCTGCGCGCACCCGGAAAGCAGGAGCACGGATACTGCGAATATTGCAAGGATGTGATGTCTCATACGGTCACCGTGCCTATCTTCGGATGCAGTGTTTTTAACCGTTGCCTACCCCAACACACGCGCGGAGATGGCAGAGCCTGGTCAAATGCGCAGGGCTTAGGACCCTGTGGCCTAGCGCCTTCGTGGGTTCGCACAAGGAAAGCCGCGCGGCTTTGCTCCTGGCCCAAAAATCCCTCTCTCCGCACTTTCTTCTCAAAGAAAGTGGGGCGAAGATGCCAAAGCATCGATGCCGCATTTTCTTCTCTCAGGAAAAAGTTGGCGGCATGTTCCCATGAGGAAAGGGCGCAACGCACTTTCTTCCGTTCGATGGCACTTTAACCACTAATTTTCCTTGCGGATTTTTTCGGACATTTTCATGTCTTCCATCCGGCCCTTGTCGTCGTTGAGTTTGCCCCTGATTTCCGCGCGGAACTGGTAGTAATACTCGTTATGCGGGTTAAGCTCAATTGCCTTGTCCATGTCTGCCAGCGCGGCTTTGGCGCGCTTGAAGCGGAAGAGAAGGACAGTGCTCCGGTCATAGTGCAAGCCCGCATCGTTGGGGGAAAGCTTGATGGCTTCGGTAATGTCAGACAATGCCCCTTTGTTGTTTCCGTTCCAGGAATTGAAAGAAGAGCGGCTAGAATAGGCTTTTGCCAGCGTTGAGTCGCGCTCGGGGCTTTTCGGCATTTTCTCATATAGCCTTATTGCCTTACTGCTGTCCTCGAAGGCGCCGCTCGTATCATTGAAATAGCGGAACTTGGCGTGAGCACGCAAAACATAGGCTTCTGCATCGTCCGGGTTGCTGCGCAGCCTTTCGGCATAATCCAGGGATGGCGCTTTCTCCTGGAAGAACTTGAGGAGCCCTTCTGCTGAGTAATCGTCAATCACACCTTTATCGGCAATGGGCAGCCCGTCCTTGTTGTAGATGGTCGCCCCGACGTTGGGTAATGGTGCCATCTGATTAAAGCCGCGGTAATCCAGGATGGCGAACCCTATGCCAGCCAGGCTTAGTTCCTGGCTTTCCTTGGATTTCTCAAGCATGTTCCCTGCGTAATCGCACGGGCCGCAGCCCACGTCCCAGTTGAATATGATGGTGTATTTATTTTGGTAATTGTAAAGCTTTAGCCACCTAATTTTTCATCTTTGCAAGGTACTTTACGACCAACTGGAATATATCCTTATCGCGGTTGTTGTAGCGGAATTCCTGCTCTTTCAGGTACATAGGGAACTTGCGGGGGTCAAC
>JAPLWX010000024.1 GCA_026396415.1 Microcaldota archaeon
GAAGCCGGCAATCACGATGAGCTTGAACGGGTTGTTCCTGAAATCCATGCCCTCGGAATACGAGCCGCCAATCACGCCATGGAAGACCACGGGCTTTTCCTCGAACGTGCGCGCCTCGATGCGCGACTTGCGCTCTTCAACAGCAGGGTGCCTCTCCTTCCTCATCTCGGTCTCGTGCGAAAAGCCGTGTGTTGTCCTGCTCCGGCTCCTTGTTTCGTTCTTGGAGCCACTGATTGCCTCTGCTGAGGTTCTCCAACCTCAACAGTTGCCGTTCCAATTCACTTGCCATATTGGCCGTAGAGGCAAATACGAAGAGAAGAATCATGGAACTATCGGTGCTCACGCCGCAGCCAGAAGAATTTTAAGCGCTTGCCAAGTAGATGGAAAGATGAAAAAACGTGCGCAGCCTGCGGCGCCAGCGGCAATTGCAGCCGGGCTTCTTGAGGACGGGGAGCGTGCGCTTTTCCTGGTGCGGAAAAACATGCTTGGAGAGGAGATATTCGAGATTCCATGCGCGGAAATCGCGGGGGGAGAGAATCCTGTTGCGGCGCTTTGCGCCGCATTCCGGCAGCAGGCAGGGATTGATGCAGAGGTTCATGAAATCCTGTTCGAGCGCAAGCACAATGCCGGCACGCGCAAGAGGCGCGCGATTGTGCCTGCGCTTGTTTTCAAGGTGACTGCGAAAAGCCATGCCGTGCGCCTTGCGCCGGGGTTTTCCGGCTACAAGTGGCTTGCGCCCTCGGACATGGGAGGGAAGAAGCTCTCGAGGAAAAGCGAGTGGCTCCGCTGATTATTATGGAAAAACAGGAATTGCCTGCAACCTCGCTTTTCCCGCACCCCCACATGAGGGACGGGCAGCGCGACTTTTACAGTGACTCAAGGCAGGCGGCGGAAGACGAAAAAATACTCTTTGCAAACGCGCCAACAGGCATTGGCAAGACCGCGGCATCGCTTTGCGGCGTGCTGGAAAGCGCGCTTCCCGCAGGCAGGAAGGTGGTTTTCCTCACGCACCGGAACTCGCACCACATACAGGCGATGATTGAGGCAAAAAAGATTATTGAGAAAAAAAGCGCAGTGCTTGCCAGCCTTCGCCCCGAATGCGCAACGCTTCGGGTGATTGACAAGATATCAAAGCACAGGATGTGCCTTCTTCGCGCGCGCGACCCTTCGGACGACTCGCCCTATCTTCTTTGCGAAATCGCGCACTGCAAATACTCGCGCCCAAAGCCGTCAGTTATGGACAGCCTGCTGGAAACGCCCATAAGCGCAGCTGAGAGCGCGAAAAGGTCGCTTTCCGAAAACTACTGCGCGCACTATGCCGCGCTTGGCGCCATGAAGGATGCCGACGTGGTGGTGTGCGACTACTCGTACCTGTTTGAGCCGTCCATCCTTGGCCTTTTTTTGATGAAACTTGGAAGGCCGCTTGGCGAGTGCGACGTGATAATAGACGAGGCGCACAACCTGCCTGACAGGATAATGGACATCAATGCGCGCCAAATCGGCGAGAAAACGCTGAAGAACGCGCTCCGCGCGCTTGCGGATGCAAGAAAGCAGTCGGAGGATTCGCCTGAGATGCTGTCGGAAATAAACCTTGTGTCAGGGTATTTCAGGAATGCGCTGGCGCCCGCGCTCAAGCGATTGGTGGACGGAAGCGAGGCGGCAAAGGAGGAGAAACGGCTGCTCAAATCCGAGCTTTCAATTTTCCATCCCGAGAAATTTGCCCAGCACGGACTGGCTAGCTTAATGGGAGGCGACAATGGCAAGCCTCTTTCGCACATGCTTTACGATATTGTGGAGTTTGTGAGGATGGAGGCTGTAAAAGCCGGAGAGGGGGGGCACCTGGATATTGACGGGCTTTCCAGCCTTTCTGAACTGGCGGCATTCCTGGACTCTGCTGAAAAGGCATCATCAGGCAGCCCTGCCTATGGCGTGTTCATGAAAACGTCCGAGGATAGGGAATTTTACCGCATCAGGACGGCGCTTTTCGACCCGTCCCTTGTAGCTGCGCAAGTGTTTTCCGAAGTGCACTCTGCCGTGCTTATGAGCGGCACGCTGATTGGCAAGCGCGGCATCTGCGACCTGCTGGGAATTGATGATGCGCGCGCGCTCAACCTTGGGGAAGGGACATACGTGTCGCCTTTTGACGCGGAAAGGAAGCGCGTGAGGATTTGCAACTGGGTGTCCTCGCGCCAGAGGGAGAGGGTGGACGGCAAAAGGGTGAAGGTGATGGCTGCCATAATCGACGAGGCAGCGCGCGCATGCGCGCCGCATTCGCTTGCCATATTCTACCCGTCTTATGAATATCTCCGCATGGTGAAGGACGAGCTGGTGCTGCATGGCTTCCAGCATGAAACTGAGATGAGAAAGGAGAAGCATGCCGCCGTTGAAGAGCGCAAGTCGCGCATCGAGGCGCGCACGTTCGAGGAAAAGCCCGTGGTCTTCCATGGCGTGATTGGCGGCTCGTATTCCGAGGGCATGGATTTCAGGAACAACCCGTTCAAGCTCATCGTGATTGCCGGCTTC
>JAPLWX010000039.1 GCA_026396415.1 Microcaldota archaeon
GACAGGAAACGAATTGGTCTTTTGCAGAGAGAGCCAACCGACAATCAGCAAAAAGAGGAGTGAGGAATATAACAGTTTAGGTGAAAAGAAGGGCTGGGACTGAACCGTTGAAATTGGGGAATTTTGAACCGTTGTTTACAATTCAGATACGAAGTGCCCATCCTCACTGATAAAGTAGACTTCAGCATCCTTTCCAGCATTAATTGAGATTGCCTCTGCCAGGATTTCTATGTCATTTCTGTCTGGATTTGGCTTGTATTTCTTTATTGCCTCTCTATGCTGCACCGTTCTTGCAAATCTTGCCGCGGATCTTATGCGTCCTGACAGGTCAAAAAAGCCAAAATCCCGCCATGAGTTGCTATACTCTCCCTTGAATTTAATATCTAGGTTGCGGTATTCATCTTGGATTTTTTGCATGTATTCCTGTTTTGAACGGCCATCAATACTCTCTTTCTCAAAAAATGATAGCCACATTTCCAAAGCATCATAGCAAAAAAGATAGAGGTTATAGAAGTTTTCTGCAGCATATTTTTTGTCTTTTAGGGCCTTTCGCCTAAGAGTAGGTATCTGCTCAACTATCATGTTATTTAGGGCTTTTCCGAGCTTGCTTCTCGACTGCATTTCTACACTGGGCGTTACATAGAATAGCTTAGTGCCCTTCTCAAAACACTGTTCTGCATACACAAAAACAGCCGCAGCGTTATCATATTGGCGATGTCTATACGTTTTACCTTTGACCTTTATTGCAATTGAGCCAGCAAGAAGAGACGATGTTTCGATATAGATTTTAGGACGAAGCATAACATCGCACTTTACTCCTGGCTATCAAACAATTCTTTGCCAAGCCGTTCAACAAGCCGATCCTTGTTTCTGATCTCCCCGGATAAAATTACCCGTCTGAACACCGCATCAGAGTAGAGCTTGCGAGACAGATGAAAAACATCATCTATAGCATCTGTTGATGGTTGGCCTTTTGAATTTTTTATTAGAGTATTTACGTTTTCAACAAGTGCCACTAAGCGGAGAGAGTCCTGAATTAAAGGATAGACCTCTTTGGCTGCTTTGGGGTTCTCCTTCCGTTTAATCCCTAAGTCTAAGTGGTCTGAAATTCCATAGAAAACGTTGTATAGGGTGCTATACGCCCCGTAAATTCGAAGTGAATCAATAGGAGAAAGCCTTTCGCTAAGTGCCCATTCAGATTTACGTTTATCTAGAATGTCAAGAACGTTCTCGAATTTTTTTACTTTCTTAGGGTCAATATAGCCTGTGCTAATGAAATCAGAATTATCTACAAATACCTCTTCTACTGATTTAAGAAGCTCAGTAGAAACAAATGCGGCTGACACGGAAACACCCAATATTGGATAATACTCACATTTACCTTTTAATTCTATTCTACTTCGAGATGGCTTGCGATTGTGACCTATCACGCTCAGATGATCTTGGAAGAAAAAACATGATAAAAGCCATAAAACCAACAAAAAGATAGAAATACTAATAAATATTTAGTTTATTATGATTTTGAACCAAATGTCAATACACATGAAGAGAACGAAAAGAATATATACGCAGTCAAGCTTAAGTGAAGTGGTGAACGCTAAGTAAGTGGGATGGTTTGAGACTATGGCTGAATCCGATGCTCTGCAGAAAGAAATCTTAAAGCTGCTGGAAAGAGACTATCCGAACATGTTGCCTAGCACTGAATTGGAAGAAAAATTAAGTAATAAACGAGAAGATATCTTCAAATCTGTCAAGTATTTGGATGAAATGGACTATGTTGAAGCCACCTGGTCAATCGGTACAAATTTTTTAGTTAAGATTACTGCAGATGGAATAAACTATCTCAGAAAATTAGAAGGAAAAGAAAAGGACCTAACATTGTATGCGATAAAAGTACAAATGAGTCAGAATAAGGTAGTTATTGCCGGGATTTTAATCGCCTTTTTAATACAAATAATCTGGAATTCAACATCTGTAGCGATGTTTGTGGCGATTACGTTTCCACCGCTAAATCCAAATTTAATAACCAGTTTGATTGTGCCGGCAAGCTACCTTATTATATCTATTTTTCTTATTTCAATTGTTGCGTGGGCATATAGATTAACACAAAATGAGCCATTTGAAGATTCTTATGCTTATAATCTACATTATGGCTCATATATAATTGGACTGAATTTCCTTTTGGTGACTTTATTTTTATTACTCGTTCTTGTCGTTTCGGTCCTTCGGGAACTAACATATCCGGCCATCATTCTGTTTTTTGGCATTATCTTAGCTTTGACACCAACCAAACACTTTAAAACACTAGAAAGTCGGACAATCACATTTATCTTTGATTTTCTTATGGGTACGGTTCAATATCTTCAAAAAATAGCAACAAATCTACAAGGTGTTGCAAAGAAAGTTAAAAAGATAAAAACTAAGGGTGATACTGATGTCTAGATCCGTAATCAAAAATTTACTCCGATTTCTTGCAGCCATGTTTACGCTGATGACTCTTTTGCTTATAATAGCATTAATGCAACAAAACCTGCGACCGTAATCATGTGTTTGATTTGCGAAATCATCTTTCAAGCTAAATACTAGTCCTAGTTTTTCCGCAGCTCTCCATGATTTTAAGGGACACTGGAGTTTTTTTCTCTCGTTTTTCTGCTCTGCTGTGCAACAGCACAGCAGTGTACCGCGCGATTTCACATCTCACGTTGGTATACCCAAGATACTCAAAACATAGCAAAAGTCATTCTTTTGCCCAGTTTAAGCGCGGAAGCTGGCTTGCGGCATCCCAAAAGTCCGCTCAATACCGATACAATGAACCAGGGAGGGGGAGAGCGCGTTTGCGCGAGGGGTTGGGTTTACCGATACAGGCACGCGCGCGGGCGAGCAGCACACCGTAGCGCGGTTATTTCTTTTTGGACTTGCATGTGAGCATTGAAAGAATATATACTAGCGATGAAGCCACTATCCACGAAATTATAATGCCTAAAATCAGCAAAGGGAGGTCAAAACCTGTAAATTCAGATTCTGAACTTTTTACATTCCATCCAGGAATAGTGGTTTTGAAATGACGATAGGAAGCAGGATCGCAACGAGTCACGCAATATTCAATGAAAGGAATGAATAGGGTAAAAAGCAGCAATGTAAGCAACAAGCTCAAGATCAAAACCAGTCTAGGCGACATAATCGGGCGCTCGGGATCTTTTTTAACTGCAATATACTCACCAATCAGGCTTGACAGGAATGCAATAAGCAGGTAAAGCACGAAAGCAATCGGGGCTACTACAATCCCAAACCAGCCCGTCCTCCCGGGCCCAATGCCCAAAACAACCCAAAAGAGCGCGAGTGCAAGCGCAGGCGTGATAGCGGCAATTGCTGATGATTTGGCGCTATTGAATACTCCTCCTGTTGCATTGACTTTCAGATATGCGAAGTTGCCAAAATAAAGCGCATCACTGAAAATTATCAGGAAAGTAAGCTGGAGAAAGTAGTCCTGGTATGCCAAGGTCATATAAGACAGGACTAAAGAAATAACCGCGAGCGCAATCGTTTTTGCCTGAGTCGGCCTCAAAAACCCCGTCCAGTCAAATGCCATGCTCTCATCTCCATCTCATATGATCTTCTTACTGAAGAATCCCCTGCTTTTGCGCGTACCACGTGCCAAATCCCATCACAAGAGTTGAGAGAGCCACAATGAAAATGGTCAATCCGGGCTGAGAGTCAGGATGCGCGACCATGTTCAGGTAAATTGCCAGGCCCTCGATAAGGCAGGCGAGCGCGACTGTCACCGGCAGGCTGCGTATTTTCAACATTTTTTCACCTTTTCAGCACACCTTGGCTATTTTTTCTTTTTTCCTCGCTTTTTCTTCAAAGCCGCTTCGCTTGCCGCAAAGGCGGATTCCCTTCCGGCATCCATGGCGCCCAATTCCGGCTCGATGCCTTCCTCGTCTATCGTATCCCGGTCCATGCCCACTTGTTCATCGATAATAGTCGCTGGTTTTTTTCTTGGTTTGGTTGCCATAATATCACCTATATCTGCGCGAATATCACCACATAGTTCTTCCCATACGCCTTTGCGCAGGCGGGGCAGGTGGTGTAGCTGAAGTAGAGCTTCTTGAGCGCGAAACCCTTGTTTTTCACGTAGGAGGCCATATCTGCCGCCCATTTGCCCGCTTCATTGTACTGCCCCTCATACACGCGCGAAAGGTATGTGCCGCTCAGGGTGGCCATTGCGGCGCCTGGGACGGGTTTGTCCACTGCCACGTACAAATCGGAAGCAAAAAGCCCGCGGTCGTCTATTATGCATATGTTTTCAGGATTTTTCGCGTGCGCGGCATTCATAAGATCCATGTTCTTCATCATCACTTTATTCATGCCAAGAGGGATGTGGAAAAAGCAGCGCAGCGTGTTTTTTATGAAAAGCTTGTTTTTCCACTTGTGCGATTTGTTCTGCCATGGCTTTGGGTTGAAGCGCGGGCAGCAGCCTGTTGAGAATTCTTTTTTTGCCATCACAATCACCAGCACGGAGAAATGCGCGTTTAGCTTTTAATTTCTATCGCCAAGTCAGACTTGGCGAGTATTCGCCTCGTAGGCGAATCTGATGCCTGGAAGCTGCCTTTCGGGTGCGAGAAATGCCATTCGCGAGAGGCTTACGACGGAGGCTTGAAATAATACTAATAGAATATTGGAATATCTAGCAGTTATTTATCTTTGCTCTTTTCCCGGGCAAATAAGCTTCTCAGTTGCCGCTGAACGCCCAATGGAAATCGAGCGGCGGCTTGGGCTGCGCGAAGGTGAGCGTGCAGTTTGTGAACCAGGCAGCCCCTCCGCCGAATTCTTCCCGCATGTGGCCCGGGCTGAGGCTTGGAAGCTTCACATCAATCCCGTCCCATGGGCTAAGCGCGCGCTTGACGGCATTGAGCATCCTGCTTGCCTCCCCTTCCCCGAAGTTTATGTATCTGGCGCCGCCCCTGATTGCAATGTCTATCCGGGCAGAGCCCGCTTTCATGTTGATGAGCATAAGCGCGTCCGGGCAAGCCATGGTTATTGCATTTTTTGACGCTTCCACCGCCTTTTTCATGTCCGGCTTTCTTGCCCCGGCCTGCCCATTGCCCGATGACTGCGAGTTCAACATTCAAATCACATCGAGGGAGTGGTTATGCGGGTGCAGCTTGAGCGTGGCAACCGTGAAAAAGGCAAAGTCGCTGCCATATTCAGGCTTGAGATTCCCTGGGCAAAAGCACGGGATTTTCACTTCGATGCCCTGCCAGCCCCCAAGCGCGCTCTTCACCTCGTTGCAAAGCTTCAGGGTTTCGCCCTCCTTGAAGCCTATGTAGTGCGGCACCTCGCAATTATTGACCGCGATAGCTATCTTGGCTTTCTTCTTGCCATGGCTGATCATCAGCGCATTGGGGTAAAGCTTCGCTATCGCCTGCTTCGCCGTCTTCACGGCCTTTTTCATCCCCCCGTGCCCTGCCCCATTCTGCATGTTAATGGCTGTTTGTGAGTTCATCATCTAAACCACCTCGAAGGAATGGTTATTCTGATTGTGGGATATAATGGGGCTGTTCCAAAAAAAGCATATATGCAACATTTTGTTTTATATAGAACAATTTGTAACAAAATCCAGATAAAATGGCGCAGCCATGTCAACAACCCAAGCCTAAAGGCTTGGGCTTGCTGGTAGATGTAGAAAATTATGTGCGGAAGATAATCAGCATTTACCCATGCCTGAAAGGCATGGGCTTCGGGCTTGGGTTGTTGGTCAGCTTTTTCCGCGCCTTTTGGCAAGGAAAGAAACGAGCGCGCAGGCTAGCGGGAGACAAGCAAGCCTGTTTCCATATTCATCACAAAATTGTAAGCCAGCCCGACTTTCCTGTTCCCCATGCCAGGGGTGTTGAAAAGGCGCTGGAAATCGCCGATTGTGCGCCTTGCCTCCTTCAGCAGGCCGGCAACCAGGAAGGAGCTGTGCTGGCCTATGAAAGTTGCCAGCCTTGAAACGACCCCGCTCTCGTATTTCACAAAGCCGTCGTTTCCGATGGCGTCAGGATAGCTGCCGTCGCTATTCTTGTCCCTGAGCGCGAGCGAAAGCGCGCCCACGTCAATCCCAATCCCGCCTTCGCCGCGGTAGGTGTAAAGCTCGAACGCATAGCTGTTTTTTATGAAGTGGTGGTGGCCTTCTTCCAGCTCGTTTGGGAAGATGAAAAGGATGTTGTGGGGCTGCTTCTGCTTCTCCATCTGGATGCAGAGGGGGCTGATGATGTCCTTGATTTTTTTGAGGTCATCATTCTCGTTGCCGGGCTTCGCTTGGAAAAGCGCGCCGCCAGCTATCATGAGCCCGATTTTATTGCGCACGAGATAGCCGGCAAACCCTGCGGCCTTCTGGGTGTTCTGCGAATTTAGGCTGACCGTTTTCCCGTATTCCTTCATGTGCCTGCTGCTGTTCAGCATGTGATGGATGGTGGACATACACAGCTCGTATGATATGAAGGTTTTAAGAAGCTGGCGGCGCGCCTGCCGGCTCAGGAACGCCGTGGCGCTATTTTTTCCTCTTGGCCAGCTGAGCCGGCTTTGGCGCAAGGATCGGAACCAGCGCGCAGGCAAGGAGATAGGATACCACTATTTCCAAGATTGTCAATTGTATATATGATGCGTTCAAGTGAAGAATTCCATAACTTTCAACATAAGCGCTGTTCAACACTATGCCAAGTTCGGTGCCTGGCAGGATGGTTCCGCAGGTGGCTGCCCCGTTATAAAACGTGCAGCCAGAACGCGGAAAATGAATGACAATGAAGATTGTGATGAATGCAAGAACAAAAATGGCGGCTTTCTTCCAGCTTGGCGCCAGGAATTCTTTCCAATCGGATGCCATGAAAAAATCCTCCATGATTTTATGTGCCCATCTCCGCCCAGTCCTCCATTGTCGAAATGTCGCCTCAAGGACCCGTTCAAGCCTACAAAATGCCTCATTTTTCCGTGCGGTAGTTTGACGCGCGCGCGACGCCTCCTTCAAGCGACAAGTCCATATAAATGTCCATTTTGTGGGAATCAGGAATTGTCATGTTCTTGGTGTCAACTTTCACCACCCATATTATCCTCGTTGATTTTCCGTCATTGTAGGGGTTCGCGCTCACGTAATTGCTGGCATTCAGGGCATATTGCTTGCCATTTATTTCTATGGTGTCATCAAGCACTGCCAGCATTGGCGGGGGGGTGAAGGAACGGGGTATGTCGACTGTCATTTTGTAGCCCTTGATGACCTGCGCATCGCCCTGGCTATTGTGCAGCGGATCTGCAGATAAGCTGGTCGCATCGTGTTGGGCGGCAATCGAGATAAATTGGAAGATGAAAAAGCCGATGAAAATCAGGAATATTGCGATGGGTATTATGGACATCTTTTGCCGGATGCCTTTGGACTCGGCGGCGACTGCTGCAATTTCCTGGAGATTTGCATTCGGGTCAGTGATTTTGATATCTGCTATCTGGGCGAGGTCGATTTCCCCAGGCAGGTCAAGTGTTGCCTTCACATTCCACTCAAGCCGGGCATCCACTATGGCCATTTTTTCCCAGGTGCTTGATGCCGAAGAGAGGGAGATGTATGCTCGTACGCTGGCGGGAACGCCGATGGAGAATGGGATGGATTCGCCGCGCTGGTACATCCGGGCGGGAGACAAATCAATGCTTGTCTGGCAAATCACTTCATGGTGGCTATGCTTGCCGCTCCCAGTTGTCTTCACACCATAAAATTCGAGCTTCAGCCCCCTCGCCTGCTTTGGCTTGTCAAGCTTGAGGATGATGTTGCCTGTTACCTGTTCGCCAATTGCAAACGAAGCTTTGTCCAGCTTCAGCTCCATCTGCTTGCTCTTGCGCCACACCAGGATGCCGTAAATGATAATGCAGGCGAAGAAAAGGAAGATTAGCCCGAAAAACGGTCCGAATATGAATGGAAATGGATCTTTGCTTATTTGGGCAAAGAAAGCGGGGTCTTTGCCTACTGTTTCAGCCGCCACCGCGTACAATATTGACCAGAATGAATAGAGGAAAATTTGGACCACTTGGCTGGACGGGAAGTGGGTCTGCTTCATCTGCGCAATGTTTATGGCATGTTGTGCAGGATTGTTCTTTGCAGACCAGCGCCACAGTGCATTGGCCTGCCCATACGTATCATCAGGGTCGGGCGACTGGAGCCATTCGCGCATCTTTGCCTCTGTTGCGGGATAGAAATTTCCAAGGATCCCCCCTAGGAAACTTCCACCGACCAGCATTGTCATTAATGCAAGGAAATAACCCATTCCGAGCGCGAACATCGCCCAGCCATAACTTGATGTAAGCGCGATGGAAAGCTGCCAGATGAATGTGCCAATCACCACTATGAACCCGACCTTGTCCGTGCTTTTTGACAAAAACAGCGAGGCGGCGCTTATCGCAATGATGATGAAGAAAGGAAGAAGGAACGGCGAGAATACTGCAAGCGCAATGGATGCGGCATCCTTGAATCCGCCGCTGAAAACAAACGCGAACATAAGCACCCATGCTGCCACCGCGACAAGGGAAAACAAGCCCGCGGTGTTCATGTAAAAGCCATAAAGCTCGCGCGGCTTTCCGCCCTTGTAGAGGTTAAGCGCAGTGTAGGAGAGCCATAGCGAGCTGATAACCATTCCAAGCGTCGAGAGCACGGCAAGAGTGTCCATAATATCACTTCCCTTTCACGGCTTTTCCGCGCCTTTTGGCAAGGAAAGAAACGAGCGCGCAGGCGATTGCATAGCAAACCGCAATGCCAGCCAGGGCGATGGGAAGGTCAAGCGAGTAGATGTGCCTTGGGCCAGACAGCGCAAATAAGAGCATGGAGCCGGCGCTTGAGGATGGGCAGGGCGCCCGGATGCACATGATGCCGTTCCAATAATTGATGAATGGCACAAAGAGAATGAACAGCAATGCCGCAACTGCGGCTTTTTTCCAGCTCGGCGTCAAAAATTCTTTCCAGTCAAATGCCATATTGAAGTTTGCGCGCGCAGGGAATAAAAACCAGGCAGGTTTTGTATGCCAAAAGGCGCCTCTCAAGCGCAAGAAATGCCATCCGCCCCTAATTGACGGCTGTGGCGGCGATTGCGCGCGCAAGCGTTGCAATCCATGCGTCAGGGATTCCGCCATCGATTGGCTTGAGGAGGGTTGCGCAGTAACGGGCTTCGAAATCCGGCGTGCCATTGTTCAGCCTGAAGCGCCCGTCAGGGTATTCGAGGCTTATGTAGTGGCCGTACATCGGGTGGCTTTTGGGCAATGGAACACCCTTGGCAGGGGTCTCCACGCAGAGAATGGGCATTTTTGCATTCAGGAGTTTCCCGCAAATGCCCTGAAGCGCCCCAAGCGCCTTCGTAAAATCAAAGCCTGCAAGCCTGGCTGCCGCGGCGGCTCCCTGGAAAACATTGTTCCTTAGCATTTTGATTTTCCAGAATGTGTCCTGCGCGCCTGAAAGGAAAGATGCAACCAGGAGGTTGGTGCCGTCCAGCTTTTTGTAGAAATCGGCAGCCTCGGGGCTGTCAAGGCTTTCCCAAAACGTGCTGTCAGCTGCATGGAGCTCAAGCACAAACACCGGGGGCTTGCCATTGCCGATTATTTTGGATATGAAGCGCGCGCGGACGAGGTAATCCTGCAACATGAGCGCGGCGCTCACTGCGCTGTCGCGCTCGGCAAAATAGAGATTCTCGAGCGCTTCACACTGGAAGGAAGCCGCCTTGAACCCCCGTTCCATGCTGTCCTCAATCTTTGCCGTGGTTGCCCTTATTTTTTCCTTTTCCAGGCACGCGGCAAGCCTGAGCTGCACCGGAAACAGGGGCTCGTGCTCGTTCTTGTGCGGCAGGACGATTGCCATGCGCTTCGTGGCAGCTGGGTTCTTTCCATTAGTAAAGCACCTGAAGTCGGGGATGGATGCCATGGCGGAGTACATGTGTTTTTTTATGGTCAATAATACATTTAAGGCTATCCTTTGCCTGCGCCTGCAGGAACAATCAGGTGTTTTATTGGTGCAGGCTTTTGCGCGCGCCTATTGGTCGTAAAGAAGGAAGCTTCCCGCAACCTCGATAACCTTGCTTGCAAAGCCTTGGATGCCCAGCTCTTTCTCCACGATATTGAAGTATTTCGGCAGCTCGGCCCGGAGCATCTCGACGCTGCTCTGCCTGCCCAGAAGCAGGAAGCGGGAATAAAGGCCAGTAAGCTCCAGCACCTTGCCCATGTGGACGCTGTCGTAATGCGGCCTGGGCCTGCCGCTGTTCCCCTTTGCCAGCGCCACCGGGTCAAGCCTTTCGCCGAATATGAGAAGGGTGTAGTTGAAATTGCTGTTGAGGAAGCCTTGCGCGACTTTTTTCTCCCATTCCCCGTGCACAACCAGCATCCTGTCGATATCCGTGGTGAGGCTGAGGAACTCGAACAGGTTTGCCGCATAGGTGCCATCAAGGTAATTCATGAATGCCGATTTCCGTGAGCCGTTCATCTTGGGCTCCTCCCAGAGCGGAGAGGCCACAATGGGCAATATACTCTTTTCATGAAGCAAGATGGACAGCTCGCCCAGGAGTTTCCGGTCCTTGAAGCAGGGCGATGCCAGGGGCAAACGCCTGCCTTCGGGGCTGAAGACGATGCTTGGCAAGCGGCACTTTGACATGGCAACCTATGGAATTCTATGAGCATCAAAATAAAAGGTTGCCTGATGCGGCGCAAGCCGGCATCCGCAGACCGCTTCAGTGCCTCATGTAAACCGAGATGCGCGAATTTATGTCGGGCGCCATGGGGATGTCTATGGTCGCGTGCACGAACCAGTTGCGCGGCTTGGGGGAAAAAAGGTCGCGGACCGCGCCAAATGTGCCCTGCGCCACGAGAGGGGTTGCCTGCTCGGGGATTGACAGGGAAAAGCTGAAGACTTCGCCGTCCTTGTAGGTCCGTTCGCCGCCAAGCTTCTGCGTCGAGCGGAAAACGCGCTCCACCTTGGAGCCGCGTTCCACCTCGCCGTAGAATTCCACCCGGATCTCGCGCGCGTCAAGCGGCGAGGGAAGGCGGATTTTTATCCTGCCGTTTATCGTTTCCCGGGGGGTGAAAGTGGTGGGGCCAAGCGTGATTTCTATTTCCCCGTCGCCCATTCCAAACGCCATAAAAACACCGCGGGGAAAAGCACGGATGAAGCTTATAACATTTGTGCCTATTGCTTGCTTATGGGGCAGATGAAGCGCGCATCGGTTTTGATCTGCTTTGCAGCGTGCATCCCCCTGTTGGCAAGGTATTCAAACAGCGCGCTTTGCACCATTTCCACGGCAGGATGGGTGCCTGTGATGAGGAAAGAGGAGGATTTGTCCGCAAACAGCCGCATGGCCTCGATAACTTGCGGGGGATAGACGCCTCCCATCCGGGGGTTGCCTGCGCGGGGCAGGAGCTCGGCAACGTCTATTTTGTTGCCTAGGATAAAAACGCATATCCTCGGCATCCCGTGGAACATTGCGCTGGTGGAGCCGCGCTCGAATGGGGCTATGAAAAAAAGATTGTCAACGCCCGCCAGCTCATGGTGGAGCGCCGTGATGTTCTCGCTGTATTCCTTCAGAGCTTTTATCGCATATGGCTTTCTTGGCACATATGGCGAGGCAAGCACAACGCCTGCATTGTCCTTCATCAGCCTGCCTGCAAAATTGATGATCCACTGCGCAGAGCGGGAGTCTTTCTGCTGTTGCTGCGCAATCCTTTCGTCTTCCGTTTCGAACCTGAAATGCCTGAGCATGTTCTTTGCCATAATGCCACGGCGCTGCGATGCATTTTATGCATAAGCCGCATTAAAAAGCATCCCTTGCCAATCTTTTTTCTGCAACGGATATTCCGGTGCCCATTTTAAGCAGGGGCACAGAAATGGCAGCATGCGAATCATCCTAAAAGCCGCAAATGCCCGCAATATCAGGCATCGCCCGCCTGCAAACATCATCCTTGCCTCCGGCTCGCCGCGGAGGAAGCGCCTGCTGCGGAAAATTGTGCGAAGCTTTACGGTGCGCCCTGCGAGGATAAGCGAGCGCCTGCTGCGAGGCGAGGGCAACACGGCTGCGTGCATGAGGCTTGCCGAGGCAAAGGCGCGGGCTTCCGCGCGCAGGAGCGGGGGCGCAGTGGTAATCGGGGCGGACACTATTGCTTATAGGGGAAAAAAGATTTACCGGAAAACAGGCAGCGCACGCACTGCGCTGCGCATCCTGCTTGAGCTGTCAGGCAGGGCGCATTATGTTGTCACCGGCGTGGCGGTTGTTTTCCCGGGCGGAAAGTGCGTGAAATATTTTGTGCGCGCGGCTGTGAGGATGAAAAAGCTCACGCCGAAAATGCTGGAATCGTATTTGAAAAGCGGCGAGTGGAAAGGAAGGGCGGGAAGCTATGACGTTTCAGGCAAGGGAAAGCGGCTTGTTGAGAGAGTGAAGGGCGAGCGCGAGACAGTGGTCGGGCTGCCGCTGAAAAAGCTAAGGCTAGTTTTGAAAAAATAGAACACAAAGTCACATTTTTAAATACTTTCACGATAATACAGCCCCAGTGACATTTGTGGGGTGTATTCATGGCTAAATTAGCAGGTTGTATCCTGCCGTCCGAGGAAATGCTGGGTGTTTCAAAATCAGTGTTGCGCGGGAAATTTTTCAACCTTAGGAAAGCCGCTTTTCGGACCCTGTACGATGGCCCTGCCGGCGGAAAAGGGAAGATAAAACTGCGCGATATTACTTTCGAGTCTGTTGCATCTGAGTTTGCCAGGATGCCGATGGATGATAAGAGGGCATTTGCCCAATTAATGATGAGACCGTTTAATGATGGCACGGATGCAATGAAATTTGCATATTCGGCTATCGACAATTTTTCAAGTCATTCCATTACGCCTAAAGAGGCTGAAGCCGGCGTCTTTTCAGTGGTTTCGTATGTGCTGGCAACCTGCTTGCTTGCAGAGCCCAATCCAAAAGACAATATCATGGCGACACGCGGGGCAAACAGCTCGCTTTACGATAATTGGACAGCCATTGCCGGCCTGTTCAATGGCGTGGATGAAGACTGCGCCCTCAAGCTTGCAGCCAAGGCGCAGTTCATTTATGCTGTGACGCAGGATGTAACTGCGCTGGCCGCTTTCTGCAAAACAGTGGGCAGCATGGAAGCCAATCCTTCCCCTGACAAGGCAGTGGCAGGAGTTCACAGGCTCACCATGGGCGATTACCTCGATGCGATTGCCTTGAAAACCCCGAGAGCGCTTATAACCGTCTGCAGCATGCTTGACGGCGTGAAGGAATATCCGGCCCAAGGCATGGAGCCGCTGCCGGAAACCGATGCGGATACGATAAAGCTTGGGCTTGCCAACAAGGTTTGCGGGCTGATAGCAGTTCGCGACAGGCATGCTGAGCTTGCCGAATTCGTGGGCAATGAGAAAGAAAATCCTGTCTTTGCAAATGCTGAGCGTGGCGTATGCGTGAATATGCTGTGCAAAAGCATTGGCTTGGTGAATGATGTCGACAAAAACGATATCGCCGCCACTTTGGTGGCGATTTTCATGAAAGGCGGCAGGAAAGCAATGCTGGGCGCCTGCATGGCGATTGATCCGTTGCCCCCTGAGCATAAAGGCAGGGTTGCCACCCGCATCGGGGAGATTGTGGCAGAGTTGACTGAAGGCCGCGGGTTGCCCATCAAAAAGAGCGGCTAGCCCAGGGAAACAGGAAAAGAGCAAAGAAAAAAGCTCAGCGCAGCTTGGCGCGTGCCGGCGCAAGCGCGTAGCGCTTCTCAAGCGTGACAAAGCCTGATTTTGCAATTGCTTCCACGCGCGCGAAGAGGGCGTTGAGCGCGACATAGGAGACGCTTATGCCCGATGCGAACATGAAGCGCTCGAATGCAACCACGGGGATGAGCGCGAGCCAGAATGCCGGCGTGCTTGGGAATGCATAGAGCCAGACCACGCTGCCTACGGAGTGCGCGGTGAATGTGCTTCCCAGCGAGCGCAGGAACAGGTGCTCGGGCAGTACGAGAGCGACTGTGGGGATGAGCCAGTAAAGCGAGTAAATCCATGCCTGGCTGCCTATTGGGTGCGCCAGGAAGGCAACCATGCATGCAAGCGACACCAGCGCGCCTGCGAACTTTCCGCGCGAGTATGCCGCGAAGTACGCGGTGGCAAAGAGCATGGGGGCAAGAAGCGCGATGTTGAGAAGGCTGATGGGTTTGCCAAGCCAGGCAAATGAAATCACCTCTGCAAGCAGCACGGACAGCGCGCCCACGCCTGCGCCGAGGAAGCCGCCTGCAATGGGGCCCATGAACTGGAAGAATGTGAATGACTGGTTGGCAGCGCCGCCTAATATCGCGGAGAAATTCACCTGGTTGGCAGCAAGCACGGCAAGCGAGAAGAGCATCAAGAACGCGAGACCCCTGGCTGAGAGAACGTTTCCTATTTTCATGTTGACACCTTCCCAATCCCGCCACTGTACAATGGCTAAAAGACGTTTAACCCATTGCAGCTTATTGGTTTAAAACGGTTTGCTGCCGCTGCCCCAGCCGAACCCATGGCAAACCGGCCTACTGCCCAAAATCGGTCAACGGGGTCGTGACGATATATGCTGTGATGCAGATGTTTTTTTGGTTCAAGAACGCATTTTTCGGGTGCTTCATGAAGCCGTTCTCGATATTTATGGCGTATGGACCAAGGGGCTTGGGCTGCTTGCCGCTGAGCCCGGCAATGTAGGATATTGCGGATGCCAGCGCCTTGGCACCGTCCACCGAAACAAATATCGTCCCAAATGACATCGCTCCAAGGTCCTGGGGGTCGTCCGGCTGTGTTTTCAGTTCAGTGTGGTGGTTATCGCCAAAATCCCACGAATAGACCTTTATGCTCTGCCTGTCGCCAACGGTTTTCGGCGAATAGAGCCAGAGCGTGAAGTCCTGCCTTTTCGGGAAATGGACAAGGCCTATCAGCATCGCCTCATTGCGCAGATGGGTTGCCACCCTGCCTGAAACGCCGTATTGCACCGAGTGCCTTACAAAATGTTCGAGGCACATCTTCAGGTTGGTTAGCAGATGCTCCCGCGTAATGGGCTTATTGATGATAGCACTATACATGATTTAAGATGTTTTAACAACTATTTAAAAGGCTTGCCATGCGCCCGACGAAAATCGCAACGCGGGAAAATCAGCCAACCTGGTTGACAATCTTCACGAAGCCGGGCTTTATCTTGTAGAGCTCGCCCTTGTAAATAAGGTCGTCGACAATGCGCCTCACTGTCATTTCGTCCGCCACGCCCTCGTCGGTTGCCTGGCCCACGAGCCGCGACACCTCGATTGCGCCCAGCTGCGTCTGTATGCGGAGCGCGATGCCCATTATGGTGTTTATCTTGTCCATCTGGGACTTGGGCCTGCCGGTTGCTATGATGTCGATGTCCAGCTTCCCGGTTTCCCTGTCCCTGCTCACTTTCTCAAGCACGTATTGCGTGAGGTGGATGGCGCGCTCTGCGTCGGCTTCATCCACGGTGTCTGAAAGCCTGAGCTTTGCCGAAGCCTCGGAAAGCCGCACAAGCCCCTCTATCTGCCGCGGCGTGATGGGCACCGCGCCCTCTGCCTTGCCCATCTTGCGCAGTTCCACGTAGAAGTCCTTTATTCTCTTCATTGCGGCGTCGGTGAGGCGCGGGCGGAAGTGCTGGCGCGCGTAGGAGATATACTTGCGCATGAACGATTTTGAGAGGACGTTTGGGTCCTCTTTTGCCTTGTCGCCTGTTTCAGCGCCGGCACGGTGCGTTTTCAGCATGAAATCCGCAAGCGCGGCGTCCTTGGTTTCGTCCATGACGTCGATGATGGGGAAAATCAAGTCAAAGCGGGAAAGTATGGTGGGCGGGATGTCGAACTGCTTGCCTGGCAGCTGGTTGGGGTCGAACCTGCCGAACTTGGGGTTTGCAGCCGCAAGTATGGACGTCCTTGCGCGGAATTGCGCCACGATGCCTGCCTTCGCTACTGACACCGTTTGGCTCTCCATTACTTCATGCATTGCCGCGCGCTCGGTTTCGTCTATCTTGTCGAATTCATCCACTGATGCTATGCCCCCTGATGCGATGACAAGCGCGCCGGCTTTCAGCGTCCAGCCGCCGTCGCCAAGCTCGTCCTTCTCTGCCGAGGCAGTAAGCCCCACGCCTGTCACCGACTTTCCGGACACGAATATGCCTTTTGGCGCCAGGTCCTTCACGTACTGCAGGAAGCGCGTCTTTGCAGACCCCGGGTCGCCGATGAGAAGGATGTGGATGTCGCTCCTTATGGGCGCGCCGCCCGGGATGAACTTGTCCTTGGTGCCGCCGAAAAGCTGGAGCGTGAGCGCCTCCTTCACCTCGCTGTGCCCGTAGATGCCCTGCGCCACCGAGTTGTACATCTTCTCGTAGATTTTCGGGTCGGTCGCAAGCTCGCGTATCTGCGCCTCGTCCTCCTTGGTGGTCTCGATTTCCTCAAAGTCCTTCTGCGTCTTTTTGGCGTTCACAACGTCTATGTAGCGGGTGTATATCTGCGTGCCCTCGCCCGTGCCTGTGCGCGGCTTTGAAGGCGGGATGAGTCTCATCACGCCGGTTATCTCGATGGTGTCGCCGGGCGTCACCTTGTTCACTAAGTCGTCCTCCATCCATAGCGTGATGGTCGCGGCAGGCGAGCCGCCGGTGAGGCGCTCCAAAAGCTCCTGGGCCTCGGCTTTCTGCACGTCCACGAAATACGAGTCTTCCTCCTCGAGCTTGAGCGCACGGCGCTTGCATTCCGAGCATACCTGGGGCACCTGGGCGTTTTTCGTCATGGGCACCTTGGTGGTGGCGTCGCACATCTGGCACTTGTAGACCGCGACTTTCACCTTGTGCAGGATGGGCCCGCGCTTGGTGACCACGCCTTTTACGGAGATAAGCTCCCTGATATTGCGCGAGCTTATGTCCTGTATGAGAAGGCCGGAGTCCGGCAGGTTGAAGAAGCGCACGTGCGGCTCGAACGCAACGTCCGGGTGCGCGTTCTTGAAAACCACTTCCTGCGACTGCACAAGCGCAAGCTCAGCTGCGTTTATGAGGGTGTCTGGCTGGCGGATGAGGATGTCCGCAAGCTCGCGGTCGTATTTTTCCAGGTCCTCAAAGTCCACCACCAGGCTTTTCTGCACCGGGTAGTCAGTAAGAAGCTTGTTTACCCTCTCCCGCAGCGCCTCTGAGTAGAAGGACTCGAATTTTTCCACGAAAGATGAGATGTCAACGTCTGACGCCATGTATTTCCCACAACCGCCCCTGCGCGCAAAAGCGCGCGCCCGAGGGGGGAAGTTAATCCACAATGGTATATAAATAGCTTTCCAAAGCGGCGTTCCGGTGGGTGAATCGGCGTTAGTGTTTTATACCCTCCATTTCCAACAATACCCTCAAGCATCGGTGATAAGCGTGGGAAAATTCTACATTACAACCGCAATCCCGTACGTGAATGCCGCGCCGCACCTAGGGCATGTGCTGGAATTCGTCCAGACGGACGCGATTGCGCGCTACCAGAAGCTGCGCGGCAAGGAAGTCGCGCTGGTGACAGGCGCGGACGAGAACAGCCTCAAGAACGTCCAGGCAGCCGAAAAGCTGGGCATCACGGTGGAGGCGCTTTGCGAAAAGAATTCCGCCATTTTCGAGGATATGGCGCGCAAGGTCGGGCTGTCGTTTACCAGCTTTCAAAGGACATCGGACAGGGAAAAGCACTGGCCTGGCGTCCAGAAGATATGGGAACTTTGCGAAAAGAGCGGGGACATCTACAAGAAGAAATACCGCGGGCTCTACTGTGTGGGCTGCGAAGCATTCTATGAGCCCGAAGAGCTTGTGGGTGGAGTGTGCCCAGAGCACAAGACGAAGCCCGAGGAGATTGAGGAGGAAAACTATTTTTTCAGGCTCTCAAAATACCAAAAGGAGCTGGAAAGGCTGATTGAGACTGGCGAGCTGAAAGTATTGCCCGAGACACGCAAGAACGAAGTATTGAGCTTCATAAGGGGCGGCCTGAATGATTTTAGCATCTCAAGGTCGATGGCGCGGGCAAAGGGCTGGGGGGTGCCTGTTCCAGGGGATGATAGCCAGCTAGAGTATGTGTGGTTTGACGCATTGGGGACGTACATTACTGGGATAGGATACGGAACTGATGAAAAAACATTCGCAAAGTTCTGGCCTGCGGACGCGCATGTGATAGGCAAGGGAATACTCAGGTTCCATGCCGTTTATTGGCCGGCAATGCTCCTCTCAGCAGGCTTGCCGCTTCCAAAAATGGTATTTGTCCACGGCTACATAACAGTGGAAGGGCAGAAGATGAGCAAATCTTTGGGGAATATTGTTGACCCGAATTACCTGATTGATAAATATGGCATTGACCCGCTCCGCTACTGCCTTTTGAGCGCAGTGCCTACTTTTGAAGATGGGGATTTCTCCGAAAGGACACTTGCTGAAATGAACAACAACGAGTTGCTTGCAAACATCGGCAACCTGGTGAACAGGACGCTGGTTTTCACACAGCGCGAATTTGCAGGCAGGGTGCCGCAGCCCGAGTTTTGCGCAGACGACAAGAAATTCATGGAGGAACAGAATGCAAGGCTTGCAGAAGTTGGCACCTTGCTTGAGAAAGTGCAGCTCAAGGAGGCGCTGCACCTTGCCATGCACTGCGGCAAGGAGGCAAACGCATATTTCCAGAGGAACGAGCCCTGGAAGGCTGCGAAGGAAGACAGGGCGAAGTGCGCGGCATCCATTTACGTGCTTTTGCACCAGGTGAAGGACCTGGCAATCGTGCTTGAGCCTTTCATCCCGAACACCAGCGCGGCGATTTTCAAGCAGCTCAATATTGCGCCCAGGAAGTGGGATGACATCGGCAAGCTGTCATTGCCTGTTGGGCATGAGCTTGGAAAGCCCGAGATAATTTTCAGGAAGCTGGAGCAGAAGGAGATTGAGGCTCTTGCGCAGAAGTTCTCGGGCAAGCAGGTGCTTGATGGGAAAAAAACTGCGCCCAATGCAGCGGGCGGCGCGCATGCGCCATCCGCAACAGGCGCGAAGCCTGCAGCCGGCGCTGCACCTGCAAAGGCAAGCACGAAGCCGGCAGCAGCGCCTGTGGAGCCCGTCCCGGCCTCCGCGCTGGATTTGGAAGTCGGGAAAATCATTGCCATCCGCAGGCACCCCAATGCAGAGAAGCTTTACATCGAAACCGTGCAGATGGGCGACGGGGAGAGGCAGATTGTCTCAGGGCTGGTGCCCTATTACAAGGAGGAGGAGCTGGTCGGGAAGAATATCGTGCTTGTGAGGAACCTCAAGCCAGCGCTCCTGCGCGGAATCGAGTCGAAGGGAATGCTCCTGGCTGTTGAGAAAGACGGGAAGCTGGAAGTGATTTCCCCGACGCATGCAAATCCCGGCGATAAAATCGCGCTCGAAGGCGCGGCCCAGTCTCCCTTGCCTGAAATCACAATAGACCAGTTCCTCACCGTGAAATTCGAGGTGAAGGATTTCTTCGCGCTTGCAAACGGCAAGAAGCTTGCTGTGAGCGGCGCGCCCGTGAAAACAGCGAATGTGGCAGAAGGGAAAGTGAGATAGGCCGGCAGACGCGTTTTTCCATATTGGCATACCTATTTAAACAGTTCGAGGCAGGAAAAGTTGCGGTGTGCTGATGCCTGGCAATGAATTGGTTATCGTAAGTAAACCACTCAGTGGAAGCATTGGAAAAACACGGCAGAATTTCCGGAAGATGCCGCTGAACCGGGCAGGTGCATTGACTGGCAAAAAAATATGCGAAATCGTGAAGAGGCAATCCGGCACCGAAGTGGAAAGAAATACTGTGAAATGGTCCGGTTTCCCAAGGGATAAACATTTTGCAAATTGGGAAGCCGAGGAAACGGGATTCCTCACTGGAAAGTTCGAATTGGACGCCGGGAAATTCGAAGCCATGCTCCTGCAAATCAGGGAGGCAATCAATTCTGTCGTGAGAGCAGAGGAAGAAATAAACGGCCCTCCTATGCGGTTCAAGCTCTGGGACGAAAATTCGCTCTTGATAGAAATGAATGGCGCGATAGGGGACGCTTATCTAAAGGGAACCCTGGAGAGAATCAGGAAAAGCGCCTACGATGCGGGCGTAATCTGTTCCGCTGAAACTACGCCCGTCTCAATATTTGGCAAGACTTTGGGCTGCTCAAAAATCCTCATCAGCCTGCATTTCATGAGGCCTGGCGAAATCGACTCGAGTACCGACTTGGCAGGCGGGCTGGCAGGCAATGCCAGCATAAACATTGACACGGTTGCGTTGGTTGCACATCCGAAAAAAATACCTGATTTGAGCAAGCTGCAAGCAGGGCAGCTTTACTACCTTTTGAGGTACGCAAAGAGCCACCTTGGCATCGACCGCATGGATGCCACAGTTGAGGGCGACAGTATAGTGCTGAGGGCATATTGCGGCGAGCCGGGATATTATGAGGGCGAAAAGAACCATTTCAGCATGAAAATGGCGGAGCTTCAGGAGAAGACAGGGTTCACCAAATGTACCATGAGGGATGCGGACGGGAAAGACGGCCATTTCTTTGACCTGGTAATCCCTTGCAAAAAGCCATAGCCTGAAGCCTGATTCGTGCAGAAATGTTGGGAGAAAGAAAGTTAAGCATCGCACTATTCGTTTTCCAGCCTTGAAATCGCAGCATCATTGTCTTTCATCAAATCGTTCAGTTGCGCGTAGCCGCCCATCTTTTCAGCCTTATCATAGGATTCCCTTGCCTGCCGTAGGACATGCGGGAAAGCAAAACAGACGATTGGTTTTTATTCTTCTCGCCCGATGATGGGGCGGTGATGGGATGGACTATAGGAAGCTGGTCATCGCAGCATTCGCATTCGCAATCATATCGCTGATAGTGCACACGATAGGCGCGTTCGCCTCCATGGGATATTACACAAACCCCGCGTACTTTTCCATGTGGAGCAGCCTCATGATGCCCGGCCCCTCCCCTCCGGGATGGGAGTTTTATGCTACATCGTTTGCCGTTGCCCTTATCACTGGCGCGATATTTGCCTACATTTACGGAATCATGAAAGTGGCATTTGCGGCAAACCCGAAAAAGAACTTCAAGAGGCCGACGCCGACCGCCATTGGCCTGGAGTTTGCAGCGCTCATGTTCCTTGCCGTAAGCTTTACAAGCGCCATGTCCTCCTGGCTTCTCTTTTCCTTCCCGCTGGGGCTTCAGTGCGAATGGCTGGCTGAAGGATTTGCAATATTCATGCTGTTCGGCGTTGCGCTGGGCAGGATATACGGGTGATTGAAGATGGCGTCCACGCTTTTCGGAGAGCACACATCGGCTGAAATTGCGAAGATTGCCAAGTCCCGCAGGAAGCCGGTGGTCATAGTGCCCATGGGCGCGCTTGAGGCGCATGGCGAGCACATGCCCCTCTGGTCAGACACCATAGTGCCGTTCAAACTTGCCCAGCGCGTTGCAGAGAGGACAGGCGCGCTGGTGCTGCCGCCAATCACATACGGCTTTTGCTACACGCTCCGCCCCTGGGCAGGCACGGTCTCGCTCAAGTCGCAGACGTTTGCGATGATAATACGGGACATCACGCGCGAGCTTGTGAGGAACGGGTTTGACAGGATACTTTTCATGAACGGGCACGGCGCTGATGCAACAATATGCGGGCACGTGCTCAAGGAACTTGCAGATGAGCTGAAATTCACTGCGTGCATTGTCTCCTGGTGGGAAATAGAAGGCATAGGAGTGGGAGGGCATGCCGACGAGGGGGAAGCCTCCCTTGTCATGTCGCTTACAGGCTGGCAGAAGCGCAAGAGCACCCAGGCGCCCTCGCACCGCTATTTCGGCAGGGTGATACCCATGCCAAAGGACCAGTTTTCCAAATACGGCTATGCAGGAAAGGTCGGCGGGGAAAGCGCAGCGCGCGGCAGGAAGATGGAAAAGGTTATCGTGGGCAAGATGGTGGAGCTGGTGAAAGCGAACCTGCTGCTTAAGGAATAAGGTAAAACGAGCGTGATTCTTATGATGCCCGGAATGGACCCGAAGGGAATGGCAAAGATGATGGCGCAGATGGGGATTAAGACCGAGGAAATAGACGCCGTCAAGGTCACCATTGAGCTCAAGGAAGGCGGGAAGCTCGTGGTGTTCGAGCCGCAGGTGGTGCAAATCGACATGAAGGGGCAGAAATCCTTCCAAATCTCCGGCAAAGTGAGCGAGGAGATGGATGCGGGCGAGGACGACATCAAGATGGTGATGGAGGCGGCGGGCTGCTCGCGCGAGGAGGCGCAAAACGCGCTCCGAGAGACGAACGGGGATATCGCAGAAGCCATCATCCGCCTGAAGGGCGACGAAGGCTAAGATACCGCCGAAGCAATCCTCAACTGCATGGCGGCGCGCTGCATCCCTGCGAAAATCGGCGCAGGGGCGCCAGAAATGTCCCAAATGAAACATGCTCTTTTTATATGGCGCCTATCAAACGCTAAACACGATTGACATGGCTCAAGTGGCTGAATGCGCATTTGCAAGCTTCTTTGCGTTTAGCCTTTATTTTGCCATCCTTGGCTGAAAAGCCTGGCTTCCCCAGCTTGGCGGGTCGGAAAGCCTCCTGAAGGAAAATTCCCGTAGCGCGGGCGCTTTTTTGCCCTTTTGATATGGAACTGGAAAAATCATGAGCAGGTGTTATGCCATGGGTGAAATGGTTTCCAATGTTATGCAGGGGACGCAAACGCCAGTGCAGGCAGGCAAAAACAGCAGACTCAGGCTGCCAAAAATATTAGGAGGACGCCATTTGCAGCCATCCGATCCTTCCGAGATGCGCGATGCCAGGGTCGGCGCGCCTGCCAGTGGGCTGGCAAGATACATTGACCGGGAATGCGGCCCGGCAATGGGGCTGGATCTCACTGGAAGCCTGAAAAGAATATCGGGCATCCTCAATTCATACCTGTCTAGGGGGCTTGTTCCGCCGCTGGCAAATCTTGTCACGCTGGATGTTGCCAACCAGAGGGTGAAAGCCATGCTGGGCACCGAATGGGGCAACACCCGCATAAGGCTGGGGATGTCCTCGCCTGATTATGACTACGTGGTCAGCAACACCCTGTTGGCGGTTGCGGACACCCTTTCCTATTATGTGGAGCCGGATGGCGACAGGGTAAAGGTGCGGTTCACGCAGGGGCCGAATTTCGAATCGCAGATCAAGATGGAGGGGCATACGCTGATTCCCATGGATGACGAGGTGAAAAGCGCGGTTTGTGCGCTTTTGGGCCTGGTCGGGGCGCAGCTTTTGCCCAACGGAACCTCGTACGCAATCAGCGTGCCAGCCGGCTCACGCAATCAAAGGCATTCTGAGCAGCCGGAATGAGCGTTCCAGTGCCTATATAAATTTTCACTGGAAATTCAGCCAGCTTCGCAAGAAGCGTGGGAGGTGGGGCGGAGCCTTCGGGTGTACCGTCTCCCTCTATTTTAACTCTTAGCAGGAACGCTACACGGCGCATCCGCCACCTATTTTATATCTCATCTGCATTTTGGTACCATTATGCCATCTCTATCTGAAATTGCCAAATCCGCGCCTGAATCGCCTGGCGTGTACATATTCAGGAACCCCTCAGGCGTGCCCATCTACATAGGCAAGGCAAAGAGCATCAGGAACCGCGTGGCAAGCTACTTCTCGCGCGACATGCTGGATAGGACGCAGCAGATGGTGTCATCAGCCTCATCGCTCGAATTCATAATCACCGACTCTGAAGCAGAGGCACTGCTGCTGGAGAGCAACCTCATCAAGCAGCATTACCCGAAATACAATATCGAGCTGAAGGACAACGAGAAATACACCTATATTCTCATTACGGACGAGGAATATCCCCGCATGCTCCTGGTGAGGAAAAATCGCACCGGCAGGGTGGTAGGCAGGGGAAAGCTTTACGGCCCCTTCCTGTCTGGCTCGGCATACGTGCTTGTGGCGTCCACGCTGCGGAAGATATTCAAGCTCAGGACATGCAGGCTTGGGCAGAAAAGGCCATGCCTCCAGTATCATCTGGGCTTCTGCACAGGCGTGTGCGCTGGCTTGGTGACGCGGCAGCAATACATGGAGCAGGTGAAAAAGCTGCAGGATGCGCTTTCAGGAGGGAAAAAGCTGGAAGTTGTGATGGAAGAGATGGAGCGCGAAATGAAGGAGGCGGCAAGGAAAAAGCAGTTTGAGCGCGCGTTGGAGCTTCGAAACTCGCTGCAGTCGCTTTCCTCGCTCCTTGAGAGGCAGAAGTTCGAGCGCGAGGGCGAGGGCAATGAGGATTTTGTTGCGCTGCTGGAGCATGGCGGGCAGTGCCATGCCCAGGTATTCAGGCAAATTGAGGGCGTGATACGCGACAGGCGCAAGTACGAGTTCACTGCGCTTTCTGATGATGCACTTTCGGAGTTCCTGCCGCGCTTTTACGAGGCAGGCGGCATTCCGCGAAGGATATATGTCGGGAAGGAGCCTGAATCGCGCAAGGCATTGGAGAAATATCTTTCTGAGAAGAGAGGCGGCAGCGTGAGCATCCTGGTGCCTGAGCGAGGGGACAAGAAAGGGCTGCTCGACCTTCTCCGCAAGAACATCCTGCTCGAAATATCCGGCACTGCAGACCCTGCGCTTGTGGAGCTGCAGCATGACCTGTCGCTTCCTGCAATCCCGAGGACAATAGAGTGCTTTGACGTTTCAAACCTTTTCGGCACCAATGTGGTGGGTTCCATGGTGCAGTTCGTGAATGGCAAGCCCAGCAAGGCAAACTACAGGAAATTCAAAATCAGGTCGGTGGAGGGGCAGGATGACTTTGCCTCCATGCGCGAAATCGTCTTCAGGCGCTATTACCGCCTCAAGCTTGAGCGCGCGCAGATGCCTGACCTGATAGTGATTGACGGCGGGCCGGGACAACTTTCTGCAGCGCTTTCTGCGCTTTCAGAGCTCCAGCTCGAAGTGCCGGTTGTTTCGCTCGCAAAGGAATTCGAGGAAATATACCATCCTGAGCGCGCCATTCCCATCCGCCTGCCGCATTCTTCTCCCGCGCTCAAAGTTCTGCAGTACGCGCGCGACGAGGCGCACAGGTTCGGCATAAGCTATCATCGGTTGCTGAGGAAAAAGAAGATGAAAGAAGGCAGTTAGAATGAGAACCCGATGATGCGGGAACCTGGCTCAGGCGACCTCCTGCAAAAATCGTGCGCTTTCATGCTAACAGGAAATGCCGGAACTTCATTTTTCATTGGCGGCTCAATCTGAGGCACTATCTTCGCAAGCGCCTTTTTGGCGAATGCCAAGTCGCACACATTAAGGCCGTGCTTTTTAGTTGTGATTTTGACCCCAAATTTCCACGTCTGTACAAAAGAAAGCGCGAGCTCGTATTCACGGTCAGCTCTATTGAAATTGGCGATTGAATCTCCAAGGCATTCGCGCGCTTCCACAAGATTGCCGGCTTTGATTTTCTTCCTTGCCTCAAACAGGCTTGCGCCCCCTTCCTTTGCAAATTCGCGCCCCTGGCAGTACCGCGCACTTGCCTCTTTTTGATTTGATTGATTTATATTTTGAGGATTTTTAGATGCTTTCGTCATGGCAAACACCGGCACATAATCTGCGGCAAAGAGGTTATAAACACTTCTATACATTCTTAGCGCCATGCAGCTGCAGCAGAAAAGGCAGGACTATTTCCTTGGTAATTGTAAAGCTTTAGCCACCTAATTTTTCATCTTTGCAAGGTACTTTACGACCAACTGGAATATATCCTTATCGCGGTTGTTGTAGCGGAATTCCTGCTCTTTCAGGTACATAGGGAACTTGCGGGGGTCAACCC
>JAPLWX010000018.1 GCA_026396415.1 Microcaldota archaeon
AATATTCTGGTATTCAACAATAATATCGAGCAGCAACACATTCACCAACAACACCATTTCCGCAACATCGGGCAATCTGGTGGAAATAAACGCGCAGTCAGGCAACAACACCTTCTGCCTGAACAACTTCACCAACACCAGTGGCTACTATGTGCAGGATCTGAACGGCTCGAACTTCTACAACTGCACCTACGGCGGCATCAGCCAGACACAGGGGAACATCTGGGCAAACGTGATGAACGGCAGCGTGGCTGTCACAGGGATGGGCCTCTCGTCCATCGCAGGGCTGTACATCGGCGATGCGGGCGCAGGCGTTCCCTACAACAATTCCACAAGCGGCACAAAGTTCACCTGCAACTTCCAGGGGTGCGGGGACTATGCGCCCCTTACCCAGATATATGGGTATGTGGCGCCCAATGTCACCGCCATTTCCGTGGTGCCAGCCGCGCCCACCAAGGCAGCAGGCATTTCGTGCAATGTGACAGCGGTTGCCCAAAACTCCACGATGAACGTGTCTGTGGAATGGTACATGAACGGCGCAAACCAAACATCTCTTGTAGCCTCGTACATCGGGCTTGCCAACAACACAGCCACGCTGGTGTCGAATTTGACAGCAGGAAACTTCTCAAAGAACCAGAACTGGTCCTGTCGCGCCACTGCCTTTGACGGGACAAGCTATTCAGGCTGGGTTTTCTCGGCAAACGTGACAGTCAACAACACTGCGCCAAGCGGCGCAAGCGTGGGCAATTTCACGGACGCGGCGGCAGGGCACTCGTTCACCGTGAACGGGAGCGCCACGGATTTGGACGGGGGCGCAGACATTGCGGCAACCAACATCAGCGCAACAGCCGGCGCCTGCTCCTATGTTTCCAACTTCACAAGCGGCACCGCATTCAACGTGATGTACAACTGCACCTCTACAACCCCCACTCCTAGTGTGGCACTTGCGCAAACAATCTATTACAACAACTCAACCAGCCTGAATGGAGCTTTTTCAGTCGCAGTCTCCGGCAACTACGCCTATATAGCGTCATACAACGGAAACTCGCTCACCATCTTCGACGCCACAAATCCCTCTGCGCCCGTGCAGATAGCCTATTACAACAACTCAACCAGCCTGAATGGTGCTCGTTCAGTCGCAGTCTCGGGCAACTACGCCTATGTGGCGTCAGCCGGTGCAAACTCGCTCACCATCTTCAACATCACCGCACCTTCGGCGCCCGTGCAGATGGCCTATTATACCAACGATACAAGCCTGAATAGCGCCAATTCAGTCGCAGTCTCGGGCAACTACGCCTATGTGGAGTCAGTCAACGGCAACTCGCTCACCATCTTCAACATCACCGCACCTTCGGCGCCCGTGCAGATGGCCTATTATACCAACGATACAAGCCTGAATCATCCTCGTTCAGTCGCAGTCTCCGGCAATTACGCCTACGTGGTGTCACAGATCGGTAACTCGCTCACCATCTTCGACGCCACAAATCCCTCTGCGCCCGTGCAGATAGCCTATTACAACAACTCAACCAGCCTGAATGCAGCTTATTCAGTCGCAGTCTCGGGCAACTACGCCTTTGTAGCCTCATACACAGGAAAATCGCTCACAATCTTCAACGTCACCACATATCCAATAACGATTGGCTTCACGGACGCAGCAGGGGCATATGCAAGCAATTCATCCGCGCACGCCTACCCCAACAACCTTCCCTCGGTCTCCATCTCCTCTGTGGCAAACGCGACCGTGGGGCACTGGTTCACCTACAACACGACAATCTCGGACCTTGACGGCCTGAGCGACCTCAACTACACGCTCTCAGCGACTTACGGGTCCTGCGTTTCGCTGTCAAACTCCACGAACGCAACGTCGATAACGCTGGCAAGGAACTGCACGGCATCATCGCCCGGAACCGCCACGATAGCAACGAATGCAACCGACCTGTTCGGCGCGGCCGCGCAGGCAAACGTGACAAACGCCTACCCTGATCACGCAGCCTCACTCACGGCCCCGGCAGCATCATCCCCGCTCTATATCACTTCAACTGCAACATGCACCGCAGGCTCATTCTCCGATATGGACTCTGACACTGAAAACACTTCTGCCAGGGCCTGGGCCTGGTACAAGAACGGTGCATTGCAGGCCGGCCAGAACAACAGCACGCTTGTGCTTTCCGCAGTAGGCTCAGTCTCAGGCGACAACATTTCATGCAGAGAGAACGTGACGGCAAACACATGGACAGCAAGCATTGCAACCAATCTCTCGGCAAACGTAACATTAGGCAACACTCCGCCCGTAATCGCCTACCAAACCTCATTTGCCAATGCATCAACCAACCACACTTTCACCGCAACAGCAGGGGTAAGCGATGTGGATGGTGGCAGCACAGTAGCAGCAACCAACATCTCAGCATCAGCAGGCTCCTGCGTGTACGCAAACAACTCCACATTAAGCATCTACTTCAACGTAACATACACCTGCACCCCCACAGTGCCTGGGACAGCCTCGATAACAATAGGCTTCACTGACAACGGCGGAAACTATGTGCAAACAGCTGCCGCAGGCAACGCCTATCCGGACCAACTGCCTACACTCACAAGCGTGCCTATCAATCCATCTCCAGCATACAAGTCAAGCACCCTCACATGCGGCAACGGGACATTCGCAGACCCGGACTCAGACACTGAAAACGCATCCGCAAGGGCATGGAAGTGGTACAGGAACAGCAACCTAATCGCAGGGCAGGCTGCATACACGCTCGCCCCGACGAACTTTGAAAAGGGGGACAATATCACATGCGAACAGTCTTCCACGGCGGACACGTGGACCGCAAGCGCCAAGTCAACAAACTCATCAGTGCTCGCAATCCTAAACTCAGCGCCAACAGAGGCAAGCGTAGGCAACTTCACCGATGCGGCAACAGGGCACTCTTTCACTGTGAACGGAACCGTGACCGATGCGGACAACGGCACGGACATATCGGCATCCAACATATCGGCATCGGCTGGCGCATGCTCCTACCTTTCCAATTCCACAAGCGGGACTTCGTTCAGCGTGATGTACAACTGCGCAGGCACATCGACGGCAACGCCGGCCATAGCAATAGGGTTCACAGACTCAACCGGCGCATATGCGCAAAACTCGTCAACGCACGCCTACCCCGACCATGCGGCAAGTCTCACACAGCCCACCCTCCCGGTGATTTTGCATCCTTCCGCAATCGCCAATTGCACGCCGGGGAACTTCAGCGACATCGACAGCGACTTGGAAAACGTTTCCGCAAGGGCGTGGAGCTGGTACAGGAACGGGACAATCATCGCAGGGCAGACCGGCCAGACTCTCAGCCTTGCCGCGCTTGGCGTCCAGGCGGGCGAGAACATCTCGTGCTCTGAGAACGCAACCGCAAGCAACTGGACGGCAAGCAATGCGGCCAATGCGTCCTCAAACACCACAATCGCATTCGGGTGCGGCGCCGCGCTTTCCAGCGCCGGCACGGTATACATGCTGGCATCCGCCTCGCTTGGCAACGGCAACACCTGCTTCAACGTGACGGCTGCCAATGTCACATTGGACTGCAACGGCTATTCCATAACCGGCACCAACACCTCGGGCAAGTACGGCGTCTACTCCAACCAGCCCGGCACCATTGTGCAGAACTGCACGATATCCAACTTCTCCGAAGGCATACGCTTCGCCGGCGCCACCTCGGGAATCATCAGGCAGAACGCAATCAATTCCTCATTCAGCGGCGGGAACGGCATGCGCTTCACATCAGGCGCGAATGGGGCCAGCGCCACGAACAACACCGTATCGTCTGGCGGAGCTGCAAACGGGATTTACATAGACGGCGCATCGAATGCCAAGGTTGATTGCCAGGGCGGTTCCATCATCGGCGCCAACGCCTCCAGCACATACGGCGTCTACACCGACCAGGCCAACACCACGGTGAAAAACTGCCAGGTAAGCAGCTTCGCAACAGGCATCTACTTCAATGGCGCAACGAACGGCACGATAAGCGCCACAAGCGCAAGCACGACAAGGGCATTGTCGGGCAATGACGGATACGGGATTTACATTTACAACGGCGCAAGCTACAACAGCCTGGCAGGCAGCAACGGGACGTCTGCGAACGGGTACGGCATAGCGCTTTTTTCAGGCTCGAATTACAACAACATAACCATCTGCGCAGGCATGGGCGCATCTGCGGGCATCCGCCTTGACGCAAGCTCGAACAACAACACCATCTCCAACTCGACAGGGGCGTCTGCCGCCGGCCACGGCATCATCCTCTCCTCGAGCAGCAACAACACGCTTTCAGGCTCCAACGGAACGTCATCTGGCAGCGGCTACGGGATATGGCTGAACGCAAGCCTCGGCAGCAGGCTCTCAGGCGTGCAGGGGGCGGCCGGCTCGAACTGCAGCATAGCCATAGAGCAAGGCTCGGGAAACAGCGTCATGGGTTCCACAGGGAATTCATCCTCCGGCAGCGGCATCTGCCTAACAGGCTCAAGCAACAACACCATCTCCAATTCGAGCGGAATCTCCGGCGGCAGCGGCTATGGCATCTCAATCTCATCAGGCTCCAACAACAGCCTGGCGCGGGTTTCCGCAGGCTCAAGCACAGGCGGCGGAATCTCCATCTCGGGCAGCAGCGGGGCGGATGTCGAATGCAGCGGAAGCGCCATAACCGGCGGGAACGCGGCCGGGACCTACGGGATCTACACAACGAGCGCCAACACCACTGCAAGCGGCTGCATGATATCCAACTTCTCAAGCGCGATAGCGCTCAACGGCGCCACCAACGGGCTCTTCGTGAACAACACGCTGCAGTCCCAATCGCCAGGCGTGGCGCACCTCCAGATTTCTGCAGGCTCAAGCGGCAACACCTTCTACTGGAACAACTTCACGTCCACAAGCGGGCTTTACGCGAACGACTCGGGCGCCTCAAACTCCTTCAATGCCACCGTGGGCGGGAAGAACCAGGGGAACATCTGGGCGAATGTGATCTCCGGGGATGTCTCCATACAGGGCACGGCATCATATGCTTTCGGCGGCCTGTTCATAGGCACTTCCGGGCCAGGGTGGCCATACAACAGCACCAACTCGCAGGGCAAGGTGGCCGGCAATGCGGTCGATTATGCGCCCGCAATCACCATAAACAAGCCCGCATATTCCGTGGATGCCATGCAAGGCGGGGCGCCGAACATGTACTTCGCGAACGGCACGATTGCGAACATCACGGTGAATTCGTCCTCCCTCCTGTCCGCGCCCAACCTCACGCTGAGGCTTTCCGACGGCACGCTGCTCCTGGCAAACGCCACCATGCACGGGACCGGCCTGAACGGAACCGGCCCGTACTATTATGAATTCGCCGCCAACGCGACCGGCTGGCACAGCGCCACCATCTGGAGCGGGCAGTCGGCATACGCCGTGCCCTACCTGTTCTATTCAGGCATGCCCTGGCAAGGCAATTTCACCAACTCAAGCGGGGCGATATTCTCCTACAGGGTGCCCCTGAACGCCTCTGAAGGGGGCGTGGTGGGAAGGAGGAGGCAGCCTGTGGGGTTCAGCGCATCATTCCCGGGCGGCGCGAGCGAAAATTCCATCAGGCTTGCGCTTTGGCAGGGCGGGCAGCTGGTGAGCATCCCATTCCAGCTTTACAGCAGGAATTACACGGACGGCGGGAAATTGAACGCAACCGGCATCGAATTCATCGACGCCTACGCGCTTTCGCAGAACCGGACGTACTACCTCTACTATTCATATGCCGACATGGCGCCTGAAAGCATCGGCACCGACCTTGCCAACAGCGGGGCATACACCTTCTCCAACCGCAATTACGAGGTGGACACCCGCGCGGCATACGGCGGCACGGTCACGCGGGTGGAAAGCGGGCAGAACGGGCTCAACCTGACCGACGCGGCGCCGCCCACCGACGCCCCTGAAATGAACATCATCAGCTTCCCGCCCTCCAGGGCCTACAACGCAAGCGTATTCCAGTCATCGCTCACAAGCGGCACGGTGTTCACGAAATACAGCGGGGCGGGTTCCACGTATGCGTACAACGTGTCAGCCATGCTGACCCTCAACTACACCGTGTCATACACGTTCTACGCAGGGACGGACTATTTCATACTGGAAACCAATTCCAGCTCGCCTTTCTTCACCGCGCCCATAAGCCCCTTCGTATACTCAGACGCTGGCATTTACCTGTCCAAGGACAGGTTTTCCGCCTATGCCTATGGCAACGGGAGCACTGCCACAGGCGCGCTTCCTGCCAACATCAGCGGCATCTCCGGCGCAAGATGGGTCTCGTTCGAGGAGCCTGCGCAAAAGGCGGGGTTCGGGCTGGCATTCATCAGCAACAGCAGCAACGCCGCCATCTCGCCGCTTGCCGGCATAGCGGACAGCGCGGCAGGGTTCCACATCGGGCGGCAGATGTTCAACGGCACCGGGAGCGCAAGCGACTGGTTCTACTCGAAAAACGCATTCGTGATATACGACCCTTCCAGCGCAAACGAGATGGACAGCGCCTATCTTGCAATAACCAACCCGCCCATTGTTGCCACCGGCGCCCGCGAAAACCTGAACATCACCCCGCCGGCGCACTCCCTGGAAGGCCACAGCCCGCCAGGCGCGAATGATACCGACAACCTCACATGCTTCGCCTTGTGGGACTCGTCAATACCGCTGATTTCCGCCGACCTGCTCTTCAGCTCGTCCAACTACAGCGCGAATTCCACGGTGGCACTGTCCGGCAACTCGTCATGGAGCAACTTCACTGTTGACTCCCAGTTCCTGCAGGCAGGGGCGGGAACGTGCACAATCACGGCATATGACCTGCTCGGGCAGGGCAACATCACCGCCATAAGCTTCACGCTCGGCGACCGCAAGGCGCCCGTGCTGCTTTCCACCAACTACTCGCCTTCCACCCCTGCCGAGGTGGACCCGAACGTGACGCTTCGCGTGAATGCGACGCTGGCTGAATTCACCGATGTCAGCACGGCCATCCTGCAATACAATTCCACTGCAAACGGCACGCTTGCCAATGAAACGATGGGCTGGCTGGTGAACTCCTCGCACATCTTTGTGTACAATGCAAGCTTCACGCCCATTTACGAGGCGAACTACACCTACAGGATATGGGCGAACGACACGCTTGGGAACAGCAACGCAAGCGGCTGGACGGCGATACCCGTCTATTACGACTGGACCTGGAACGCCACGCCCTTCGCGTTCTCGGTTGCCGCGCTCTTCGGCACCAACGCAACCGTCGCCAATGTGGTGCTGAACAACACCGGGGACATGCCGCTGAGCTTCAGGCTGTCGTCCAATTACTACCTTAACACAATGATATTCTACAATGGCACGGCCGAGGGGGGCGGCTACCGCCTGGATGTCCCTGCAGGGGAGGCGGCAAGCGTGGAAGTAATCGCCACTGCAAAAACCGGGACGCAAAGCGCGGATGCCGTATCGATAGCCATTGCCGCGCTCAACGCGTCCGCAGACCCGCAGGCAAGGTACATCAACGGCACATTCGTCTCATACTCGGGAGGCTCGTTCCTCTACCTTTCATTCACCGGCATCCCGTCATCGATAACAGCGGGCTCTGCGGCAGTTGCCCTGAACGCCAGCATGAAAAACCTGGGCAACGAGACTGCCACCGGCGCAAATTTCACATGGTCGCTCCCATCCGACTGGTCGGTTGTTTCAGGCTCCACGCACTCGGGGCCTGAAAACCTCGCGCCAGACGAGTCCCGCAACTTCCAGGTTTCAGTGGCGGTGCCCTCAAGCGCGCAGGCAGGCGCCATGACAGTGGACATAACCGGGACCTGCGACGGCGAGAACAAGACAAGCGGCGCATCCGCCATAGTGACGGTCATCTCATCCCAGCCAGGCCTCACTCCGTCCCCCCCGCCTTCCAGCGGCGCAGCGGGAGGAGGCGGGGCACCAAGCGGGAAATCCAATTTCACCATAGTGCAGAAGAAGGTTGAGAAAACGCTCACAGTGGAGGAAAAGGAGAACTTCTTCTCCACCCTTGCGGGCTATGACCTTGTGAGGGGCAAGGACACGTCGTTCGGCCTCAACATCACAAATCCCTTCGACGCCCCGCTTGAAAACGTCACCATAAACGTCTCAGGCTACCTCTACCAGTACATCAACATGACGCCTGTGTTCATCCCTGAAATGGCGCCGCACGAGCAGAAGACAGTGAGGATAGGCCTGAGCGCGCCCTCCTATTTCACAGAGGACACATTCACGCTCTACTTCGACATACGCGGGACATCGGTGGAAGAGACCGAGGACAGCCTGACAACCACGAAACTGCAGGAGAGGCGGACAGTGGACCTTAGGGTACTGGATATGGACCGCGACTCGGCGTTCAAGCTGCTGCAGCAGGCATACACGATAAGGCAGGACATGGAGCGCTCAGGCATTTTCCAGGGCGAGGCAAAGGATCAGTTCGCAAAGGCAAATGCGTCCTATTCCTCGGACAAGTTCGGCCCGCTGAAGGATGCCGTGGGCAGGATGTATGAGATTTACACTGCGGGCGTGGCAGCAGGCGGGCAGCTGAACGGGCTTCGGGCAAAGCTTGACGATGCAAAGGCAAGCAACATAAAAACCGCCCAGACAAGCCGGCTTTACACGCTTGCCAACCTCGCCTTTGAAAGGGGGGATTATGCAAACGCCCAGAAGCTTGCCAACGATGCCGAGCTTACATACCAGCTCGAATCCGTCCAGGGCTTTTCCCTGGAGGCGTTCATCGCAAAATATGGGACGGTCATGGTGGCTGCGTTCTTCGCGGTAATGCTGCTTTCAGGGTGCATGTATATGGGTCTGCGCTACTATGTGATGGGGACCGAGCTGTCCCAGCTGACCAACGAGGAGGCCATCGTGCTCGGCCTGATAAAAGAGACGCAGAAGGACTATTTTGAGGGCGGCAAGATGTCCACCGAAGAGTACTCCCTTTCCGCGCAGCAGTACGATGAAAGGCTGGGCAAGATAATACAGAGGAAGGTGAAGCTCGAGACCGAGCGGAAGAACTTCCTGAACTTCAGCGGCAGGAAAGCCATGCTCCTGATGGAGAAGGCAAGGCTTGAGCAGCTCATGAAGGACCTGCAGAGGGACTATCTCGAGAAGGGCAATCTTGAGACCGGCGTGTACGAAAACAGGATGAAGAGCTATGTCTCGCGCCTGTCAGAAATAGAGGAAACCATCGCCCTTGAGGAAACCCAGGACCAGGTGAAGTCGGACAAGTCCATTTTCAATCTCCTGAAGCCGAAGAAAGCCTCAGGCACGGAAGCGCAGCTGGCAGGGAAGGAAAAAGCGGCTGAAAAGGGGCAGGCAGCGGGCAAGAAAGCAAAGGGGCAGCCCGGCAAGGCTGCCTAGGGATGCGCCTGCCTCTGCAAAAAGAATCATCTTTTCATTGCCAACTGAGCGATACTCCGCTGCTTGCAGCGGAGCGAAGTTGGCAATATTTCGACCGAATGGCGATGATACCCCGCTGCTTGCAGCGGGGCGCCTTCGGTCGAATTCATTTCAGGCGCCCGTTTTTTGCAAGCATCCTGGCAAAAAGCGCATGCAACAAGCTGGCTTTTGGAAAAGAAAACCGGAAATCCCAAAGAATCAGGTAAGCGTGCAGCCTGAGGGGATCTGCTCGTTCGGGTATACGGTTATCCCGTCCATGCCTATTTTCATCTTCACTATTTTCCGCTCTATCGCGACCCCTCTCAACTTGAGTATCTCTATTCCCGTGCCGCGCTCGCCGCCAGGATGGAGCACGTTGTAGATTATGATTATCCCGTCAGAAAGGAAGCTTACCGCTTCTCCCAATTCGCTGCCCTGCCTCCCGGTGTGCGATGGGTTTGCAACCTCTCGGATGAGGAACGAGCTGATGTTCTCCTTTTCAAGATAGCGGAAAAGCTGCTCCATGTATATGCGGAACCTGCTGTCCTCACCTGAAAAGGCGGACGAGATGCTTGTAAGCGAATCCATGAGCACCAGGTCCGGCTTGAAGTCGGTCGGGAAAAAAACAGGGTTAACATCTATCAAAAGCTCCTTCTTGGCCTCGGATAGCAGCGCTTCCACGCTCCTTGCCACGTCAAGCGCATTGAACCTCTTCAGCCTGAGCAAGTCGCTGCTTATGTATTTCTTGGCATTCTTGTCCAAGGTCTCAAGGTGCTCTACGAGCCTTTTCTCGGGCTCTTCAAAGCTCATGTAAAGGACCTTTTTCCCTGTTTTGCAGTAGTGTGAGGCTATCGCCAGGCAGAGCATGGTTTTCCCGGAGCCGGGCCCGCCCTCTATCAGGACCGAGGAGCCGACAGGAATCCCCTTGCCCAGCATCTTGTCGAGCCCAGGAATCCCTGTGAAGACGTGGCCAGCCTCCGCTGCCGCATCCTTGCTTCCATTTGCCTGGCTTTTTTTGCCATCCATCGCATCAACACCCGTTCAAATTCGCCTTAGCTGCTCCTTGAGTAATGGGAGCTGCCTGTTTATATTCCTTATTATGTCACCGTATTTCTTGGTCTTCACGCGGTATGTGAGCTCGGTCACGCTTTTCTTCTCGAAATATTCCTTCTGCAATGATTTTAGCATGGATTCTATCACGGCCCTCTCGCGGATCAGGGATTTCAGGCGTGCACTCACCAGCGCCTTGCGTATCTGCTTCTGGAACAGGAAGAAGAGGATAAGCGCGGCTGCGGCCAAATTCACAATCGTCTTCCAGTTGTCCGCCAGGAAGTTCTCTATCGTCCTTCTTGCCGACTCCCCGATTGTCCTGGAATGCACTGCCTGGAACTCGGCATTCGTCACCTCGTCATAAGCCTGGATTATGAGAGCCTTTGCCTTGTCAATCCTGCCGTCACGGAACTCCTGCGCGGCATCCGCGACAAGTGCTTTTGTGGACGTCAGGTTCGCCCCGCTGTCCGCTGTGCTTATCCTTTCAGCAAGCGCTTTCAGGTCGTCGTTCACCTGGTAGGTGCCCTGTTCCAGGTCATTTATCTCGGTGATTTTCTGGAGCGCAAAGCCGTAGTTCGGCCTGCCGCCGGAAAGCTCAATAGCCTCCTGCCCCCCGAACCACTGTTTTGCAAGCATGTACGTGTCCATTGCATTCTGGCTGGGCAGCCCGGCATTGCGCATCTTGGCTATTGACGCGTTTGCAGCCAGGAGCTTTGCAAGGGTGTCGTTGTGGCTTGCGCCAAAGGTGGCGTTCACAACCACCAGCCGCACCTGCGTCCCATTTGCCGCCCCATCGGTTGCATTGGCGGCAGCGTTCACGCCAAGCAGCTTTTCGCAGTAGGCGCGGATGCCCGGGTTGTAATCGTCCGCTGCAAACACTGAGCTGGCGATAAGCGACAAGGCAAAAAGAACGTATAGCCGCCGCATTGAAATTGAAAACATCAAGCGGATTATTGCTGGAAGCATTATATATGTGCCTATATGTGCCGTTCACCGCTCATTTCCGCTGCGGCGGATAATCCGCGCCAGGGAACGCGATGCGCTTTTCAGGCATATTCGCTGCGGCAGCTCATTTCCCCCGCTGCAGCCAGCCACGGAAGAAGGATGCGATGCCATCAAGGATGCCTGCGATGAATGATGGCGGTTCTGCCTGCGCGGCAGCCTCGCTGTAATTGAGTGTTGCATTTCCGCAAAGCGCCCCCGGCGCGCAATCTTTTGCGCTTTCCTCGATTACCGGAGGGCGGTACTTTTCTTTTTCCTCTATCGCAGCCGCAGTGCGGTTTGCAATGTCCGCTGAACGCGCCGGAATGCCGTAGAAAACCGATGAATTCCGGTATTGCCTCTCAGCCCGCATTTTCAGCGCGTAGAGGCTGTCAGCAGGGTAGTCTGGGCTGAAGCAGAACGAATAATCGTAGAAAAGCTGGCTTGCCGCCGCCCGTTCGGCTGCCGCATATGTTTCATTGACTGCGCCAAGATAGCCTTGCGCCAGCTCATTGCTTGCGTTCCCCGCAAAAGCGGCATATGCCTTCCCCTCCGCGGAATACGCGGCATCCAGCGCGCGGCTGTTGTTCTCGAATGCCCATATCTCGTTGACAAATGCCCTGCCTGCGCCAAGCGCAAATGGCTGGCAGAACGAAGTCACGCTGTAGCATGCCTGCTGGCAGGTTTCAAACGAGGTGCATGGCAGCCTGTCGGTGTCAAGTAGTATCCTGCATCCCGCCTCCCCCCGGCGCTGGCTATTCTTCAGCTTGGCAATTTCCGCGTGTATAGCGGAGAAGCCGCCCGTGAGGTTTGGGGCATGCCCTGCCGCGGCATAATAGCAATAAAGATAGCCAGCTATGCCTGCCTCATCTGTGGCAGGGCGGATGCCATTAAAAGCAGAGCCATGCGCGCCGTCCAGGGTGAAAAATGCCGCCGGTTCGCCATATGAGACTATGGCATATGCCTTTTTTTCCTCATAGGGAAATTTCGATCCCCCTTCATCGCAGGTGAAATTTTCCACGGAAAAGCCAATGCCCTGCGGGACCACCTGGTATCCGAAAAGCTTTGCCCCTGCCGGATAGCCCGTGGCATTCCATATGGAATTGGCGGCTGCTGCGGATGCTACTGCAATGAGCAATGCAAGTGCGAGCGCTGAAGCCAAAAGCCGCATGGGTCAATTCCCATTCCCTGGATTATAAACGTTTGCGCAGGCTGGCTCATTTCCTTTTCCCCTTCATTGCCAACTGAGCGATACTCCGCTGCTTGCAGCGGAGCGAAGTTGGCAATATTTCGACCGAATGGCGATGATACCCCGCTGCTTGCAGCGGGGCGCCTTCGGTCGAATTCATTTCCTTCCGGTACTCAATGTACGAGTACGCGAACGTGGCAACCGCTGCGGCAAGCACAACTGCGATGGACGCTACAAACATCTGCGGCAGCACCACCCCCAAAAGCGCGACCATGCCTGCTGCCATGAACAGCTTGCTGCCAAGAGCATGCGTCCTTCCCCACACCTTTTCGGATGAAAGCGTCCACGGCGTCCTGATGCCCACGAACCAGTTCTGCTTCGCCTTGGCAAGCACAACCCCCAGGTAGATGAAGAGCGCGCCAAAGGCAGGGGCAAGGAACTGCGACATGTTGAACGAGTAGCCCGCGTTATAGGCAAGCGTGAGCAGGTAGACATAGCACATGAAGGCAATTATGATTGCCACCATCCCGTCATACTCTGCCTGGAATCTCCTGTAGTTCTCCTTTTTCGGGTCAATGAATGGCAGGATATACATGAGGCAGAAAATGGCCGCTCCCAGGATGGGCATGAAGTACACGCCTATGCCGCGCGGCATGTACCCGTTCGCATTCCCGTCCATGTCCCAGTGCGACGCCACGCGCTGGGGCATGAGGGGATAGGCAAAATAAGCGGTGGCGAACGAAAGCGCGACCAGCGCAATCGCCAGCATCTGCAATTTCCTTATCTTCATCAAACCGCCTCCTGCCAATTTCCGCAGCAAGGCTTAAAATTGCGCGCGAGACGCGGACAGCAAGCCAGCATGCCAAACGCCAGCCAAAAATGATTGCACGCGAATTCATCCTCATTCTATCTGCCGCGCCAATGCCCGTGCCGGCGCCTAATTCGTCCTTGACAGCGTGTAGTTTCCCACGTCTGTGTTGTTGATTCCCCAGCGTCCATATATTGTCCTGTTGTCCTGCGACAGCGCGAAGCCTTCCCAATCGGCGCCATAAAGCGCAGCCTCATCAATGCCGGTCACGTGCAGCCCGTTCTCCCACGTGCACCTGCTTGCCACAAGGTGCGGATAGGTTGCTTTCCCGTCCCTCGCCGCCTGCGCGGATGCGCGCGGGAAGGTGGCAATCGCCAGGCGCCCATATGGCTGGCTCACATAGAATGCTCCTGAAGACGTGGAAATAGCGTCCGGGTTCCTGTCCACAATGCCGCTCACGTTGGAGGTTATTTTCCTCTCGCTCCTGAAGTTGCCGTCTATGCTTATGTCCCCGCTTCCATTCTGCGCAGCCTCGGAAATGCCCGGGCAGTCAAGGAAGTTGAAATCTTCCCCCCGAAGGTAGGCTGCCAGGTCAAATGGCATGGTGAATATCACGCTGATTTCCATGGAATAATTGTATTCCCCGCACCGCTCGATGGACAGATTGTTGTGCCCAAAGCCTGAAAGCCGCCCTTTCCAGTAAGTCGGGTAGCAGTAGTTGACATACGGAGCTGGCTGCGCGCCTGGCTTGGGCCCGACATGCGGCACAACGCTGCTATCAGTTCCATTTTCGCCCGCCTGTGCGGCCGCTGCCTGGTTTTCCGCAGGGGCTGCGCCGCTATCATTCACGCTCAGGTTTTCCGGAAGGACATTTGCGCTGCCGCCATTGGCGCCAGTGCATCCTGGGGCAAAAAGGGAAAATGCCAGCATGATGGCAATGATTGCATATCCTGCGCTGCGCATGGCTTCACCTGCATTCCATTGTACATAAGGATTAAATTGGCTTGCGGCACCGGCGGGCGGAATAGCGCAGCATCAGCATCAAAAGCCGCCATTTCCCCTGGATGCGACTATGGGCACTTTCTTGAGCGGAAGCACCAGCGTGTCCTTTTTCAATGTGTCCGCCCGCAAAGTGTCCTTCATTATTGTGCCTGCCACGGGCAGCTTATTGGCCAGCGGCGCCCAAGCAATCGTGCTATCCTTTGGCGCCTGCACCCTGGTATAATCGCGCGGGTCGAACTTTTTGCAGGATGAGAATAAGGACAATGAAGATGCTGCAACCACCATTGCCAGAGCAACAGGCTTCGACCATCGGCGTGCGGCGCCGATGGCGCACCGTCGGCTGCAAGCCGATGATTGCCACGCGCGCTTCAGCTGCATGGCATGATATGCGCGCGAACATATTTATAGCAGAGCCTCAACGTTCGGCTCTGCTGCATGCCAAACCGCATCAGGAACATTGCTTTTGTGGCTTGCCATATGGCTGCCAGGCATCCAAGCCGGGCAAAAGTATCCTGCTTTATATAGTTTCCCTATCACACGCCTGTCAGGTGATTCAAATGGCACAAAAAACACTTGCAGTGGACGTGACGCCGATGGCACTCGCGATGGTGATAGCCGCGCTGCTTTTCTCGGGCGCAATTTACTACTCGCCTTCCAAGACGACCTTCGTGCAGTCGCAGCCTGACCAGCAGCACATGCTCTCGGTCTCTGCCGATGCGAACCAGGAAATCGCCCCGGACAAGGTGGAAATCATATTCTCCGTGGTGAGCCGCGGGCAGGACCCGGCAACCATCCAGGCTGATAACGATGCAAAGCTGCGCCAGATAAAGCAGGGCTTATTGCAGCTTGGCGTGCCGGACGCAAACATCAAGACAGTGGGCTACTCGCTTGACCGCTACCAGGAATACAACAAAACGCTTGAAAACTACGAGGACAGGGGCTACCAGCTCTCAAACTCGCTCCGCGTGGTGAGCTATGATGTCTCCACTGCGGGCGCGATAGTGAAATCTTCCGTGGCAAACGGGGCAAACGAGGTCTCCTCTGTCCAGTTCGGGCTTTCCGACAAGCTGAAGGACAGCACCTACAATGCGCTCCTGCAAACCGCTGCATCGCAGGCAAAGGGCAAGGCAGAGGCAATGGCAAAGGCTGCAGGCGTATCCCTTTCAGGGCTCGATAGCATGAACGAGGGCTACAGCTACGTGGAGCCGCTGGCAAACTACAACTACAAGAGCATGGATGCTTCGGGCAGCGCGCCAGCGCCGGAGGTTTCAATCTCGGCAGGCCTGGTGAAAGTGAGCGCATCTGTGAGCGCGGCATACGGGATTGCAGGCTGATCTCCCTCTTTTTCTTTTCCATTTTTTTCCAACACCCAAGCGCAGCTGCCGGGCATATAATATTCCAGCGCACGCTTTTCTGGCGCTGTTATGGCTTTGCCTTGGAATCGGCTTCTGCCTTCACGGCTTCCAGCCTGATTTTCTCGTCCGCGTTCCTCTTCATTCCCACGCTGGTGGACGGCCATACTTCCTCGCGCGCCTCAAAGTCGCTTTTGCCGCCAGCGCGAAGCTTGCGGTAGTCCGCCATCCTGCTAAACTCGTTTTCTTCAGCCATATTAAATCCCCCTGGTTAAGCGAAAGCCCTTCAAAAAGAAGAGGAAAGCCGTCCCGCACGTTATTTGCGCGCAACTGCATATAATAGGAACGGTGTACTGGAGCAGCCAGGCATTATCTTAAAAGCCGGACGCCATTTATCTCTCCATGAAACCCGAGTTGTTGGCGCCTGTTGGCAGCCCGGCATCGCTTCGCGCGGCAGTGGAAGCAGGCGCGGACTCGGTGTACATGGGCTCGATTTGGAATGCGCGCGTGCGGGCGCGCAATTTCACAAAGCAGGAGCTTGCATCAGCGATAAGCTACTGCCGCAAGAATAACGTTCTTGCCTACGTTACCCTCAACACGCTCATCTTCGAGCCTGAAATGCCCCTTGTGGCGGATTACATAAGATTTGTCTACGAGCACGGTGCTGATGCGCTCATCGTCCAGGACTTGGGCGTGGCAAAGATGTGCCGTGAAATTGCGCCTGACCTGCCCCTGCACGCAAGCACCCAGCTCTCCACCCACAACTCAAAGACCGCGCGCCACCTGAAAAAGCTCGGCTTTTCCCGCCTCATCCTCGCGCGCGAGGTTTCACTTGACCAGGCCAAGCTCATAAAGGAAAGAAGCGGCGCGGAAGTGGAAACATTCTGCCACGGAGCGCTTTGCTATTCCTACTCGGGCAAGTGCTTTTTCAGCCTCATCCAAACCCAAAGAAGCGCAAACAGGGGCGCATGCTCGCAAATGTGCCGCTTTCCCTGGAAGCTTTATGCCAACAACAAATACGTGAAGAGCGGCTATCTCACCTCCACAAAAGACATGAACACCATTTCCAGGATGCCGGAAATGGAAAAAGCAGGCATAGCATGCGTGAAAATAGAGGGCAGGCTCAAGGACGCAGCCTATGTGCGCGCAATTGTTTCTGCTTACAGAAAGGCAATTGACTCAGGAGAGCAAACAGACCTCTCGAAACTCACATCGCGCGGCTACACGGAGGGGTATCTCACGGGCGAAGCAAGAAAGGAAAAGCTCACCAGCCCCAACGCCCCCTCATTCTCAGGCACCCTGCTTGGAAAAGTGGCAAGGGCGGACAGGAATGGCGCGCAAATAACGCTCTCATCGCCCCTTGCAGTTGGCGACTCCATCCGTGCAAGCTCAAGCGGCAAGATAATCGAGGTATTTCGGCTTTACCGCAAGGGCAAGGAAGTAAAAACGGCAGAGGACGAATGCACTCTTTTGATAAAGACAATACGCGCAGGCGACACGCTTTACAAAGTGCCGCGCGCGCAGATAGAGGATGATTTCCTCAAGGATTATGCGCCAAATAAAATAAAATCCTCGCGCGCATATGCATTCAGCAGCAAAAAGCTTTCTTTCCCGCCTCTTCCTTCCCTCTCTTATCTTTATGACAAAAAGCAGCTGCAGGATGGCACAGCAGGCGCATTTGTCGTCCCATTTGAAAGCTTTTCGCAAGACCTCTCGCCCCACGCCTCAAAGCTGGTGATTGACACGCCGCGCGTGGCATTTGACTCCGAGCTTCCAGCACTTGAAAAAAAGATGCATGAAATGTCCGAGCATCGGCCTCTTGCCTTCATGGTTTCCGAGCCTTCCCTGATGTCGGATTACCCTTCTATCCTTTCCCCCTACGCAAACATCACTAACACGCTATCCGCGCGCGCATGGCAGGAATTCGGCAATGTCCGAGGCGCTGTGCCCTCGCTTGAAATTGCGCAGGCAGAAAAAGAGAACCAGGCGCTTGGCTTTGCAAGCTACGCAGGCTATCCTCAAGAGCTCATGATATCCGAGAATGACTTGTTTTTCGAGCTTGGGCTTGATGCCGCCAGCGGCAAATGCGAGCTTGAGGACCCGCGGGGAAACAGGTTTGAAATAATAAGAACAGGTGGAAGGACAGCAATCATGAAGGAGCAGAGGAAAATTTAGCTATCTGATTTTTCATTTCTTCTCTTGCTTTTTTAGAGTGTTGTATTAAATCTAATATAGTGTATTTATAACCCTTTCTGCGCATATCATTGCAGGTGAAAGAAATGACCTTCATGAGCCGTACCTTTGTAGGCAAGACAGTCGAGAACTACAAACTCCTCAAAGCCAATTCCCCCAGCGAGAAACCAGGCAACGTCTTCAAGCGCATCGATACAGCACTAGATACATTAGCCAGTGTAAACAACGGTTCAAAATTCCCCAATTTCAACGGTTCAGTCCCAGCCCTTCTTTTCACCTAAAATGTTATATTCCTCACTCCTCTTTTTGCTGATTGTCGGTTGGCTCTCTCTGCAAAAGACCAATTCGTTTTCTGT
>JAPLWX010000009.1 GCA_026396415.1 Microcaldota archaeon
CCCCATTTTCCATCAAACTCCTTATTTCCACGTGCTCACCTCTCGTTATCATAGCAATCCCGAGAGATTTTCTCGGAACGGTTATAACTTCGGGTGGGACGTGTCGGTGAATATGGGGAAAATTAGACCGTTATTCACAATGAAGAAACACCCGGGGGGTTGTTTTTTATACCTTTTGAACTGGAACAATAGGCGGCAAGCCTAGAGTAGCTGCCCGCAGCCTTCAATCCGCGCGCGCGGACTGCAGCAGGATAGAGATGCGAGCATGGCCGATCTGACATACAAGAACCTGCGCGATTTTGCGCGGGAAGAGAAGGCGCAGCCAGGGCTTGGCAAGCTCCCGGGGGATTTCTACCCGTCGGTGCAATCTTTCCTGTCCTCGAAATTCTCGGAGATGGAAAGCAGCCGCTCCGTGCTGCAGATGCGCGAGTTCGAGAACGCGGCAGCCACCATCAGGGAGATAGTGCTCATACGGCAGCAGAAGCTGCTGTTCCGCGCAATCAGGAGCGGCGGGCAGGAAGCCAAGGTGGAGGAGATGACGCGGGAGGAATACGAGGTGTACGACCGCTTCCGCGGCATTGTGCAGGAGGAGAACGGGAAGCTTGATGCGCTGCTTTCGCGCTTCGAGTCGAGGAAGAAGGCTGCCGCCGAGCCCGAGGCTGTCATTGCGCCGGAAAAGCCGCGCGTGCAGCGCGTGAGGTTCACGAAGGAAGTGCAGGAATACATCGGAATGAACAGGGAAAGGTTCGGCCCCTTCAAGGCAGGGCAGGAATCCGACCTGCCCTCGCAGGAGGCCGAGCTCTTGTTGCGCCAGAAAATCGCGGAAACGATATAGGTGGCATATGCGCCACGAACGACAGGTGTTTACCATGAAGTATCCGAAAGAAGTGAATGCATACTGTCCCAAATGCCTCAAGCACACCCCCCACAAGGCAAAGCTTGCGAGCAAGGGCAAGGCGCGCCCCATGGCGATAGGCAACCGCAAGCACGAGGCGAGCCTCTTCGGGCACGGCGGGAAGCGCGCGGGGGAAAAGACGGTGAAGAAGCAGGGCAAGCGCCAGAAGATAACGCTTGAGTGCACGGTGTGCAAGAAGAAGCAGGAGCGCGTGATAGGCACGCGCACGAAGAAAAAACTTGAAATCGGCTAAGGGTGTTTTGATGAGCAAATTCCTAAGGGTAAAATGCAAGTGCGGAAACGAGCAGAACGTTTTTGGCAACGCGTCATCGAAGGTCTCCTGCCTGGTGTGCAGCGAGAACATCGCGACGCCCTCCGGCTCGAGGATAGAGGTTGCCGAGGGCTGCAAGGTAATCAAGGTTCTCTAAATTCTTTGGAATGGTTGATGGAAAATGGCCGACATGCCCGAGCAGGACGAACTGGTGCTTGTGACAGTAAAGAAAATCATGCCCTACGGCGCGTTCTGCTCGCTTGACGAATATGGCGCCAAGGAATCGTTCGTCCACATCTCCGAGGTCGCCCCGCGCTGGATAAAGAACATCCACGAATTCCTGCGAGAGGGGCAGAAGCTCGTCGCAAAGGTCTACCATGTTGATTTGGAAAAAAGCCAGATTGACCTGTCCTTGAAGCGCGTGACTGAAAGCGAGAAGAAGGCGAAGGTTGAGGGCAACCGCCGCGAGAAGCGCGCGGACAAGCTCTTCGAGGTCGCCCTCAAAATCGCCAAGTCCACCAAAGGAGAGGAAATCGCAGCGCGGAGCGCGCTTATGGAGAAGTACGGGACCCTCATAGATGCAATAGAGATGCTTTCCGACCAGGGCGAATCCGCAATCGCGGGCCTGAAAATCGAGAAAGGGCTTGGCAAGGCGCTTTTGGAGGTCGCCTCAAAAAGCATGAAAAAGGCGCGCGCGGAAGTGAACGGCATACTCTCGCTCACAGTCTTCTCATCTGACGGCGTGGATGCCATCCGCAAAATATTCTCATCAGTGAAAAAGCCGTCCGGCGCGGACGTGGAGTTCCTCTACCTTGGCGCGCCGCGCTACCAGGTGCGCGTGGTGGCGGACGACTTCAAGACGGCCGACAAAACGCTGGAGGACATCGTGGAGGCGCTCACTGCCGCGGCAAAGCCGTTCCCGTCCTCGGTCGAATTCGCAAAGATTGAGGCCTGATGCCCGCGCTGTTTCTCTATCTGCCTTCTCTCTGCATCCATCACAGGCGGCAATCCACTTTATATGTTTTGTCCCACACAAAACTGGCAGGTGGTGGGATGAATCATTTTCTGAATAAGAATGCCACAGCTGGCAAAAAGCTGGCAGTTGTCCGCGCTTTCTCCGCGAAAGTGACCAAGAACCTTTTTGTGAAGCCCTATCGAGCCACCAAGAAATTCGCAGTGGGCTTCAAAATCCAAGTTCCTTTCAAGGGCGTTTTCAAGGAGGAAAAGGCGCTTGTCGCCCAGGCAAAAAGCAGCGGGCTTTACGAGAGCCTGGATTTTCATTACGCGCATAAGTTCATTGCTTGGCTCGAGGCAGCGGCATGCGGTTCGGTGGGTGCATTGTTCGGTTTCACGGCTCCATGGCTGCTCGCAGCAGTCATACCTGCCCCCATCCTGAAACAATTTATCCCCTCAGGAATAGGCTTCACGCTCGGGGTGATGGTCATCCCGCCTGCCGTGGGGTTTGCTCTGGGGGCAGCCATTGACCTCACATTCCTGCCGTCAAAGATGCGGAAGGAAAACCAAGAGTTTGCGCTAGCCATGCGCGATGAAAAAGTAGCCATTGCCCAGGCAAATTGCATTGAGGCAAGCCCTGCCGCCCAGCCTGAGTACGTACAGCGAACACAGTTGTTTTCTGATGCTGAATTGGGCAATCTGGCGCGCTTCGGTGCAACCCCAGCCGAGCATGCTGAAGCTCTGAACGGATTTTACAACTGGCGCCGCCCCGCGAAATTTGGCAGGTAGCCGGTGCGCGCAAAATCCCTGTTTTTTTACTCTTTACGAAATCCGCAGCCTATTTAAACCCCTCACCCAGAATTAGGACGGCGAAAAAGAGGCGAAAAATGAAGCGGATGAGGAAGTGCGAAATCTGCAAGGCTTACACGCTTGATGCATTGCACTGCGGCGCCCCCACGAACAGCCCGCACCCGCCCAAATTCTCAATAGATGACAAATACGCCGCTTATCGGCGCATGAATTTCCAGAACGGGAACTGATTGGCATGATTGAAACAACGATTGTGGAAAAAGGGAAGGTGAAGCTGCACAACCCCATCCTAATCGAGGGCTTGCCCGGCATCGGGCTGGTCGGGAAAATCGCGGCAGCCCACATGATTGCCGAGCTTAAGGCGGAGAAGGTGGCGGAACTGTATTCCCCCCACTTCCCTCACCAGGTGATCATGCAGAAAAACGGCGTAATGCGCATGATAAAGAACCGCTTCTACGTCGTGAAGGGCAAGAAGAACGACCTGCTCATTTTAGTTGGCGACGTCCAGGCGGTCACATCCGAGGCGCAGTACGAGGCCACAGGGAAGATGCTGGACTACTGCCAGAAAAAAGGCGTGAAGCTCATAATCACGCTGGGCGGCTACGGCACCGGCAAGGTGCATGACAAGCCGCGCGTGTTCGGGATTGTCAGCCACAAGAAGATGGTGGAAACGTACAAAAAATACGGCGTGCTTTTCGGCGAGTGCAAAGGCTCCATAATAGGCGCGGCCGGCCTGTTGCTTGGCATGGGCAAGATACGCAACATGCAAGGCATATGCATAATGGGCGAAACGCACGGCAGCTTCGTGGACCCGAAAAGCGCGCAGGCGCTCCTCGAGGTGCTCTGCAAGGTCATCGGAGTGAAGATTGACCTCAAGAAGCTTGACCAGCGCGCGCGCGAAAGCGAGGCGTTCGCGAAGAAGATGGAGAAGGAAGCGCTCGCGGCAAAGGGCATGGGCCCCCAGTCCGAGCCCCACAAGCACGACCTGTCGTACATCAGGTAAGGGGTGGCAGCGCGAATCAAAAACAACAACTAGCGCACGCTAGGATGGAAAAAGAAAGAAAATCATAGATGGCTAGAACTTCACCTGCACGTTCTCGCGCTCTTCCTCGCCAGCCTTGAAAAAGTCGCGCGCGGCGAAGTTGAACATGCCTGCCATGAAGTTGGTGGGCACGGTCTGGATGGAAGTATTGTATGTCATCACCGAGTCGTTGTAGAACTGGCGCGCATAGGCAATCTTTCCCTCTATGCCTGACAGCTCCTCCTGGAGCATCTTGAAGTTCTCGCTTGCCTGCAGCTGCGGGTAGGCTTCCGCAACCGCGAAGATGCTCTTGAGCGCCTGCGACAGCTGCCCTTCGGCCTTTGCCTTCTCGCCCACGGACTGCGCGCCCAGGGCTTCCGCGCGCGCCTTGGTGACGTTCTCGAAAACAGTCTTCTCATGCTTGGTATATCCCTTCACGGTCTCCACCAGGTTGGGGATGAGGTCGTGCCTAAGCTTGAGCTGTACGTCTATCTGCGACCACGCGTTGTCAATCCTGTTGCGCATCGTCACGAGCGAATTGTAGGCAAGCACGAAGAAGAGCACGATGAGCAATATCACTGCGCAGATTGCAAGCATGATGATTTCAAGAGCCATAATATCGCCTCCAATGAAAATACAGGAAAAAAGACAGGAAACAGGAAAGAAAAAATGAAAAAGCGCCTAGCCTATCGTCTTCTTGTCCACGATGATGTGGTCGGACGCCGCAAGCACCGACGAGTAGGGCACCACTAGCAGGCCGTCCTCCTTGTTGAGGCGCCTTGCGGTCGGGTTGTCCAGATTGGGCTCCAAAAGCAGGTTCTCAATCTTTCCTGTGCCTTCCGAAACCTCAAGGTCAATGAGGCGCCCCAAATCTTCGCCGTCATTCGTGATTATCTTTTTCCCTGCAAGTTGTTTTGCGATAACTATTTTCACCATGAGCTCACCTTTGTCAGCTGTCTGGCATAAGTAGCCTATTCAAATTTAAAAAGCTTCACATTCGCGCACTGCGGCAACGCCGTAAAAAGCCTATTTCTCCCTCGAAACCATGGAGAGGACCAAAAGCGGGAAAGTGAGCGTGGCATCGCCCTCCACGAACGCCGAATCCTCCTCGCGCTTGAGCTTGTTCCAGGAAACCGCCTCGCGCGGCCGCGCGCCTGAAAGCGAGCCGTCGCCCTCGGTGCCTGTGGAGAGGTAAACCGCATAATCCAGCCCGTTTCTTAGGATTGCCGCGCCGATGAGGTGGTGCTTGGCAATGCCGCCGCCAAGTATTATGCCCGCGGTGCTGTCTGCAAGCAGCATGATGTCGTAGAAGCGCCTCACTTCCTCGGCTGCGTCTATGACGAACGGCTGCTTTGCGTGCGACTTGTTGAAGAAATAGAAATGGTCGCCCATCGCGCCATCCAATGGCCCTGGCAGGAAAACCGGTATGCTGTTCCGCGAGCACCAGTAGAGGAAGGAATTCTTGTCTGTGAGGCGCGCGCCAAGTTCCTTCACATACTCGCTCATGCACATCTTTCCCTTGTGCTTGGCGTGCATTTCCTCCATGAAGGCAAGGTGGAGCTTCTCAAAGTCCGCATACTGCTCGTCCTTCACGAAGATGTTGCCAATCCGGTTCATGCCGTTCGCCTTGACCTCGATGTCATCCGCAGTGAAGCTTCCAAGCACAAAAGGCGCGCTGCACTTCATCACATCCTCCTCAATAGAGCCAGTGGAGGTGATTATGGCATGCACCAGCTTCCTCTCGCAAAGCTGCGCGATTATCTCGCGAAGTCCGCAGGACACCATGTTCGAGGTGAAGGCAAGAAAAATTGTCGCCTTGCCGTCCTGCATCCTCTTCACCACCTCTGCAGCCTTGCCAAGGTGGCTTGCCTGGAAGCCTATTGAGGAATAGGCCGCAAGCAGCTCTTCTGCCGTGGTGCCTGGGCCAAGCTTGAAGCCCCTGATTGGCAACAGGGCCGAGCCCCTGATGGCGCGCGAGCTGATTTTGCGCTTGAAAGACACGTTTTTCTCCATGGCTGTTTTCCGATTTGCCCAGCTAATAAAGCTTATGGCATATGGACAGCCGCATAGGCAAGCTCGCCTGCCAAATCCTCGGATGAGAAGTTGTACCTGTAGTGCTTGTAGAGAAGCTCCCCCGCGCGCTTGTTCAGCCTGGAGGCGGTATAAGCCGCGCGCAGCGGCGAGTCGCAGCGCGAGAAAATGGCTGCGCAAAGCCCAGCAAGCACGTCGCCAGTGCCCCCCTTTGTCATGCCTGCGTTGCCGCCCTTGACTTTCACAAGCCGCTTGCCTGAGGCAACAACATCGCTCTCGCCTTTCAGCAAAATGGTGCATCCGTATTTTTTCGCCATCCTCCCCGCATTTTCCTCGCTTGCCCTGATGCCAAATGCCGCCTCGAACTCGCGCGCATGCGGCGTGAGTATGGCGCCCTTATGAAGCAAGCCAAGCGGCAGCACGCGGAGCGCAGCAGCATCAACTACGCACCTCTTGCGGCTTTTGAGAACCCGGGACACTGCTGCGCGCGTGGAGGCATTCACATCCATGCCATTGCCCACCAGCACGCAGGTGGCATGCGAAAGCGCGAAATTGAACTTGCTTTTTGGCACGCAGATGACGTTTGCGGTGGATAGCTTCATCTTTTGCACCAGCGTGTTATTCTCCTTCGTGGAGGCGAAATAGACAAGGTCGCAGAAGCGCACCGCAGCGCGCGCTGCAAGCACGGGCGCGCCATGGTATGTCCTGCTCCCGCCGATTATGAGCACCACGCCGTTCTGCCCCTTGTGGCTTGACTTTTCCGGGCGAAGGCTGCAAAGAAGGGAATCCATGCCACTGTCTTGGCTCCTTATGTTCAAATACTTTTCCTTCCCTGCGCCCCAAAACCCTGGCGCCGGGCGGAAGCGGTTGTTTTCCACCAGCTGCAACATCCCTTTTTATTCCTTTTGCCACACTACGCTGCCGTGGTGGGATGAGGCGATTTTTCCATAAGCAAAGCACGCCTGCAGGCGATAGGCTGGTGATAGCCAACAAAGAGGCAGCCGAGTTCGCCATGGGCAATTTCTTCAGGGCAAGGACCGAGGTGCCGCTGATTAGAATAACAAAAAAGCTAGTCTACAAAATCAAAATTACTCTGCCTGGCAGCAAAGTTTCTGAAAACGACATCTGGCTCATCAGGGCAGTGATGGACTCGCAAAAAATCAGGAAAATCTCTGAAAAACACTCGGCTGACGTGCACAAGTGGCAAAAACTTAACATGATACACGTCACGCTGTGCTGTTTCTCAGGAATGCTCATTGCAAGGCTCCTGCCGCCCGGCATCCGGGAAAGCATGGCAGAAATCACCAATTTCATACTTTCGTTTGGCAAGCCATTCCCCATGAATGAAATGGGAAAAGCGTTAGACTCGATAATAATGGGCGGCATGACAGCTGCGCTTCTTGCCACAATTTACTTTATAGCCGACTATAACATCAAAACAAAGAGATTCGCCCGGTCCCTCCAGGCGGGAATAAAGGAAATTGTGCTTGGAAACAGCAACTGAAAATCTAGATTGATAAGCTTTTCCTCCCAGGCTTCCCAAAATTCCGGCAATGGGCGGAAGTGATTATTTTCCACGGACGGCAACACCCTTTTTATTCCTTTTGCCACACTAAACAACCGTGGTGGGATGAAACTTGTTTTCCATAAGCGCGAACGCGTCGTGATATCCCGACGGGAGGCGAGTGAGTTTTCCCAAGCCAATTACTTCCGGGCCAGGAACGAGAGGCCGCTGATTAAAATATCACAAACGCTGGTCTACAAGGTCAAAATGACTCTGCCGGGCTGGAAGGCTTCCGCAAACGACACCTGGCTTTTCAGGGCAGTGATGGATTCGCCAAAAATAAGGAAAATCTCTGAAAAGAACGACGAGACTGAGCACAAGAGCCTTCCCATTTATTTAACTAGCACGGCCCTAGGCTTTGTGTTGGGGGTCTTCGCAACGCGTTTGCTGTTGCCGCCAAGCATTAAGCAGACGATGGCTGAAATTATACTGTTTCCGATATCATTAGGCAAGCTTCCTCATCTAGACGAGGAAAGTATAAAGCAATTCTCAGAGGTAATGGGCGGCGCGCTGGGCTGTGTTCTTGACATGGCTATCAACACCATTTACTGGGCCATATATTCAAAGAGATTCGCCAGGTCCCTCCAGGCGGAAATCAAGGAAGTGCTCACCGAAAACGCCCAGAAAATCTAGATTGATAAGCTTTTCCTTCCAATTATCCGTATGGTAACCTCTTACCCGCGCAGCGATGACGCTCCCCGCGAATACTGCGGCGCATTCGGCATCTACTCATTCTCAGGGAAGGATGTGGCGGGCGACATCTATTTCGGGCTCATGAACCTGCAGCACCGCGGCCAGGACTCGGCAGGCGCGTCTGTGTCCGACGGGAAAAGGATGCGCACGGTGCGCGGGCTTGGCTTTGTGCCCGAAGTGCTCCCGGAAAGTGCAATTGCCTCCCTTACCGGGCATGTGGGCATCGGGCACGTGCGCTACCCCACCATAGGCGCAGGCGGCGAGGAGGATGCCCAGCCTTTCATGGCTGAGGTGGCAGGCAAGAAATTCGCGCTTGCGCACAATGGCAACATATCCAACTACGGCCGCGCGCGCAAGATGATGGAGGATGGCGGCGCATCGTTCTGCTCCACCTGCGACGCCGAGCTCATCCTTGCCGCATATGCCAAGGAGTACAGGAAAACTCCTGACTTTTTCGAGGCTGCGCGCGCGCTCATGCAGACGCTGGACGGCTCATATTCCGTGGTCTGCATCACCGATTCCGGAGAACTGATAGCATTCCGCGACCCGCACTCCATCCGCCCGCTCTGCTGGGGCGCAGACAAGGACAGGATAGTGTTCGCCTCGGAAAGCGTGGCTTTGGACATCATAAAATGCCCGCTAACAGGGGACGTGGCGCCAGGCGAGGTGATAGTGGTTTCCAAGGACGGCGTGAAGCGCAAGGTGGTGGCAGGCGGCAAGCCGCGCCACTGCATGTTCGAATATGTCTACTTTTCCCGCCCCGACTCCAGGATAGACGGCAAATGGGTCTATGAGGTGCGGCACAACTTAGGGCGGCAGCTTGCGCGCGCAGCCCCCGTGAAGGCTGACTTCGTTGTGGCGGTGCCTGACACCGCGCGCTCCGCGGTGGAGGGCTACTCTCAGGAAAGCGGCATCCCGGTCGCCGAAGGGCTGATAAAGAACCGCTACATCGGCCGCACATTCATAATGCCGTCCCAGAAAAAGCGCGAGGACGCGGTGCGGATAAAGCTCAACGCGGTGAAGCACGTGGTGGACGGCAAGCGGGTGGTGCTCATAGACGACTCCATCGTGAGGGGCACCACCATGGGGCCCATAGTGAAGCTCGTGCGCGATGCAGGCGCAAAGGAAATACACCTGCGCATCACCTGCCCGCCCATCATGGCGCCCTGCTTCTACGGGGTGGACATTCCCACCTACAAGGAGCTTATCGCAACAAGGAAGAGCGTGGAGGAAATCCGCAAGGCAATAGGCGCCGACTCGCTTGTTTACCAGACCATGGACGGGCTCGTCTCCTCCATTGGCATGAAAAAGGAGGAGCTTTGCACAGGGTGCCTGGACGAGCAGTATCCAACCGAATTCGGCATGGAAATCTCGCGCATGATGAAGGCTGCGGGAAGCCGCGACGGCATACGCGCATGGGAGGAGAAGGAATGAGTGCAGCAAAACAGCCAAAGCCAGTTGCACGCCTGTCCCATTCGCTCACCCACGGGAACATCTGGCTTGCGGCGCTTTCGCTCATGAAACGGAAGAAAGTCTACGCATACGCGCTTCCCGAGGGGATTTCGCGCGCGTTCGGCTATTCCCCCTCCAAGCTCATGACCTATTTCGTGCTTTACAAGCTTGAGGACGAGAAGCTGATTTCCTCCAAGTTCGAAGGCAGGCGCAAATACTACGAGCTCACGCCGGCAGGCAGGAAGGCGCTCTCCGATGGCAAGAAAAAGCTGGCTGAATTATCCAGGAAGCTCTGATTCCATGGTGCGCAAAACCGTGCTCATCACCGGCGTGCCAGGCACAGGCAAGACCACGCTTGCAGCCGCGCTTTGCCGCAAGTCAGGCGCAGTGCTCATCGAAATCAACGAGCTTGCGGAACTTCTGGGGCTCTACTCGCACACTGATGAGAGCGACGGGGCGAAAGTGGTGCGGCTGCCCGAGCTTTCGCGCGAGCTTTCCGCCGCGATAAAATCGGAAAGGAAAAGCGTGGTGGTGGAGGGGCACCTGGGCTGCGAAATGAAGCTTCCCATCCAAAAAGTCCTTGTTCTCCGCTGCGACCCGAAGGAGCTTCGCGCCCGCCTCTCATCACGCAATTACTCCTCAGAAAAACTATCCCAAAACGCGCTTTCCGAGGCGCTTGACTACTGCACCGTGCAGTCAGAGAAAAGCTACGGCGCGCGCAAGGTATGGGAAATCGACACGACAGGGAAAACTTTTGCGCAGGTACAGAAAGAGGCAGAGGCAATAATTTCTGGAAAGAAAAAAACGCACGCGCACGTCTCATTCCCGGACGCGCTGATGCGCGAGGCAATCACGGGCGAGAAAATCAGAAAGGCATTTTCCTAAGTTCTTTTTCTTAGCGTCTTGAGCGCAATTTCATAGATGCTTGTGCCAGCCAAAAAAGTGTCGCTTGCCGCCCTGAATACAACCAGGAGCGCCAGCGTCAAAAACAGGTTTCCTGCGCCAAGTTCGACACCAAGCATCATTATCAAACCGAATATCGCGAATTTTTCAAGTGAAGCCCACCAAAGCTGGAAATAAATCAAATCCTGCATTTTCTGCACATTATCATGTTGTCCAGTTGCGTTTGCCCCCTCTTTTGGGTCTTCAAGAAGATGCCACGCACCCGTCGCATCTTTCAGCGAAAGGATCAGGAACGCAATCGCAAAAATCACATATGCCAAATCCAGCTTGCTCATTGCATATCCCACTATTTCTTGCAATGTGTCCATCGAGAATCCCTGCATATATGCGGCAACCCCCTGTATAGGCGTGCCAGTCAGACTTGTCATTGCTTGGAAAGACAGCACGGAAACGACTTCATAAGGCAGCAAATATAGCATGAGCAAGAGCCCAGACATCAAAAATCCAATTATCAGCAAAACCAAAAGGGCAGCTCCAATCTTGCGAATCCCCTTGCTTCGGCGGACAAGCGGGCTAGTCCAGACGGTCCCGCCAACCATGATCCAAATAGTCTTGAGGAAACTCACTACTCCGAAAAGAACAAGCTCAAGCCACCAAACAAAGAGAATGTCAAACGGCTTCCAGCCAAGCCACAGCCCAGCCGCAAGGAAAACAAGGGCAAGCAGAAGATTTCTTCCAAAAAGTTTCATCTGCATCCAAATCGCCTACAGCCCCGCAAAATCCTTCTCCATCTTCCCGCGCGGCAGCACGCGGTTCTTCTGCGCGCAGACGGGTAGGCCGTACTCGTTTGCAATCCTTACAAGCTCGGGCATCTCAATCGCGCGGTCAGAGCACAAGTAGGGGACTTTGCCGCCCGGGGTGTCGCGCCGCTCTATCTTGAATGGCAGCACCTGGTACATGCCCATCCTCTTGAGGCGTATGTCCACCTCGCCTTTTTTCAGCGCCTGCGCGCCTTTGCCTTCATCCATAAGACCATCTCAATATCCCTTCTCAAATACATAGACCAGGAACAGCGTGGCGCCGCTCCTGTCGGTTTCCGAGCCTATCTCAACATGCTCCCCTTTCTTCTCGTACATGCGCTTCATTTCCACGGCGAGGTTGCGGTGCGGCGTGATATAGACTATCTTCTTGCCAATTTCGCGCACCTGCCTGTGCCGTGCCATGCCTTCCATGCTGGAAGCACTGATTTAAAACTATGCCATCCAGAAATTGCCCGGTAGCCCCATCGTCCAGTGGTCAATTTCCCATGCCGCGGGCATGCGAAGACTAAGGATACGAGGCTCTGACGAACCGTTATCGCGCCGTTTTAACAAACGGGGATACCTCGGGACATCGGTTCGAATCCGATTGGGGCTACTTTATCTTTCCCTGAGCTGCCGCCCCAATCGTTTCGTGCTGCGCACGAAAACTGTCGCAAAGCTTCAGCATCGAACGACGCTTCGTTCGATGTCTGATACATTTTGCTTCGCAAAATGTACATCGCTTTGCTCCATCCGATTGGGGCTACTTTATCTTTCCCTTAGCTGCCGCCCCAAACGAATCCGATGTTCAAGTGCGACGGCAATTTTTCCATGAAAAATTGCACCCATTCGAGCGAAGCTCGAATCAGGAGCACTTGGACAGACGGTCGAGCGATGCTCGACCGGATTGGGGCTACTTATTTTTTTCAAAGGCTACCAGCGCAAGCGCCCCAATCCGCGCGCGCATATGGAATTAAAATAGCAAGCAGCCATATTGCAGGCATCAGGGTGCAACATGGCGCAAAAATTCGCAAGCCAGCCCGCGCAGGGCGCGGCAATGCCTGAAATGCCGGGGCAGATATTCCTCACCGAAGGCGAGCCAAAGAAAGCGGATGGCAGGCAGAAAAGCAGCGTGTCCCTGTCTGTGCTGAACGGAGCCAGGGTTTATGACGAGGCGCGGGGATATGACAAAGTTGTTGTCAGCAACGAAGCCGTATTCTCCTTTGGCTTGGAAGGCGCCGGGAAGCCTGATTTTGTGTATTTGCGCCGCCGGCCCGCAGCTGGGGCGGGGCCTGAGGCTGCGAAAAACGAGCCATGGACAACGGTCTATAGCTGGAGCAGGAAAAGCAAGAAAGCAGAGCAAAAGCCCCGGGACAAGGCCACGGATACGCCGCCTAGCGGCACATACGAGTATGTCTTGTATGTGGTCGGTTCCAAAGGATCGGCAAGGACAGAACCAATCCCGGTCTCGGTTCTTGGGGAAGGCGTGGCTCTTGGAAGCATATCTCCTATAAAAATCTCGGCATCACTAAGAAAAGACAAGCCCCATCTCCTCGACAACATCAAGCCAGGGTTTTCAGCCTCGTCCGTGTTCTACTCAGACAATGCGAAAAGGCAGGAGGGGAATACTGTGCGCGGCGACACTTTTTTTGACGTAAACATCAATTCGCTTGCCACCACTGTCTCGGCGGTAATCAAGACGCCGAAGGAAAAGTTTGTCGAAAGCTTTGCAATTTACGTAATGCGAAGCACTTCCTGGGCCAAGGGGTCTGCATCGTACAAGGAACCCGGCTCCCTGCCGCGGGACCTCTCCGGAACAACCAATTGCACTATGGCCGGGGTAGAATTCAAGGTACACATGTATCCGAACCGGAATTTCCCATTCATCGGATATGCGTCGGCGGCAGCCGGGTCTGAAAAGGGCAAGCTCGTCTACAATGTGCATATGGACGCTCCATTCCTGCCTATGGACCTCGGGCGGAATACAAAGGCAAGCCCGCGGCTTTATGTAAACCTCGGGACCCTTTCCCGCAGGGTTTATAATGACCCGAAAGGCGAGGGGGTGGCCGGTGCCGCCGTGGAGGTATGGCCCTCCGACAACTATTTCATCAAGCTTTATGCCGGGTTCGCAGCATTCGATGCCCCTGCCAGCAACAAATACGGCCCGATTTCGACGTCTTCGACCATAGCCGGCATCGGCTTTAGCTATTCGACTCCGAACGGCATATTCAGTTTAACCCTCAATGCATCAACGACCATTGCCAGCGGGCTTGGGCAGGGCCATAAAACAGAAACTGGCAACTCGGCCGTATCATTTAGCATCAGGATTATCCCCTGAACTGCCTGGCATTTTCCAGCGCGCGCAACTCCCGGCTCAAGCAGGGCTACTTATTTTAATCCGTGCGCGCCAAAGCGCCATATGGCAGGCCAGGAAGCAGCAATAGGCGCTCTGGGCATTCTCATACTGGCAGGAGTCTTCTCGCGCGCGTTTTTGAAGATGACAGGCGTTTCCGACGTTTTCATCCTCATGCTCCTAGGTGTTGCGGCAGGCGCGCTGCTCCCGGGAAGCGCGGTTGAGGGCATGCAGGGGTTCATGCTGCCATTAGGCGCGGTCGCCCTTCTCATGATAATGCTGGAGGAGGGCATGCTCATCCCGTTCGAGAACATGCGCCGCCATGTCCACAAGGCATTCCTGTTCGGCGCGGTTTCCTTCCTTCTCTCGGCCGTGCTTGGCTTCTCGGTTTCCTATTTCATCGCAGGCATCCCGCTTCCAATCTCATTGCTCATAGGCGCCATGTTCGCCTCAGTCGCCCCGGAGCTCCTCTCCGGCATCCTTTCAAGCATAGGGACGTCCGAAAGCGTGAAGGGCATCGGAGGCATAGAAGCCGTCTTTTCAGAGGCGCTCTCAGTAATTCTCTCCCTCGCCATCATCTCGGCAATCATGGTGCAGGCGGCATTCCCGCTGTCCGACCTTCCCTTCCAGCTCGCCTTCGTCTTCCTGTTTTCCCTCGCCCTGGGCGGGATATTTGCAGCGGCATGGAAAGCCGCATTCTCCAAGGTGGAGCATGAGAACATGCACCTGCTGGTAATCGGGCTTGCCGCAGTCCTGTATGCGCTTGCAGGCGCAGCCGGGGCCAACGGCGTGATTTCGGTATTCGCCTTCGCCTTCCTGCTCGGCAATACGTCGCACGCATCCATTGCGGAGGTGCGCCGCTTCCAGTCCGAGATAGGCTTTTTCCTGCGCACCATATTCTTCGTCTACCTTGGCGCGCTCCTTTTCCACTCGCCAAAGCCAGCCGAGGTGGCGCTCCTTGCGCTTGCCATCTCCCTCCTCCTCGCGCTCGCGAGGCTGCTTTCAGGCAAGGTGGCGCGGGCGCTTGACAGCTCGGCAAAGGAGGACAGGCTCCTTGAGGCGTTCTCAGGCAGGGGCATGGCCTGCGCGGTAATCGCGGTGATTGCAGCAGGCGAGATTTCCTCCGCAGGCGGGGCGCTTCCCATCGACCTGCCCCTGCTCGCGCTCTTCGTGATTTTTTTCACGAACGCAATCTCCGCGGTTTTCATGCTTGGGAAAAGGGGCAAGCGCATCGGCGCGCCGCGAAGCGGCGGCAAAGGGGGCATCGGCGAAGTTTTGAAAGGCGGGCTTTACGGGACTTAAGCATTGGCGTTTTTATCAGCCACCAAGCAAGCCGCACTCATTTATTTGTTTCTCTCCATAGAACCTTGGTGGTGCTATGCTCCTGTTCCAAATCAAAGCCGAGATAGAAACCCCTGATGCCTTGAAAGCCAGGATGGATGCTGCAAAAAAGGCAATAATGGCGGACAAGGAGCTTTTCAAGGTTTACAGCGAGACGCGCAGCATGCTCATGCGCGACCAGAGCGGCAAAATCCATCGTGAGCTTGCAGACCTGTACTATCAGCACCCTGGCGACTATTCCCGCCTTATGAATGCAATAACGCTCGAAGCAAACCGCTTGGCTGACCTTGACATGGCCCCCAAGCGGGGGGTACCGAACATATTCAACTACGAGCAGTTGCCATTCAACAAGGAAGGCACTGCAAAAATCCTGCCTTCAAAAACACCTAAGGCACCCAATGAAACAGTCATGGAAGGGCTGGAGCTCCTCAACCACAGCCTCTATCACATGCTCGACATCATGACGGACTATGAGAAATTCTCAAAATTCAAGAAACAGGTCTTGAAGCCGCAACTGATCTGACTCAAGCAAGCACAGCCTTTTTCTTGCAAGCGGCGGCAGCGCGCTCACGCAAGTACCGCCGCCTTCTTGCAAATCAGGTAGATTGCGCACGCCTCGGGAAGCTCGCGCGTCTCGCCTGAGGGTATGGGGCCGAATGAAAAGTCCCGGATGTTGAGCGCGGGCACCGCCTCTGTCGCCTTCACCTTCAGCGGCGCGCCGCCGAAAACAGGCGCGCTTCTCATGGGCTCGAACGCGGAAATGGCGTCAGGCGAGGAGAGGCGCTTTGCAGCAAACCCGCTTCCGCCATGCAGGGTGTCCGGCATCCTGATGAGCTTGCTGGTGTCCGCAGTCACGTTGGCGTCAATCCTGCCCGCCATGGTGAGCTTCATCTCGTCGAATTTCTCCGAAAGTTTTTTCTCCCTGTTCACGATGCCGATATTGTCCCAGTTGCCCATCGCTATTGCGCTTTTCAGCTTCTCCTTCTCCTCCGGCTTTTTGAGCTTGCGGGCAATCGAGAGGGCGAATGCGTCGTCCGACAGGCGCGAGACAAAAGCGCGCGCGAACTTGCCGCCAAACCCGCCCTGGCCTGTCTTTGGCCCAAAGAACTTCTTCCCCTCGTTCCAGAACAGCCTTTCAAAAGACAGCCCTGTGCCTGATACATAGTCCGCAATCTCGCGCCTTGCCTCCCTGTCAAGGCTGTATACCGCATCGGACACCACGTGCACGTGGTAGCCACGGCTTCCCGAGAAATTCACCGCCAGCTCGCTTTTCGAAAACCCAAAATCAGGGAGCAGGAATTCCTCGATGAGCTTTATCGCGTCCGCCTTCACCCCCTCCAGGCATTCCTGGCAGGTGAATTTGCCGCAGGCGTGCGCCTCGGCATCCAGGTCGAATATCAGGTCGGACCCGAGCCAGTTCTTGCGGGGCATGGGCCGCGCGTCGGGAAACTCGTAATAGGCGACAGAGTGCGAAATGTAGAGCGGCGCCTCGGCGACAAGGCGCGCGCGAAGCTCGCTTTCGTTCCTGAAGGCGATGTGGCGGAACTCTATCTTCTTCTCCCAGCCTCCAAAGCCGAACTCGCGCCTGTCCAGCCCCAGCACAAAGATCGGGCTGGCGCCGTAGTGAGCGGAAAACTTTTTCCGAAGGAACGTTTCCTCCGGCGTTTGCACAAGCCCGCTCATTTTTTCTCCTCCTTTGCGCCTGATGCCAACGATGCGTAGTACGCTCCATAATCGGCAAGGCCCGCGTCCCGTGCAAGGCGCCCGCCGTGCGAATCCGCCCTGAAATTCATGGGCGTGCCGCACCTGCACTCGGCAATGCATGCGCCATAGCTGTCCATGGTGGCGCACGAGGGCATGGAATACCCCTTGGTGCGCAAATATTCCACCTGGTAGCGCGTCGTATTTTCCGAAAAGTCCGGCGCGCCCCTGAAAATGTCCACTATCTTGTCAGTTGCCACGCCCGCCCTCACAAGGTAAATCCCAAGCGCCACGCGCGCGGTGTGCGGCAGGTTCACGTTAAGCGAGAGCTCCTCTATCATCCTTCGCACGCAGGGCGGGTAGTTCTCCTGCCCCACCTTCACCACAGCCGTCTCAAGCCTTGGGAGCAGCGCCAGCACGCGCGCCCCTGCAGCCTTGACCTCGTCGGGGAATGCCGCTCTGATGGGAAGCTCGCGCTCGATTTTCTTCTTCACCGCCTCCTCCAGCATGCGCACGCGCTCGTGGCTGCTCACCAGCACCTTGCCTGCTGCCACCTCCCTGTTCGCAAGCTTGTAGTCGGTGGAGCGGGGGGTGCAGGGCAGGTAGCTGCCAAGCGGCACAAGGAAATGCGAGCCGGACTTCTCAAAGCGCATGCCGAATTCCGCGGCAACATCCCCCACATATTCCGGGTGCGCCGAGGCGTCCGAGGACAGGTAGTCGCTCGTTTTTTTCGCCTCGGCAACCGCATACCTGTTGATGAGGTACCTGTTATTCGCGCACGAAACTATCATGCGCGCAATCGCATAAAGCGCCAGCTCCTCCTCCTGCGCGTCGGAAAGCGATGGCACCTTCCTCACCTTTCCGGTCTCTATCGCCTCGCGCACGCGCCCCTCGGCCTTCTCGACATATGAGGAGACTATTTCCATCCCGCGCCCTGCCATGTGCGCCTTGGCAGCAGAGGAAAAAGGGTAGTGCGAGCAGAAGAGCAGGTCAGCCATGCCGCCGTATATGTGTTTGAGGGTTTAAAATCCGAGCGGAGGCGGGGTGCCGATTTGGGCAGCCGCCCCTGGAGTGGTTCCGGTTTTTAAGCCTTTTATGGCATATTCCCTCCATGGCACTCAAGGCTTTGGGCGGTCTGGCAAAAGCCGATCCACAAACGGAACCAGGCTGGCAGGCAGCGCAGCCCCAGGAAATGCCGGGCTTTTACACCAACGCGCAGGGTGGAGTGGACAAGGAGGCGCTGTCAAAGCAACTGGCAGCCCAGCTGAGGGAAATCTTCCCAGATCAGAAATACTGGGCTGCGTCCAGGCAATCCCACAAAGTGAAAGTGCTTGAATCAAATGACAAGGAGGACTTCATCCGGAAACTGAAGGAATTCTACCCGGGCCTGCCTGCATCGGAAGAAGCTGCGCTTCGCGAGCTGTTCACGGGAAGCCAATCCACCAGGATGATGCCCCTTGACATTGGGGAAAAAACGTATGATGCCCATATAAACGTGGACGACAGCACCTATTCCTTGATCGGCACGGAATATCTCCAGACCGGCCCTTCGTGCGGGCAAACCGCCGTGGGAAATCTTGTTGAGGAATTGGCAAAGCGATGCACCGCTGAAAACGTTTCCAAGGAAGCCGGCAGGCTGCTGTCAGCCATCAGGACGGTCGCGCAATTCAACCCGGACATCTTAATTGACCTTGCGAGCTCATTTGCCAGCGATTTCATAACCCATACTGACGGCGCCGTGGCAGTATACTTGGCAGGCGGAAAGGGCACGCGCATGGGCAACCAGGGCGAATTCAACGGCGATCTTAAGGATCTGGCGGCAATCATGGGGCTGGATCCTGCGCATGCGAATGAGTTGAAAACGGCATTTATCACTGCCCACCAACGCGGCGGGGCAGCGAAAAAGTTCAGGAATCTCTACATGGGCACGGCCCAGGCTGCCGGGAATTGGCCGGACATCAGGGCCGCATTTATGGCGTTCAGGGCGATACTTGGCGAAAATGCCCAAACGGTCGGCGCAGGCTATTCTGAGGAGCAGGCGCTCCAATTAGTGCCGAGGTGCGGAAAATACGTCGGTGCCGCGCTAATGGTCCTCTCGAACGCGGAGCTGCCGAAAAAGGCGCACGGCGGGGCCGGGGTTCTTGCAGAAGTCAAGGACATCATCAACTTCTATAAAATCAACGACGATATCCGGTGCAAGATTTTCCACGCGCTCATACCCGACAAGCTGAAAGCAGACCTGTTGATACAGCCAATCCTTGGAAAGTCTGATAAGGAATACGGCGCTTGGAAGGCGAAAATCAGCGGCAACGAGGAAAGGGCGCTCGCGGATTTCATTGACAGGTGCAACCTGGAAATAACCCCTGAGAAGTACCAGGAAAGAATCAAGAAGTACTGAAAATCCCGCCGCACCTACGCATTCTCTGCATAACGCGGGAAGAGAATATTTCCATTCCGCGCCCTGACATGTGCGCCTTGGCAGCAGAGGTGAAGGGGTAGCGCGAGCAGAAGAGCAGGCCAGCCATGCCGCCGTATATGCATTCGGGGGTTTAAGATCAGAATGAACGGGGGATGCCGATGGCGCTTCGTGCCACCGCCTGCCAAATTTCTGTGGAAATTTGCCATCATCACCGAGCCGCGGCTCGATGTATGATGCATTTTGCTTCGCAAAATGCACATGCAGGTGGATGACGCTGCCTCATTACGCACGTGCTGTGGTGACTAACTCTCCTCTGACGACAGTTTTATTTACCCCCTAAGCCACAACCCCTTTGTGGGAGACAAAGGGGTGTCTCCGATGAAGAAAAAGAGGGATTGGAAGCAGTATGAGAAGGAACTTGGGGAAAGGAAG
>JAPLWX010000033.1 GCA_026396415.1 Microcaldota archaeon
AAATCAATCGAATGGGCTTGAAGGAATTGGCATCCATTCTCTCTGGAGCAACATTGCAGGAGAGCCGTATGCCTTAATAGGGCACGTACGGTTCGATGAGGAGGGTAGGAGGGCGACCTCCTGCCTTTACTCTACTAAAAACGTCTTATCGCCCCGACCGGGATTCGAACCCGGGTCACCAGATCGACAATCTGGGATGCTAACCACTACACCATCGAGGCACTTTCAGATGCGAGGCATCTGGAAGGACAGCGGAACCACAGTTCCGCTGGATCGCAAACTGCGCAGCAGTTTGGGGGACAGTCGAGCGCAGCTCGACTGGACGGACAATTTGTGCTGCGGCGCAAATTGGACAAAACAGGCGAACGGCGACCCGCTCGCCTGGATCGGCAAATCCACGAGGATTTGGCGCGCGCTTCACCCCTTTGTTTATAGAGTGAATATAAAATCCCGCCAGTGTGATCTGTTCAACCCCTTCTCTTGCTTTTCCGTGAACGCTTCGCACTTTTTGCGCCTTCGCAAAAAGGCGCATCTTTTTCGCCGAGGCGAAAAAGTTCGTTGCGAGCGTACCCATCTGGAGCGAGCAAAAGGGTTCTTGAACACACAACATCTTGATGACTGCCAGCACAATCGCCGACGGCCGTTGTTTTTCTACAGCCAAGCACTCTACCAGGTTGAGTTATGGCGGGAATTTGTGTCCTGAAAGGTAACTACTCCTTCAGGAACAGAGAGATATAGTCGATTATTTTAAATCTCTTCGCTTTTGGAAAACGTTAGAGGATCCAAGGATAATATAGGGTTGCAGTGTTAGTATCGACAACGTTGCCGTGTAACCCTCCTGACTTCTTCTGGGGTTCTTACCACCGTCATTTCACTGAATGACATCGGTGCGGAAGCCCCTGGCTTCCTGATTCGAGCTGAAGCTCGAATGGGCCCTTTTTTGCTGAAAGCAAAAAGCGGGCAGCCAGTGGAGGAGCACCGAGGCTGAGGGGTTTCCCCTAAAGGATTAAGCGGAAGCCTCGCTATTTGCGCGAAGCGCAAATGCGCCCCTTTTTGCGAGGCAAAAAGCGGGCGGCCTTTAGGTCGAGGTCATTCACTGGCTAGACGATTTTAAGACAGTTGACTCCAGCCGCCAAAAGAAAGTGAGGGTGCCATAGCTCCCTAAGCGCTGTCACGCAACAGCTAGAGTCTGAACATGGCAAAGCCCCGCCACGGTGCAATATTTATAACATGGTTAGCGCATTAAATCTCCATAGTGGTCTGATGGTCGAAGCCATGACAAGTCAAAGGTTTGAAAAAATAGAAGCACACGTGCATCGACCAGATGATTATCAGTATGGATTCGCACTGCCTTCTTCACTTAATGTAGTGCCTAAAAAGGTTCAACAGGAACAGCAAAAAGTCAAATTTATCGGGGATAAGCTCGAATTTGAATTTAGAATTTCTTCTCGCTTAGATGGAAGCGAAGCAAGGCAGAATGAAATAAATAAAATACTTAAAGATAAGGGGTTTGCGTATAAGAGAATAAGTGAATACCACGAGTATTATTCTGATGCCAACGGAAATCAATATTATACACGCGAGGTGAATGGGGACGTTAACAATATAGGGCTTTACAAAATTCCCAGCGTCAAGGAGTTTGAAGAATTCATAAAGGAAAACAAATACACCGTTGTATACGATTATCAGTCAACCTGTCCCTCGTGCTGGGGGATAAAAAACAGGCTGGAAGACATGTTGGAAGAGCCGAAGTTATCGCAAAACGGAGTAGGATTCGTTATAGTCAGTGATCTCGGCTTCAGCTATTTTAAAAGAGTGCCGAGTGGCATATCCGTCTATAACAATGATGGCTGGCCCATTGCTCAATACAGCTTCAAATGGGAAGATCCGGTTTCAAATCTCGTCAATTTCCTAAAAGAAGAGGCGCCAGCCTTGGACTACAGCGAAGCGCTCCGCCGCAATCCAAAGGATGCATCCGCGTACGTCAATCGGGGCGATGCCAAAATATGGCTTCGTGACTCAGATGGTGCAATGGAGGATTACAACACGGCGATAGACCTCCTTGAGAAAAGCACTGGAAGCCCCGCACAAGACAAAATCCTGGCAAAAGCCTATCTGCATCGAGCCGATTTGATGAACGGGCTCGAAAATTACAAGAGCCAAATAGCTGACCTTACCAAGGCAATTGGGATTGACCCCAATAATGCAAAAACATATGAAAACCGCGGCTTTGCCAATTATCGACTCAATCACTACAAGAAAGCAATTTCAGATTTGGACATGGCAATAACCCTTGACTCCAAAAACGTCAAATATTACTACATGCGCGCCAGAATCAAGCGAGATTACAAAGATTATACGGGAGCGATAGACGATTACGGTCGGGTTATAGAACACACCACGGATAACGTTACTCGTGCAGATGCCTATAGTTATCGTGCCAATTGCAAGGCTGCAATTGGCGACCGCAAAGGTGCGAACGAAGACGTAAAAATGTATAAAACACTCATGCACGAGAATTGAGCCACGCGCCGTTGTGCAATTTTTCTGATTGCTATAAATATCTTCATTTCCATTAATCCGTAATTGTTGCGCGACAGCGCTTATGGAACGGTAGCACTTCGCTGCCCTTGCTGGTTTTCGCTCTAGTCTGTAGTGGCTCATCTCTTCAGCACTTTCCAGTGCCCTTCCATGCCCTCACTCGCAATAGTTCCCGTCTCCGAGCTGCGCGGCTATGATGGGCACGCGCGCTGTTTTTTAATCCTTGGGCGCGCTTTCCATGCCATGACACACAGGTGCGACCGGTGCAGGGCGCCATACGAGTCCGGCGCTGACCTTGGCGGGCACGACTACTGCATGACTTGCTACACCCAGCTCAAGCAGGAAGAGGCGAGAAAGCGCATAGAGGAGGAAAGGCTGCGCCAGAAGCAGATAGATGCCAAGAAGCATTACCTTCACCAGGATTACATGGCGCAAAGCTCTGCGCGGCTGCTGCGGGCGCGCGGGGAAAGGGCGGAGGATGAGCGCCGGCAGGACATGTTCCAGTCCCAGTCCGCCAAAAGGCGCGACGAGCAGGAAAAGCTCCGCAAAAAGAAAAGGTGGGACGACAATAAGCCGAAGAACAGGGTGGTGGGCGAGGAGCTGCAGATTTTCACCCCCCTTGGCAGGAAGAAAAAGCCGGCTCACGCCCCGCCCCAAATGAAAAAAGGCGAGCAAGCCGCATATGCCGCGCACCTGCTGCAGAGCGTGAAAAACGCTATGAAAAGAAAGACCAAGCCGCCGGCAAAGCCGATCCTCCATGCCGGCCTGTCGCTTTCGGTTGCAGCAGGCCTGCCGGTTTCCCTTTCTGTCGGGCAAAAACAGGTGCAGGCCCTGCTGATTGGCAAGAATGCATCTGCTGCGCCCATTGCAGCCGTGCTTGAGGTCTCCATACTCGACTCCCAGAAAAGCGCAATCGCATCGAAAGCCGAGCCGCGCACCTGCACAATCGAGCCTGATGGGGAATCGAAGATCAAGGTGGCATTTGACCTGCCTGAGGATGCCGCGCGCGGAATGCTCTCATTCACCGCGCTCCTGAAGGAAAACGCCGTCTATATAGACCGGCAGGCTGCGCAGAGCAATGCGGTTTCCCTTTCCTCCCAGGTCAAGACTTCCATGGACCTGCAGTACAAGCAGGGCAGCGCCCTGTTCGAATCAGGTGCGCTTATCCTCTCCTTCAACAATGTCGGCGAGAGCGGAGGCATCCTTGAAAAGTCCTCGTTTGTCACGTATTTCCAGAAGGAAAGCGCCGGCAAAAAAGCCGCGCTGGCAGGGCGCACCAAGATAAAGGGCGGGGAAAAGGGCATCCTGCTCGCCTTTGCGCCATCAGATGGGGCGGCCATCTCAAGGCTCGAGCTCAGCCTTGTGGGGACCGATTCCAACGGCAAGCCCTACCGCCTGAAAAGGAATATAGTCGAGAAAAAGGCGGATGCCCCTGAAGAAAAAAATGAGAAGGGATAAAAAAACAGGAAAGCAAGGGGAATAAAAAAAGGTAAAGAAAAATACGGAAAGAAACAGGGCTAATTCTTCCTGAAGAACGCAAATCCCCCTATGATGCCTATGAGCGCGGTGGGCAGGCAGCAACATGTTAGCGCATTCGAGCTTCCTGCCGCGCCTGTCTCATTGCCTGAAACGCCGCCGAGCAGATCCGCTCCGCTTGCGCCGCCCAATATCGAATTGGTGCACTGCTTGCCAACGGCAGTAAGCCCTTCAGGGCAGCCGCACATCGTGGCATTGTCAAGCAAATAGCCGTTCACGCACTGCTTGGGCAAGGTGGCGGAGCACGCGCCGTCCTTTGTGCCGTCCAGGCAAACTATCCCGCACGCCTCGCCCTGCTGTATCTGGCCATTCGGGCATCCGCAGAATGTCGCATTGTTCACAAGCTGCCCGTTCACGCACTGCTTCGGCTTATTCGCGGAGCAGGTGCCTTGGGACACGTTTGAGCCTCCGTCAGTGCAGGGTACGAACTCGCAGAATATGCCGCCTGCCGCAACCCTCTTCCCTGCAGGGCACCCGCATTTCGTGGCATTGTCGGCATAAGTGGAGCTGCCAACGCACACGTTGGGCTTGGTAACTGCGGAGCATTGCCCGTTCAGCGTCCCGTCCGCGCACTTTTTCTGCACGCAGACCGCATCAACGCCAGTTCCCTGCTGCTCCCAGCCTGCGACAGCCTCGCATGGGCACTGTTTTCCATTTGGGTTGTATATGCTCAATGATGGCCCGGAACCGGTGCAAAGATAGCCGGGGTTTATTTTGGAACATTCAAAATATTTTGTGCCATCCGGGCAATTATTAGTTGTTACCGCATGCGCCATGCCGAGCGCAAGCGCCGCAAATGCCAAAACGAATGCAAAACTTTTCATCTCGACCGCCTCATGCTGGTTTTTTCGTTGAAACAATAAAAAGCTAACGGGCATCAGGCGATTTTCGCAAAGAAATAGTCCGACAGGAACTCCGCGTATTTTTTCGAAAGCAGCTTTTCCGCGCCAAGGGCCTCGCAGCGCGCCATTGCCTTTTCCATGTTTTCCGGGATTCCTGCGCCGTGCGGGTGGCGGCACGCATGGGCAAGCGCCATCAGGGCGCCGCGCACCTCCCTTTTCTCCACTGCCACCATCCTGTCATGCTCGATGTGCATGTTGAGCGCGGATTTGTGCTTTTTCACAAACGATTCGCAGTCGCGCGCAAACCGGATGGACGGGCCCACTGCCTTTGCCACGGCAGGGAGCTCCCACCTGTCAATCTCGAAAAGTATGGCGCATTCCTGCCCGTCGCTCCAATGATAGCAGCCAAACACCGAAAAGCCCTGCTCGCCAAGCTTCCTTGACAGCGCCTGCGCTGTTTTCCGAAGCTGCGGCCAAAGCACGTCAGGCACCACCTTGGGCGCAGGGAAACGCACTGCCAGGCACTTCGTTCCCCTCTCCTTCATCGCCTTGGCGATTTCCCCCGGGCTTCTCACGATTTTCTTGGCGAAAAAAAATTCCTCGGAAGGCTTGGCAAGGAAGCGGCGGCACTCGAAAATGAACCGCGAGAGCGACGTGTGCGCCACCACAGCCGCAACGTTCCTGTTCGGGTCGGCCGGGTCCACAACGATAAGCGGCGCGGGAAACTTCCTGCGCGCGGCATCCTCGCTCAGGTGCCCCTCGGTGTCGATGGCAGGCGCATGCCACGCCGACGCTGCTTTCATAAGCCCAAGAAGCGAGCCATACTGCACGATGAGGAGCTCGCACAGGTAGCCTGAGAACCCCTCGACGCGGAGCTCGGCCCCGTAAATGCCGAAGTTCTTCATGAACCGCTTGAGCAGGCGCACATCCCCCTTTGCCGCAGCGCCGAGCTTTGCATTGATGTAAGCGGTGTGCAGCTGCGACCTGTCCACGGACGAGCCGCGCTCGGAAATGTCGCTTATCTTGTAGGCAGGCACGATGTCCGCATGGTAGTCCCGGTAGAACACCTGCAAATAGGGGTGCTCGGCATAGCGCGCCTCGCAGCGCATGCCTGCAAACGCGCGCCGGGCATACGACATGCCCATCATGGTCATCTCATGGTGGGGATAGTGGCGGGGAAAAAGCATGAAAATGTCAAACTCGTTGTTGCCCGCCAGGTTGGTCCCCTTGGCAAGCGAGCCTGCAAGGCGCACCTCCACAGCGGGGGGCACCACGCGCTCAAGCTTTTTCGCCATCGCCGCCGCTGTCGCAAAGCATTCCGCTGCCTCGCGCCTGCTAGGCGTTATCTTTGGAAGCACCTTTGCAAATACTGCGCGCGCTTTCGCGCCGCTGTCGGGTTTCATGGAAGCCTTTCTCAGGCTGCTTTAAAAACGATTGCTCCCGTCGGCGGCTCCCCTTCCTTCCCTGCAAGCTACTGCTTCTTCTTGGTTGGAGCAGAGCGGCGACCCGCTCTGCTGCCGAAGAAAATCCTCAGATTTTCCTCGTTGGAGCAGAACCGCGGTTCTACTGCCGAAAAAACTCAAGAGAGCTTTTTCGCGGCTTCCCAGTCGTCGTGGAACTTCCTTATGCCCGCGTCCGTCAGCTTGTGCGCGAACATCTCATCCATCACATTTGATGGCACTGTGGCAATGTCGGCACCAGTTGCTGCCGCGCGCACCACGTGCGCAACCGAGCGCACCGACGCGACAATCACCTGCGTCCTGTAGCCGTAGTTCCTGTATATCTTCATTATTTCTTCAACAATCGCCATGCCGTCCTCGCCGATGTCGTCCAGCCGCCCCACGAACGGGGAAACGAACGTGGCGCCTGCCTTGGCAGCCAGCAGCGCCTGCGCAGGTGTGAAAACCAATGTCACATTCGTCTTTATCCCCTTTTTCGAAAGCGCGCGCACCGCCTTGAGCCCCTCGGGGGTCATGGGCACCTTCACCACCACGTTCTTCGCCCACGAGGCGAAAACCTCTCCTTCCTTCACGATGTCCTCGGCGCGCTCCGCATTCCCCTCTGCGGAAACAGGGCCTTCCACGAGCTTGCAAATCTCGCGCGTGGCATCCTCCTGTTTCCTTCCAGACTTGAGTATCAATGTGGGATTGGTGGTGACCCCGTCCACCATGCCCATCTCCGCATATTTTTTTATCTTGCCTGCATCCGCCGTGTCAAGGAAAATCTTCATGTTGCCACCCCGAAATATACCCGCCCCTCTTTGCCATCACTGCTTCTTCCTTCCCATCTCTTCCTTCGCCGCTTTAATAATGCCATCCTTATCCAGCCCGTATTTTCTCATCACTTCGCTTCCTTTGCCTGACTCCCCGAATTTCATTTCCATTCCCATCCTTCTCACGCGCGCCGGGTAAGCGTCGGCAAGCGCCTCGCACACCGCGCTTCCCAAGCCCCCTTTCACCTGGTGGTCCTCCACTGTTATCATGCTCCCGCACTTCCTTGCCAGCTTTTCCAGCAAAGAGGCATCTGGCGAGGAAATGGTGTGCATGTTTGCAACAGCAGCGCTTATGCCTTCGCGCGAAAGCGCATCTGCGGCAAGCAGCGCGTCAAAAACCAGCCTTCCTGCTGCGACAACCGCAATATCCGCCCCGTCGCAAAGCAAATTCATCTTGCCCACATCAAACGGCGTTTCCGCAGTGGTGAAGGTGGGTGTCGCGTTCCTGGTGCACCTTATGTAAAACGGGCCAGGCGACTTCCAAGCCGCATAAACAGCCTTTTTCGCCTCCTCAAAATCGCAGGGGGAAATCACCGTCATGTTGGGAAGCGTCCGCATGAGCGACACGTCCTCAAGCGCCTGGTGCGTCGCGCCGTCCTCGCCCACGTCCAGCCCCACGTGCGAGCCCTCGATTTTCACGTTGGCATTCGCATAGCAAATTGTAGTCCTTATCTGCTCCCAATTCCTGCCGGGGGAAAACACGGCAAACGCGCCGATGTAGGGCTTTTTGCCTGAGTATGCCAGTCCTGCTGCGACCGCAGCCATGTTCTGCTCTGCAACGCCGACCTGGATGAACCTGCCTGGGAATTTCTTTGCAAACTCCGACATCTGCACCGAGCCTGAAACGTCTGCCGACAGCGCCACTACCGTTTCGTCCTGCGCGCCGATTTCAGCGAGGGCCGCGCCAAACCCGTTCCTTGTGGCGGCTTTCTTCAGGTCCGGCGAAAGCGGGTCCAAAAGATGCATATCTGGGTTCAGTTTCATTGTCCTGCCTCTAATTTTTTCCTTTCCTCTGTCAATTCCGCAAGCGCCTTTTCCGCCTCCTCCTGCTTTGGCGCAACCCCGTGCCACTTGTAGTCGTTTTCGGCAAACGACACGCCCTTGCCGGGCACTGTCTTGGCAATTATCATGGTGGGCTTCCCCTTCGTCGCCCTCGCCTCGTGAAGCGTGCGCATTATCGCCCCATAATCATGCCCGTCCACGGTGATTGCATGCCACCCGAACGCGCGGTATTTTCCCGCCAAATCGCCAAGCGGCATCACGTCCTCTGTGCCGCCATCAATCTGTATGCAGTTCCTGTCGCAAATCGCAACCAGATTATCCAGCTTGTATTTCGCCGCAAGCATCACCGCCTCCCATGTGCTTCCCTCCTGGTGCTCGCCATCCGACATCGCGCAATACACGCGCCACTCGGACTTGTCCATCTTTCCTGCCAGCGCCATGCCGCATGCAATTCCCAGCCCCTCGCCCAGCGGGCCCGAGGAATTCTCAATGCCTGGAAGCTTTGCGCGGCTTGGGTGCCCCTGCAGCCTGCTTCCAAGTTTCCTCAGCGTGGAAAGCTCCTCAAGCGGGAAAAAGCCAGCGCGCGCCATTGCGGAGTAAAGTATGGGGCAGATGTGCCCGTTCGAGAGCACGAGCCTGTCGCGCCCCTCCCAGCCAGGCTCATCCGGCTTATAGCTCATCTCATGGAAAAAGAGGACGGAGAAAACATCCGCCATTCCCAGCGGGCCTGCGGTGTGCCCTGACTGCGCGGACACCAGCATGCGCACCACGTCCTGGCGCATGGAGTTTGCCATGAGCGCAAGCTCCTTCACGCTTTCCAGTTTCATGCCAAGATAAGGGCTGAAGAATTTAAAAATAGCCATACGCGCGCTTCTACGTCATCACATTCACGCTTATCGGGATGTTTATGACCTCCTCTGTCCCGCTCTCATTGCCGACCGCATCCAGTGTTATCTGCGAATTGTAGATGCCGGCGGCGGCAGGGGTGGCGCTCACCGAAACAGTAATCAATGTCTTGAACTGGTCCTGGGCGGACGTCAGGTTCAGCGCCACATCCGTAAAGCCCCAGTTCTGCGACACATCCAGGGCCACCTGTTCCGCGGACACGCGCGTCACCGTGATTTGCGAGCTCCTTGTCTCCCCGCGCGCCATCGCTATCGCAACCGAGTTCCTGTCCACGTCCACAAGATACGGGTATATCTCCACATACGCCCCCCGCGAGGTCACCCTCATGGGGTATATGCCGGATTTTGCCGGGAAATGCCCTGAGAGCGGGGCGCGCGAAAGCCCGAACATGTCGGTGCCGTTCACGTTGATGTTTATTGCGTTCTGCGCTGCATACAGGCTTGAGGGCGCGCCGATGTACGTGTAGTTGCTCCCGAAGTTGGTGTCGCCGGGAAGCGTTATTGCCACCTTGCGCGTCGCGCCCTCCCCCTGCGCATAGACAGAGTCCGCGGCCTCGACAAGCGACTGCACCGATATGCGCGCGCCATCGTAGTTCTGCTGCGTCCTGGCGCCCGTCAGCATGTTTGCCGACAGGACGAAGAACAGCATCACCACTATCAGCGCAACCCCCAGTATGATGATAAGCTCGGTCGCCGCCTGCCCCTGCCTAAATCCATTCATAAAGCGCATACTCATGCGGGGTTTAAATAGTTTCTATATGTTCTTTTCCCATGCTCTTTTCAGGCGTTGCGCAGCATTTTTCCGAAGTCGAGGGGACTGTCTCGCGGCTTGCGATGTCAGGCATCGTAGCGAAGCTTTTTTCAGGGGCAACGCCTTCCGAGGCGCGCCAGCTCGTCTATATAATGGAGGGCAACGTGGCGCCATCGCACGAGGGGCTGGACGTGGGCATCGGCGAAAAGTTCGCCATCCGCGCAATCGCCAGGACATCCGGCTACACGGAGCGCCAGGTCGCATCGGGCTGCAAGAAATCAGGCGACTTGGGCGAAACAGCGGAGGCGCTCCTTGAAAAGAAGGCGCAGCTCTCGCTGTCATCGTCCGAAAACACGCTTTCCAAGGTTTTCTCGTCCTTCCTCAAAATCGCGCGCATGTCCGGCTCGGGCAGCCAGGAGGCGAAAATCTCCGTGCTTTCCGAGCTTCTCAACGGCGCCACCCCTCTTGAGGCGAAATACCTGGTGCGCTTCTGCCTGGGCAGGCTGCGTCTCGGCGTGGGCGACCCCTCGATTATAGACGCGCTTTCCATGGTGCGCCATTCCGACAAGACGGATAAGATAATGCTTGAGCGCGCCTTCAACCTCTGCTCGGACTTGGGCGAGGTTGCGGAAGTTTACCTGTCTGGAAGCGACCTCTCCCGCTTCTCCGCCCAGCCGGGAAAGCCCATCCGCCCTGCGCTTGCCGAGCGGCTGCCGAACGCAAGGGAAATAATTGAAAAATTGTGCGGCGAGGAGGCAAAAGGCGAGCCTGGCAGGGAAAAAGCCGGAAGAAAATGCGCCGTCCAATCGGCGCCTTCGGCACCGATGGCCCCCGCACTGCGGCGGCAGTGTGCGGTCGAGGCAAAATACGACGGGCTGCGCATGCAGGTGCACCTGAAGGATGGCGCTGTCGGGATATACTCGCGCAAGCTTGAGAAGATGACGCACATGTTCCCGGAGATTGTAAAAGCCGCAGCCGCCCTTCCGGCAGCAAGCGCGATTTTCGAAGGCGAGGCGCTGGCATACAACTCATCGGAAAAGCGCTACTACTCCTTTCAGCAGACAATGCAGAGGAAGAGAAAGCACGGGGTGGAAAGGATGGCGGAGGAATTCCCGCTCCGCCTGTTCGCATTCGACATAATGTACCTTGACGGGAAAGACCTCACGATGGCTCCATATTTGGAGCGGAGGCGCGCGCTTGAGGGGCTTGTGAAAGGCAGCAGGACGATTGTTCCATCCGACCTCATCTACACCGGCTCGCCAAAGAAGCTCGATGAATATTTCCAGCGCGCCTTGAGCGAGGGGCTGGAGGGCATTATAGCAAAAGACCTTGCGCAGCCCTATGTGGCAGGCGCGAGAAAGTTCGCCTGGATAAAGCTGAAGAAATCCTACGGCGCGATGGCGGACAGCGTGGACGCAATCATCGTGGGCTACTACCTGGGGAAAGGCGCGCGCGAGGAATTCAAGTTCGGCGGCGTGCTTGCCGCTGTGCCAAACGAGGAAACGGGAAAGCTCGAAACCATCGCGAAGATAGGCGGAGGCTTCACCGAGGATGAGATGGCATCGCTTGCTGAGGCGCTTGAAAAGATAAAGACAAAGGAGAAGCCCAAGGCACTAGTGTCGAAGCTCGAGCCTGACTTCTGGGTGGAGCCGAAGATTGTCATCACGATTGCCGCGGACGAGATAACCCTCTCGCCCATGCACACTTGCGGAATGGTCGGCGAAACCGGCTATGCGCTGCGCTTCCCGCGCATGGTGGCTATGCGCGATGACAAGTCCCCATCTGATGCCACCACGGTGCGCGAGGTCATCTCCATGTTCGAGATGCAGCGGAGGAAGAATGCGCAGTAGGGCGAACGGCAAAAAAGCGCTTAGCCTGCCTTCTCCTGAATCATGCCCTGGGCGAATGACGCGCCTACATATCCTGAGATGCCTGCAATTGCGGCATCGGCCGAAGTCCATATCGCGAAGTCCGCCGCATTGCCGTCAAAACCGTAAGTAGCATAAACTGCCGTGGCGACCATGCAAATCCCTGCAGCGGCAGCCGGCAGCATGCCGAACCTGGAGGCTGCAACATAGCCTGATAGCAAACAAGCAGCCAGCGAAAAGGATATGGCAGCTGCAAAGGCGATCAAGGCAGCTACGCCAAGTTCCACCCCCATATTCTCAATCATCCCGCTGGAACCTATTGCTAGTAGCAGAATAAAGGAGATTATTCCCCCGGCGATTTTCAATGCTATGAGCAGAAGCGCAACCAGGATGCCGTTTTGTATCGCATTGCTTATCGGTTTTTTCTTTGATGCCATAGTCTCCCTTCCGCCGTTTACAGCAGCCCCAGCTGGGACGCGCTTATCGCGATGACATAGAGGACGAAAAAGCCCACCAGCACCATGCCCTCTCTTTTTCCGATTTTCCCCTTCACCGCGGCATAGTAGAAGAACAGGACATTCGCCAGCACCGCGAAAAGCATGGCAATGCCGAACACGTTCAGGTGGAGCGATATGGGCCGGATTATCGCCGCCGTGCCCAGGGCGAGCGTGATGTTTGTCATTATGCTTCCCATCACATCCCCAAGCATCAGGCCGTACATCTTCTTTTTTATCGCCTGGAAGCCTATCATTATCTCCGGCAGCGATGTGCCAAGCGCGATGAGCGTGGCGCCTATGAAGCTTTGCGCAAGCCCGAGGCCGGCGGCTATCGATATTGCCGAATTCACCACGATATTCGCACTCACGTAGACTGCCAGCACGCTTGCGGCGAACACAAGCGCAATCACGGGGCCCGAGTCATCCATTTTCCCCGGTCGCAGGACTTCGGGCGAGCCCGTGTTGAAGTGCGCCATGTCCTCCCCTGCCTTCCGCTTGCTGATTGCCTTGTCAAGCACCGTCTTGGCCGCATACCACGTGAATATGATGAACAGCGCCACACCCTCCAAAAAGCCGATGGAACGCCCTGCAATCTGGGTGGCGAATATCATGTACATGGAAATGAGAAACGTCATCAGGAGCACAAAGCCCACGTCCTCCAGGTATTTCCGCTCTATCCTGATTCCATATGCAATTGCGCCCACGCCCATCGCGAACAATATGAGCACCACGTTTGCGCCAAATACGTTTCCTGCCGTGATCTCGCCCTGGCCTGCCGCCGAGGATGTGATTGCCACGGAAAGCTCCGGCAGCGACACCATCGCCCCCACGATGAGCATGCCTATCGCCATCCTGCTCAAGCCCAGGTAGCCGGAAAGCTTCCCTGCCTGCTCCACGGCGATGCATGACATCTTCGAAAGCACGAAGGTGAAGGAGACCAGCAGCGCGAATTCGAAAAGCAACATGACCGTCATTCTCGCGAGGATTATAAAAAAGTATCCTTCGCGCAGTGCAGGTGGCGCCCTCCGAGCCTGCCCGGGCGATTTTTGCAATCTTGGATTTTTTTTCACGCCGTGAAAATTTTCCCCCGCATATATGATATATAAATTTAATCCGCGAATTCCAGTCAAGGCGATAGGTATGGACAGCTTAGTAAGATCAGTCCTAGGCGAGCAAGAGCCAGCTCCAGCCGAATCTTTTGGCTCAGACCAGATTAAGATAGTTGTAGTAGGAGTAGGAGGAGGCGGAAACAACACAGTGAACCGGCTTATCCGCTCGGGCGTGAAGGGATGCGAGCTTATCGCGGTAAACACCGACAGGCAGCACCTCAACATGATACACGAGAAGGCTAAGAAAATCCTCATCGGCAAGACCATCACCAAGGGCTTGGGCGCGGGCGGATACCCCGAAACAGGCTGCAAGGCCGCGGAAATGGACAGGCCGCTTCTCGAGAAAGAGCTTGAGAACGCGCACCTCGTCTTCATCTGCGCCGGAATGGGTGGAGGCACGGGAACAGGCGCGGCGCCGGTAATCGCAGAGATTGCCAAGGCGCAAGGCGCGATTGTCGTCGCCATGGTCACATACCCCTTCAACCTTGAAAGGGCGAGGAGGGTAAAGGCCGAAGAGGGAATTGCAAAGCTCCGCAAATACGTCGACTCGGTAATCGTTCTGGACAACAACAGGCTGGTAAAGCTCGTCCCGAACCTGCCGATGAACGAGGCATTTGCAGTGGCGGATGAAATTCTCTCAAAGGCGGTCGGAGGACTGGTGTGGACTATCACGCAGCCGTCGCTCATCAACATCGATTTTGCAGACGTCCGCTCCATCGTGCAGGGAGGCGGCGTGGGCTTCATCGCTGTTGGCGAGGGCAAGGGCACCGACAAGGTCCGCGGAGCCGCGGAAGGGGTGCTCAAGAACAAGCTGCTGGATGTCGACTACGAAGGCGCAAACGGCGCGCTCATCCACATTTCGGGAGGCGCGGACCTCACACTTGGAGACGCCATCAAGGCGGGAGAAATCATCACTGAGAAGATGGACCCGCAGGCAAACGTCAAGTGGGGAGCGAGGCTCATCCCTGGATACGACGGCAAGCTGGAAATCGTTGCCATCGTGACCGGAGTGAAGGGAGCGAACGTGTTTGGCGCAGGGAACGACGAGCCGAAGAAGGAAGTGTCGTACAGCGACATAGAAATCATTGGCTAGTCGGACCAGACGACCGAACCTATAACAACTGTCTTTGGAAAACACAAAGGGGCGCCGGACCCAACCCCCGCGCGCCTTTTTGGATTTTTTTTATGAAAAGATTAGCGGGAGCGCTGACTATTTTTTCTTCTCGAGAAGCAGGTTTTTCGGCGCGTAAATAGGTCCGTCTAGCCACCTTAGCACAGTCGTGTTTATGTTTTCCATTTCCAGAAGCTCGACCACGCTTTTGGTCCAGGCAAGCACCGATTTCAGGTAGGGCTCGGGGAATCCGGCTGCGATTTTCATCTGTTTTTCAAAACTTTCCCGCATTCCTTCTGTGATTTGCATGGATTTGCGCACCGATTTTAGGAGCCGCACGACCTCGCGAGGCACGGTGCTGCCTAGGTATTTTCCAATGGCTGCACCCAATTCGTCCGGCAAGAAGCTGACGTAGCGCCCATCAACCCAATGCTCGATTGGAAGCCTGCCGTCGTTCCAGCTGACCAGCGCCCTGCCGCCCGATGCAAGCGAGCATGCGATGTTTTGCAGCCCGCGGTAGGCGAGGGGCGCATATTCCAGCGCCATCTGGGTGACCACCAGATCGAAATAGCCTTTGAAGGCCTTGGGCACGCGCTCGGCAGCGAGCATGTGGTAATAGTCAGAGGCAAAATGCGGCTCATCAAACAGGCTGAGAGCATGGGTTTCTACCTTATTGCCCATGATTGCCTTGAGTTCGTAGAGCATCTTCCCATGGTTTGATCCAACATCCAATACGCGGATGGCCTTGCCCTTTTTTGCATAAAGCTCGCTTGCGTGTTCAAGCACACCGATTTCCGACTTGGAAAAATAACCGCTTAGGCCCCGGGAGCCGTCAGTAATGCCGCACGCAGAAGTTTGATAGGCATTGCCCTCCTTTATCAACCAATCATTATCAGGGCCGCCCGAGATTATCTTTATGATCTCTTCCCGGGTGGCGCATTTGTACTGGGCATCCAAATAGGATACTCTTGTCCCTTTTTGTACGGGCGCGATTTCAATCTTTCCGGAAAGAAGATTGTTTGAAAAATCCAAGTAATGCTGATAGTTGTACCTGATTACTGAGTCCAAATAAGTCCTGAGAATCTGTTCCTCCTCTGGAAGTAGGGAAACCAGCGGCTCGAAGCTGAACATGCGTCTTAAGGCTCGCTGCGGGGCTTTCATATCTGGCACAATCTTCCTAATCCCTGGGTCTTTCAGTTGCCTGATGATATTCCCGCGCAAAGGCGCGCCCCTGACCGAGGAATATGGTTTTACGGCGCAAGTATCCTGCATTTTCATGCCTATCGTTCCTTATTGTTGTTATATGTGTTTATAAATATATAAGTGTGTTGACAGACGCTGCCAACGGTGCCTGCGCAAGCCCCAACCTTCCCGTGGCATGTGCATTTTGCAGCAGCAAAACGCATCAGATGTGCAACGCGCAAGCGTTGCACAATTGTCGAGCCTGGCTCGACAAGTCATCGAGCGAAGCTCGATGCTGAAACTTGGGGCAAGTTTGCCAGATGCCGCCTGATTCGTCAGGCGGCTGTATCGCGCATTTTGACTTTTTTTATTGTATTGTAAATTCTATGCCCGCAGGCATATCATTTACAATGCGGACAAAGCTTTGCGAAGCTTTGTCCTTTTATGAAAAGATTAGCGGGAGCCCTATTTCGCAGCCTTTGGCGCAAGATAGTTTTCCTCCAGTTCCCGCATCTCCTTCGACGCTTCATCTATTTCTTTCCAATCTTCCGGGCGCATGGCATGCGGAGTGGAAAGCAAATTGATTATACCCGTCCGGATGGCAGCGGACCTTGCCATGATATCTGCTGCAGCTTTTTCTTTCCAGCGTTTGGAAAGGGGCTCGGCATCTGCGTCCAGGATAAGCGCCGGGCTGTCATTGTCAGCCCACGGCCGGCCAACTATACAACTATAATTTTGATCTTCAGTGAGATTGAGGCTGAAGTGAAACCACTTATTAACCCGTAAAAATCCATTCCAATTGCTCCCATTCCGTTCGTTGTATGAGAGAAAACCCTCTTCATCCCAAGATGATTTAGTAAAAAACCCATTTCTATATGTATAGGCGCCCTCCTTTAACCTCGGTGAGACTGCCAGGGCATTTTCGTCCGGCCAAACAACCATTGCCTTCTCCTTCCTGTCATATTCACATCCGCAATTCGGCTTTCCATCAGTTATTTTGAGCTCAAACCACAACATATGGTCTGCCAGAGGAAGAATGTCCACATGCTTCCAATTTTCCCTCGGGGCATTCCCGTCGGCCATTGGGGCCTTTTTGCCTATTTTGAGAAGGATTTTATCGTTCCATCCGGTCTCTGAAACAAAATATCCCGTGTATCTGTTTCCGAACTCTTTATTCGCTTCAGAAAAAGATTGCCCGTGGTTGGCACAAGAACAATGAAGGGAGGTTGAAGCTGGCAAATAGTCATTAGGGAATTCATGAAAATGCCTGATGAAGAATTCCAATGATATCGGCATTTCCCCCCTGTTCACAAATCGTTCCAAAATCCTATTGTAATTGCCGCATGAAAAGCGAGGTTGCTTTTGAAGCTCGAATGGCTTGAATGCCAAGCGCACCTTCTGCCCGCCGATTTCGATGATTTTTCCCACCATCTTATCCACCTTCTGCCACTTTTATGATAAGTTCTATATATATTATTAATGATTGAAAAATTGGACAAACAGAACTATTTTAAACATAAAGTGCAATATATACAGCATGAGCGTGGACGCCAAAGGCCTCAAAATCCTTTCCGAGATTGACATGAGCGCGCGCAAGCCGCTATCGGAGATATCGAAGCGCGTCAAGCTTCCCAAGCAGGTGATATGCTACAGGATGAAGAGGATGGAAGAGGATGAGGTGCTGCGCGGATGCCGCACCATGGTGGACCTGCACAGGCTCGGCTATTACACCTACAGGCTTTACGTCAGGCTGCAAGGCGTGGAGCCGCAGAACGAGAAGCAGGTGCTGGAAAAATTCGCGCGCTTTCCCAATGTAGTATGGTTCATCCTCACCACCGGAAGGTGGGACCTTGAAATCATCTTTGCAGCGCGCAACAGCGTGCACTTCAACAGGCTGCTCTCACAGGTGAAAAACGAGGTCGGGAAATACATCCACGAGTTTGTGATTTCCCCTGCCGTGGTGAACTACCATTTCGGGAGGAGGTACCTCTCAGGGAAAGAAAGCGTAAAAATTGCCCTGCCGCCATATGGATTTGAGCCCGAGATAGAGAAGCTGGGCAGGAAGGATTTTGAAATCCTCAGGTTCCTGTCCGCCCGGGGAAACGCCAGCTTCACCGACATAGGGAAAGCGGTGCGCCTGACCTATAATGGCGCGAAAAAAAGGGTGCGCGCGCTTGAGGCGCGGGGCATAATCTCAGGCTACAGGGCGTGGATTGAGCCTGGGAAAATTGGCAGGCATTTCTACAAAGCGCTGGTGTCGATGGAGGGCATGGATGAAAAGGCGGAAAAGAGGCTCCTGGGCTTCTGCTCGCTCGAGCCTTCCATGCTCTACCTCGTGCTCTGCTCAGGCGCGTGGGACCTGGAAATAGAGGCCGAGGTCGAAAACGAAGCCGAATTCCGGAAGCTCCTGGCGCGCTTCAGGAACGAGTTTAGGGGATTTGTAAAAGATTACGACATCCTGCATGGATATGAAGAGCTTGTGCTGGACTATTTCCCGTTTTCTGCATACGAGGACTTCAGCCTGAGGATAAAGTGATGAAAACCTGGTGCGCGCCGCAAGCGTTTTAAATCTTATTATATCAACTGATATAAGTGATTAAAATGGCATCCACTGCAGCCGCAACAAAAACCGCCCCAAGGGCAAGGAAATTCTCCCGCCCGAGCTTAAGCGCGCGAAGGAAAGCAAGGTTCGCGCCTAAAAACATACTGCGTTACCCTCGGCTGGACACCATCCTTATGGTGGAGGATGCGATAAAGGACGCGGACGACTACATGACAAAGACGCAGCTTTGGAAAAGCCTGAAGAAGAAAGTGATGTACCAGACGTTTTGCGTCATCATGGACTATTTCGAGCACTCTGGAAGGATAATTATTGACCGGGACCGCAAAATCGAGTGGATTTGGGACCCTGAGGGTGTGGCATATTACAAAGCACACCCGGAACTCAACGCAAGATAGCCTCATCTCTCATGGTAGCCGAACCTTCTTTCATATGCGGAATGGTCAAGCCATTCAAGGACAATTGCGACGACTTCGATGGAACTGCCCCTTAATGTGTAAATAAGCCGCCATCCTTTCCACAAGTCGTATTTCCTAAGCGTGGTGATTCCATATTTCTGCACGTAAATTCTCGGCCAGACGCGCCTGGGGATTTTTATCCCTGCTGCCGGGTTCTTCTCAAGCTCCCTTATGGCATTGTCAATCTGTGAATAAAGCTCCTTTTCCTCATGCCTGCCGTTTTTCAGCCTTTCAAATGCCTCCTTTAGTGACAAATCTGCAAACTTGACTGATTTTGCGCGGGCGTCCTGCATATTTCAACGATATTTTTTCCTTATTTTTGGCTTATAAACATTCGCAGGGTGGAATGCCGGTGCTCCAGGCAGGCATTTGCCCATTTTCCGCGTTTTTCCCATTTTTCCAAAATTCGCGTTTCCCGTTTCCCCAAAATTGCCCATTTGCGTAATTTTCACGCCGTAGATTTTTCCCGCCAAGAACGCGCGCATTCTGCAAAAAGAAATCTATTTAAACCTGTTATGCGAATTAGGTCTGGCGATCAGATGGACTGTGCATTTTCCCTCGTGCAATGAGATTTTATCGAGCGGATGCGCTGGCCGGATATTAGTCAGGTACAAACAAACAAGGCGGGGGTTGGATATGTTCGAAAACGTGGTTGGGGAAACTAAGGCGGACGAGCTCATGAGCAATGAGGGCGTCAGGATTGGCATCATCGGCGTGGGCGGCGCAGGCTGCAACACGGTCGACAGGATGATGAAGAACGGAGTGAAAAGCGCGCAGACTATTGCTGTTAACACCGATCAGCTTCACCTCAAGATTGTGCAGGCTCACAAGCGTGTGCTCATCGGCTCCACGATAACGAGGGGCCTGGGCGCGGGCGGCTTCCCTGAAGTCGCGACCAAGTGCGCGGAAATGAGCCGCGACAAGCTTCGCGAGGTAATCGGGGAAAAGGAGCTAGTCTTCATCTGCGCAGGCATGGGCGGAGGCACGGGAACAGGCGCGGCGCCGGTCATTGCCGAAATCGCAAAGGAGCAAGGCGCAATCGTCGTTTCGGTGGTCTCCATCCCCTTCCGCCTTGAGCGCGCGCGCGTGCAGAAGGCAAAATGGGGCCTGGAGCGCCTTGCGGCAAAGTCCGACACGGTCATCGTGATTGAGAACGACAGGCTGGTGAACTATGTGCCCAACCTGCCAATCAGCGAGGCGTTCAACCTTGCCGACGCAATAACCGGCAGGGCGATAACCGGCATTGCCGACACCATAATGCTGCCTTCGCTGATGAACATCGACTTTGCGGACGTGAAGTCCGTGATGGAAAACGGAGGCTTCGCCCTCATCTCGATGGGCGAGGCGCACGGCACTGACAGGGTAGAGCAGGTGGTCAGGAACACCATGGAGCACCCGCTCCTCGATGTCTCCTACGAGGGCGCAAAGGGCGCGCTTTTGCACATCAACGGAGGCACGGGCCTCACGCTTGGCGAGGGCATTGAAATCGGCGAGAAAATCTCCGGAAGCTTCGACATGAACGCCGATGTCAAGATAGGCGCAAGGCTTGACCCGAGCATGGGCGACGGGATATCCGTCACCGCGGTGGTGACGGGCATCAAGAACCCATACGCCATCAACCCTGCCGAGCCCAAGCAAAGCACCAGCAGGGCCGTGACGATGGACGCGCTGAACTACATCTGATTTTTTCCTTTTGGCGGCGCCCCTCCCCAACAGGGGCGTTTTATTTTTTTCAAACTCCCTATCACATCTTTTATAAACTCTTCAATTCCAAGAGTCGACGAATGGGCTGGTAGCTCAGCGGTAGAGCGCGTCGTTCGCAACGACGAGGCCACGGGTCCAAATCCCGTCCAGTCCATCGACATTTTCGCAGACGAAAATGGCGAGGCATTTTCCGCAGGAAAATGCACCTTTTTTATTTTATCCTTCCCAGTGTGCACCATGAAAGTCGCAGTGCTGTTCTCAGGAGGGAAAGACTCCGTCTTCGCCGCGTTCGCGTGCGCGTCTCAGGGCTGGGAAGTCTCGCTCCTCACAATAATGCCCGCAGAATACTCGACGATGTTCCACCACCCCAACATACAGTGGTGCGCAGCGCAGGCTGAGGCGATGGGCATGCCCCTGAAAACAGTGGAAGCCGACGGCGAGCGCGATCTTGCCGAACTGAGTGAGGCAAGAGACGGGAGAGCAACAGCTCTCACGGAGGAGGACGAACTTTCCGCAATAAAGGAAGCGCTGCGCGAGATGCGCGTGGACGGCGTTGCAACAGGCGCGATTGAAAGCGAATACCAGAAGCAGCGCATCGACAGGATTGCGCACGAGCTGTCCATCCGCTCGTTCTCCCCCATATGGCGCACCGGGGGCGTGCTTCTTTCAGAGCAATGCGCCTTCCTCGAAACGTACGTCGTGGCAGTCTCGGCAGAAGGCCTGGGAAAAGATGACTTGGGCGCGCGCTTTGACGAAAAATTCGTATCGCGCCTCAAGAAAATGAAGCCATCAGTAAGCCTGCACCTGGAAGGGGGCGAGGGCGAAACATTCGTGGCAGGCGCCCCGTTCTTCTCAAAGGCGCTCAAAATCGGGGAAATGGAAAAGGAGTGGGATGGCTCGCGGGGGGTCGCACGCATAACAGCGCTCCGCGCCTAGCGCCCGGGCAGCTAATTCTTCGCAACGGATTCGAGCTTGTCTATTATATTGTTCAGGTCCTGCCCGTACGCAGCGCGTATCTTTATCGAAGATGTAAATTTCGCCTCGACAGGGAGCTCCTTCTGTATCTGTATGCTGCTGTTGCCAAACGCACTGGCGCTCGAAATCGGGATTGTCACCTGGATAGGCACCTCGTCCTGCACGCGGAATTGAACCGGCTGGCCGGTTCCGGAAAGGCCCACAAGCTGGGTATCAATCGGGATGATGAACGAAAGCGGGATATTGAACTCCGAGGGGAACAAATCCTTTATCGGGTAGCTCCTGTTCAGGGTTATGGTTGTGGAAACCGGCGCAGTCATCACTATGTCCCTGTTCTGCAGCGTCCTTAGGTCGCCCGCAATGCCCAGCAACTGCGTTTTTTGCGAGGCCGAGAGAGGCCTCTCCATGAAATACGCCCCGTACACGCTCAGGAGGGCAAGCGCGAGCGCGAACACGGCCACAATCATGGTGATGTTGCTTGCGCCTCCCTGGGGCGCTGCCTCTTTTGCCTGCGCGGGCGCCGCCTCGGGCGCTGAATATGGCTTGCTTGCGCCAGGGTGCGAAAAGCTCGATGGGAGGTTGGACGGCATGCGTATCACCGCCAAACATACGCCTTCCCCATTTTTATTACATTCGCATCGCTTCGCTCTCCGGATGCTAAAAAGCTGTCTGCAGCTTTTTAAACTCTATCTGCAAATTTTTGCCAAGGTAAGCCCTATGCCAAAAGTGATCGCCAAACTTGCATGTTTGGCGAGCCTTTGGCAGGCGAACGGAGTGAGACTATGCCAAAGGTAACATTCAAAAGCGACGGAAAGACAGCGGAGGTGCCTGCCGGCACCCCGCTCGTGCAGGCTGCCGAGGACAACGGCGCCTCAATACCGTTCTCCTGCAAGGCAGGCGTATGCGTCTCCTGCCTCATCAACGTGGTGAAGGGCATGGAGAACCTCACGCCGCCCACAGACAACGAGAAGGCAACGCTCGAGGGTTTCGGCGCCAAGCCAAACCAGCGCCTCGCGTGCCAGGTTACAATTAACGGCGACGTTGAAGTGGAAAATCCCTGATTGGCAAGGTGCCATCATGATATCCGTCTCGCTTGACCGCGCATCCTATGCCGCCGGCGACACCATAACTGCAACCATCAGCGTGAGCCAGCAAAAGCCGCTATCAGCGCGCGGGCTTTCCGCCGCGCTTTCCTGCACCGAGCGCAGGCAGGTGAAGACCGAAGTGCAGCTTGACAAGTACGATTTTGACCGAGACGAGAAGCTGGGCATTCCCTACTCCTCCAATATGGCTACAAAAACAGAGGAGCTTGACAGCGTCATCTCCAGCCAGGAGAAAGCCCTGTCCGGCGCGCGCGAGTTCTTCGGAGAGGAAAAGTTCACGGCGCAGTTCGCCCTCCCTCCCGATGCCGCGCCCACAAGCAGGGAGTTCGGGCACGACAGCACCATCCACATCTGGAAGCTGCGCGCCAAGCTTGACATCCCAATGGCAATGGACGAAAATGCCGAGACCGAGGTCTTCGTGGAAGGGCTCTGACGTCCCATTTCCGCCTATCATATATATTTATATTCTTTTTCCCACATCAGTTCTTCTGTGGGATTATGGCAGTGCTTACTTACAAGGAAGCCAGGCAAGTCGCAGGATTTGTCGAGGGCAGGAATGGAAAGTCCAGCGAAAAGCGTGCGCGCATAGTGGACAAGGCTGTCAGCAAGCTGGTTTGGTCCAACAGGATTTACGGCGGGACGGTGGAGGAAACGCAGGGGATATGCAAACGCACAATTTTCAAGCTGCAAAACGAGAACAATGCCTTTCTCCAAATGCCTGGAATGCCCCCTGCCGAGCTCGTGCTGTTCGCGCCACTGACTCCTGAAAAAAAGAAATTCATCGAAGGCGTCGAGGGCGTCATCATCGGCCAGGCCAAGGCGGCAAGCGGCAAAGCTTAAGGCAAAAGAAGCTTCAGGTAGAACAGTGGCGACTGCGTCTTCTTCTTTTCCTCGTCAGAATTCACCATGTTGACCAGCATCTGGCGCGCTTCCGGCTTGTCCGCAGCCTTTCCAATGAACATGTTCAGGAGGAAGCGGAAGCGGCTCGCGCGCTGCAGGCGGTAGGAATCCACCATCTCCGGGTAAATGTACTCGTCAAGAAGCTTCCCATATCCTGCAAGCGCCGATTCGGAAAGCGGCGCGCTCCCAGGCGCCTTCACAATCGCCTCTCCTATCGTCACCGCGGCATACTTGCCAGAGCAAAGGGAGTTCCCCACCCCTTCGCCGGAAAAAGGGTCCACAAGCGATGCGGCATCCCCGATAAGCATCCATCCATCCCCAAAACACTTCTTCCTATATGAGCCTAGAGGGATTGCCCATCCGCCCATCCTTCCGTCAAGCAATGCGTTCTTGAAGCGCGGCGCAATGGACGAGTTCTTTTCAATTGCATCGGCAAGCATGGCATTCGGGTGCTTCCTTTCCCTGTTCAGGTCCGAGGACAGTATTCCCAGCCCCACATTCGCCCTGCCATTTGCCATGGGGAAAATCCAAAGATAGCCTGGCAGCACGCCGTCAATGAAGAAAAGCTCAATATTCTCCGTTAGCCCCTCCACGCCGGTATAATAGCCCCTCACTCCCGAATAGACATGGTTTACAGGCTGGTTAGGCAGCTTCAGCAGCCGAGACACTGCAGAGGCTGCGCCATCCGCGCCCACCACCACTCTTGCCTTGAAAGCCATTCTCTTCTTATCAGCTCCAAGTGCGCCTGCCACGCCAGTTATTGCATCTCCCTCGCGCAGCAACTCATCTGGCGAAAAGCCAAGCAGCACAGCAATTTTCGGGTGCGCGCTTGCAGCCCTAAAAAACACCTCGTCGGTGTCAAAGCGCGCCACAGTATAGCCTGCAAACGGCATGCCATCCGCATTCGGAAAAGGCACTGAGACATGCTTTCCATTCGGGGCAATAAGTGTCAGCCCCCTCACAATGCCATGCGGCTTTTTCTCAAGATTAGGCAATACGCCAAGCTCGCGCGCCACGCCAATCGACTTTCCGGAAAAAGCGTCGCCGCACACCTTTTCGCGGGGAAATGACGCGGCTTTGTCCACAAGAAGGACTTCCCTCCCAGCATTGGCAAGGAAGAGCGCGCAGGAGCAGCCTGCAGGGCCTGCGCCCACCACTATTGCGTCGTATATTTTTTCCTCGGTTGGATCATTTGCCATGGAAACACGCCTTGTCAAATATAAACTATTGCCTTAAAAATGCTCTCATGGGGCGCCAAAACAGGGAAGAAATCCTGGAAAGCATCTGGCAGCCGCCGCGCCAGTGGAAAACACCCGGCGCGTGGCTGTGGTGGTTCTGGCTTTTCTTCATCCACGATGAAAACACCAAAAAAACAGGCAAGTGCCGCCAGCTCATGATACTCTGGTCTATAAAGAAAGACAATGAGATAATGTGCAACTCGCTTGACATCCGGCAGCCACGCCAGCTTGAGGCGCGCGCGGACGGAACCTATTGCCTCAACGGTGCGGCTGCTGCATGGTATTTTGACGGCGAGCAAATGCACGAGGACATTGTGCTTGAGGCCTCGCACATGTCGCTTGACCCCCGCCGCCGCTCCCTGTCCGCGCCTGGCAGGTCTCCAAGCTCCTTTTTCATGCGCGGCAGCGACTTTGTGACAAGAATAAAATCAGGCGAGCATGAATTTGAGTTTGTGGCGCGCCAAAAAGACCTGCATCCTGCAGTGGGGCCCACGCACGGCGCCACTTCCCTTCCTGCAGGCATGCTGATAGAGGGCACGCGCATTGAAACGCTTGAGCTTTCAGGCACCGAGGCGCACAATGGGAAAAAATGCGCCCTTTCGGGGACCGCCTACTTCCAGAAAATCCTGCTTGCCGCGCCCCCGCCCCAGTGGTACTGGGGGCTTTACCATTTTTTCGACGGCAGCTTTTTCACCTACATGGTGCCCTATTCAGGCAGGGCAATGCTTGCTGACAACGCCTGGAAAGGCGCCCGCCTGAAAACTCCTAGCCTGCCCCTGAAGCAGGACATATTCCTCTATCATGCGCCAAGCAGGCGCGTATTTGAGGGCAGCCAGCTCACAGTCGCGCCATCGCGGATAGGCAAAACTGAGAACTACCTCCACGAGCTGACGGGCGGGGGGAATGACTTTGGCATCACCGCAACCGCGCGCGCATACTCGCACGCATGCTGGTCCTTCAGGAAAAAAATAGGCTCGCTTCCCGCGCGCTCAAACTTCAGGTACAACGAATACCCAGCCGTGCTTGAGTCCCTCGAGCTCACCACAAGAGACGGAGAAGTAATTACTCTGAAAAACGGCTGGGGGAACATGGAGAATTCGTGGGGGTTCATAATATAGGAATTTTCAAGTTCCATATTGGCAAAAAGAAAAAATTAAACGCCGACGAGGAGATTTGAACTCCTAAGCCCCGAAGGGCACTAGATTTCCAGCCGTGCTGGGAAAGACAGGGGGCACGCATGCCCCCTGGATTTCAAGTCTAGCGCGATACCAGGTTCTGCCACGTCGGCACGGACAATTCCCGCAGGAATTGGACAGCTGGTCGGGCGACGGCAGTTTTGCGCTGCAAAACTGCGCCCATTCGCCCGCAGGCGAATCGGGAGCCCGACCGGATCGTCATCGCCGCGAGGCGATGGCGGTTCTACTTGGCAAAGAAAGGGTTTTAAAGCTCTTTCAATGAAAATACCAATCAAGGCGATAGGCTACGGCCAGCAAGGCAATCAAAAAATAGGCGATCAAGGAAAAGAAGGCGATATCGATGATTTCAACATCAGTTAGCCTGCCATCCGGCAAACCCGGCTCGCGCGCAGGCAATGCATTTGCATCCCAAAACCCGATAGGGCATGCTGACAGGAGCGAGAGGCGCATGCTTGCCGGCCTTAAATTTCCCCAGTATATCGGGCTTATCGGCGGCATGCACGGCAAGGCGCCAACGCAAGGCGAAATACGCAGGCTTGCACAGCTTCGCGAGCAGGAATGGAATGCGCGGCACTGCGAAAGCAAGTCATATGAACAGCACCACGCAGATCTTCTCGAAAGATTCAATACGCTCTCCGCCCCCATGCTTGTGGCGCGGGGGACAGGCGGCTGGATTGACGCATCAATTTCGCCAAAGTTCGCCTCAAGGCTTCCGAAAGACGACAAAGAAATACTTGGCGACGCATATTGGAACGCCAGCGAGCCCGAGGGCCGGGCGTTCGTGGCAAGGATGGCATTCTATGACCATAACTATGCTTCCCAGGAATTGAACGAGAAGCTAATGTCTGAGGGATGGCTTCCCTATGCGCGCGGGCTTGCCTCAATAGGCAAAATAAGCGAGGCGGTCTTCTACACCTGGTACCTCAACGGCAGCTTCAATTCCAGGCTGCACCAGGAATCAGCCGAGATGCACCTGCGGCTGGGGGCCCTTCGGGCAAGGACGTTCGCAGAAGGCAGGATAGAGGAAATGGATTATTCGCACCTGCTTGACGGAAAGCAAGGCTTGCGCTGATTTTCGCAAAAATAAAGAACTCAGAACGGAAAATGTGCTTTTTGCCCTGCAAAAAACATCAGACATCGAGCGAAGCTCGATGCTGAAGAAACTTACTCCAGGCTTATGTTCACCTGCACATTCTCGGGCACGCGCACCCTCATGATCTGCCTCAGGGTCCTCTCGTCCCCTGCGACGTCGATGATGCGCTTGTGTATCCTCATCTCCCAGTGCTCATAGGTATCCGAGCCGTCCCCGCAGGGCGTGCGCCGTGTCGTGACCGACATGCGGTGGGTGGGCAGCGGGATGGGCCCCTTGATTTCCACTCCTGTCGCCTTTGCAATCTCCACAATCTGCTTGCAGACCTCCTCGAGCTCTTCGGGGATCTTTCCAATCAACTTGATTCTTGCCTTGCCCATGTAAATTTTCCTCCGAAAATTTTCAGACATCGCCCTTCAGGGCGATGAAGATCGTTTCACCGATTCTCCGTTCCGATTCGCGCCGACCGGACACTTTTCCATAAAAATCAATTAAAAAAATAAAAAATTAAGCCTTCTTCTCCACGACGTCAAGGACGACGCCTGCAGCCACGGTCTGGCCCATGTCGCGGATTGCAAACCTGCCCAGCGGAGGGAAGTCGGAGAACTTTTCCACTACCACGGGCTTGAGCGGCTTTATCCTCACGATTGCAACGTCGCCCGACTTGAGGAAGTCCGGGTTCTTCTGCATGGTCGCGCCTGTCTTGGGGTCCTTCTTCTCGATGAGCTCCACGAAGGTGCATGCGACCTGCGCCGTGTGAAGGTGGAACACTGGCGTGTAGCCCTTGCCAATTGCGGTCGGGTGCTCGAGCACCACGATTTGCGCCGTGAACTCGGCAGCGACCTTTGGCGGGCTGTTGACAGGCCCCACCACCTCTCCGCGCTTGACATCCTTCTTGTCGACGTTCTTCACATTGAAGCCGACGTTGTCGCCGGGCACTGCCTGCTGCAGCTCCTGGTGGTGCATCTCTATCTTCTTCACCTCTCCCTTTGCGCCGGAGGGCATGAAGACGACCGTCTCGTTGAGGTGCAATATGCCTGTTTCCACGCGGCCCACCGGCACCGTGCCGTGGCCTGTGATTGTGAAGACGTCCTGGATGGGAAGCCTCAACGCCTTGTCGGTTGGCTTCACTGGCGCCGTGAGCTTGTCAAAGCACTCAAGAAGCGTCGGGCCCGCGTACCATGGCATCAGGTCCGCTGCCTTGTTCTTGATGTTGGTGCCCTGATAGCCGGAAATCGGGACGAACGGGATGTCCTCGACCTTGTAGCCGATGTTCTTCAAAAGCGTGGAGAGCGCCACCTTGGTCTCGTCGAACTTGAGGTGGTCGTAGTTGACCGCGTCCATCTTGTTGACCGCCACGATGATCTGCTTGATGCCCAGCACTTTCGCAAGGAACGCGTGCTCCTTGGTCTGCGCCTGCACGCCTTCCTTTGCGGAGCACACGAGCACCGCGGCGTCAGCCTGCGATGCGCCGGTAATCATGTTCTTCACGAAGTCCCTGTGCCCTGGCGCGTCGATGATGGTGAAGTAGTACTTGTTCGTCATGAACTCCTTGTGCGACAGGTCAATGGTGACACCGCGTTCGCGCTCTTCCTTGAGCGTGTCCATTGTGAATGCGAACTCGAATGTCGCCTTTCCGACCTTCTCCGCCTCCTCTTTCAGTTTCCTCAGCTGCTGTTCGGTGAGGGCGCCCGTCTCGTAAAGGATACGGCCCACAGAGGTGGACTTGCCGTGGTCCACATGCCCTATGAATATCAGGTTAAGATGCTCTTTTTCTGCCATTTCAATACACCTCCTACTATCATGAACTTTGACCCCGGGCAAACAAAAGCCAGTCTGCTGCAAGTCGAAAGCACCTCTATTTTAGAGGATTATTTTATAAAGGTTTACTTCTGGGCGATTTTGGGGAACGGATTGCTTTCAGCCTGTCCGCAAAAGCGGGCGGGGCGCTTGCCTGCCGATAACCGGTCGTCTCCTGATCTCCGGCACCAGCTTCCCGTCTCTGTTTGGGTCCTGCGGTTTAAACGCCATCATTTCCTTTATCCACAAGTCATAGTCGGGGTGTGCCTTCATTATCCTGTCCCTTTCCACCTTGGCTTCCAGCAGGCCCTTTGCCTCTGACGCGTACTTTTCCATCGTGTGGGGGGCGAACACCACCATGTCCGACAGGACGGGCTTTGCAGCCAAATTGCCGCACCTGCCCATTATTATTTCCGCGAGAAGCACGGCTTCTGGGGCGGAAGACTTTTTCGAATGGTTCCCGACCGACTCGAACATGCGGCCCCTTATCGCTGAAATGATTTCGCCTTGGAGCGCTCCGTCCTTCAGCCTGGCGCACGAAAGGAAAAGCAGCGCAGCGTCCTGCTCGTTGCTTGGGGCGCGGCTGTCGCGCATTATTGAGAGCAGGTACGATACGAACTGCCTGTTCGAGGCAAGAAGCCGTGAGCATTGCGCCCAGAACATGTCGGAGGAAAGCTGCCTGTACTCCTTCGTGAAGGATTCTGCCGAGGGGCTGCGCCTGTTTCTCGGCTTTTTCCCCTTTCCATCTGCATCGGAAAAGCCGGCCTGGTCGCTGTAATAAAACTTGTAATTGTAGGAGTGCGTGAATATGCGCATGAATTGCTTGCGCTCCGCCAGCTTGCACGCTTCCGCAACAGCATCAAACGCAGCCCCAAGCGCCTTTCTCTCAAGGTGCCGGGGCGCGGTGCGGAGAAGCGCGGTCGCCAGGGGCAAAATGTTATCTACCGGCGCATCGCTTTGCCAGACGGGCTCCTCTTTGGCGCCAGAAAGCCTTTTTTTCAGCACATGGAGGATGCGCCCGTAGGATTCTTGCCTGCGAAGGCTGCCCAGGGCGGCTGCGGCGCAGGCTGAGACTGAGGCGGAATCATCGTGGAGCGCCTTCTCAAGAAGGGGCATTGCGCCTTCCTCCTTGCCAATGCCAGCCATCAGCGCGGAAATGAACGTGAGGTAATAATAGCGGAATGATTTCCGGACTTTGCCCTTGTAATTAGGATAGATAGGAGACTGCAATTCGCCTGCCAGCCGCGCCTCGTCAAGCAGCACTTGAAGCGAGCTTTTGCAAGGCACTCTGCCCTCAAGGTGCTTTTCCATGTACGCCATTGCCTTCCTGATCCTAAGCGCCCTTGCCATTGCCGTGTCTGCCGGGGGGGTTGTCATTGAATTGCAAAAGGTATTGCCCTGAAAGAGCTCTGGGTAAATGTGCCTCATGAGTTTCATCATGAATGCGCAGTCGAGATGTTCCTCCATAGAAGTGCCTTCCTCGCCAGCATTTGCCCTCTAATGTGGGATGAAGTGTTTAAAAAATAGACCTGTGCAACCCAGCAGCAGAATAAGCCGCCTACGGCTTTTTCTTTTTCTTCCCGAAATTCCCGCGGGGCTTTGTAACCTTTATTTCCGGAAACGTGCCTGACAGCGTCTCGGTGTCAAGGTTCGTCTTGAAGCCGAGGTTGTCCAGAAGGCACTTCACGAAATAATTCTCCGCAATCGGAAGGTGCGCCGGCGTCGGGCAAGCCGTGAGGAGCTGCTCCTTGAACGCTGATGGCTTGAGCGCAGAGAGCGCCTCGGAAAGCGAAACATAGGACTTCCGCTTGCCTGCGGACAGCTTCGCGGCAATCTCCTCTACCGCATTGCGGTTGATGCCGGTGAACTCATAGGACTTGCGCGAGATTGTTGCCTCCATTCCAGCAAGCGCCGCAGCCACTTCCTGCGGCGTTGTCTTCTCATCGATGGACAGCTTCTTTATCACCATCCAGCCGCGATAGCGCGCAGTGAACACTACCATTTCTTCTTCCATAAACACACCTTGCCTTGCCTCTCTACTTCTTGACGCGTATGTCCTTGCGCTTGGGGCGCATGTAAATAGAGCCGCACTTCCTGCATTTCTTGGCAGTGTCCTTGTTCCTCGCCTTGCATTTGCGGCAGATAGTTATCTTTGATATGACTGCGTCAGCTTCCGCGAATTTTCCCATTTTTTTCACCCTCTCTAAGTATGATTGCGCGTCAATTCAACTGACCAAAGTTTAAATTCTTATGTATGAAGAAGATTCCGGCGCATTATGTTCAAAATCGCCCCTGTAGCTCATCGGTAGAGCGGTTGTCTTGTATTCCGCGCACGCGCGGGCAGGCAAACAACAGGCACCGAGTTCAATTCTCGGCGGGGGCTTACCACGAAACGAGTGGTTTTGCTATCTTTACGACGTTAAAAGCTCCTCTTTTAAAGTCATCTGACCATATAATCCCGGTGGTCATATGCCCTATTGGGAAGTGCGTCTAGCTAAGCAAGAATGCTTTACCGACGAGGATAAGGAACTGTTCACTAAATTTGCGAAGGATGCCCTATTACACGACATACATGACGTGCGTATTGACAAGTACAGGGGGGACCTTACCATCTGCAACACCATCACTGGGATGGGTCTTGCAGAGATGGTGAAGAACGAAGCAAACCTGAAGAAAGCCATCTCAAAGATAAACGCAGACAAGGTCTATGAATTTGCCACCAAGAAAGACGCTAAAAGGACTCTGGGGAGCATGTACTGTCTTGTCCACTACAAGGACCGCAGCCTAGATGCTGCACCTCTACCGCTCAGAAAGCTGACATGGCACACTGCAAAGGGGTCTGATAAGAAGCTTGCACGGCCAATAATAACTAGAGCAGAGATAGCAGACCTATGCAAGCAAGCAACGACAACGATGGATAAAGCTCTGATTTGGCTACTTTTTGAGAGCGGAATGCGCATTGGTGAGTTTATCCAGTTGAAGAAGTCCAACATTACACAGATAGACGAAGGACTAGAGGTCAAGGTTCCGGCAGGCAAGACTGGAGAACGAAAGGTTGTTGTTGTCGCAGCAGCAAAGTACGTTATTGCTTGGCTCGATGAACACCCACTGAAAGAGGCCGATGCTCCACTGTGGTTCTATTCACAGAAGAAATGGCGAGAGAATGAAAAAGGGAAGAAGGTCCCGTATACAATCCGTGAAGGCAGTTTGACAGCAGCAGGGGTTGTCACGCACCTAAAGAAGACAGTGGCACGTCTCAATAACTATAGGAAGAAAGATGGCATTCCGTTATTTGCAAAGGATACCAACCCTCATAATTTCAGGCATTCGCGTGCATCTGAGCTTGGCGGTGAGCCTGGAATGACAGAGCAGATACTCTGTCGTTATTTTGGATGGGAGATTGGCTCAGATATGCCTCGAACCTATTTGCACCTCACTGATGAGCAGGTCAAGCGTGCAGTGTTAAGGACCTATGGACGCGCAAGCAAGGAAGAGGACAAGAAGATTATAACCGAGTGGGAATGCGCTAGGTGCCACAACAAGACCCCACTTACAGTTAACTATTGTGGGACCTGTGGTGCAAATCAGCACTCTGATAAGCTTCCGAGCAAGATAGAGACCTTGCAGGTGCGCGTGGAAGAGCTTGAAAGCAAAAATAAGAAGATACTCGCTTTCCTCGCCAAAAATTATGCCCTTGTCAAGAAGAAGGACTTTGAAGTGCTGATGGGCAACGACGATGCGGACGACTAAGCAGTGGAGGAGTCAGTCCAGGTCTAATTCTCTCTACACAACTTAGTTCATCCCGTTGAACATATCGTTTTATAAACACTTCTTAATGTAAATGGTATTTGAGGGTATACCTACAAGGTATAGCTTCGAGGTGTATGTATGCAAGTGAAACTGAACGGGTTTGGATGTGAACGGTGCGGCCACCAGTGGATTCCGAAAAAGAAGGACACGGTGCCCGTAATATGTCCAAAATGCAAATCCCCGTATTGGAATCGCCCAAGGCGGAAGTCAATGAAAAAGTAAGTGGAGGTATATCTATGAAACAAACAAAAAATGAAGAACTAAAAACAGTGGAGAGTGGTCAAACGCTTGATGACGAGATACCGTTTTGCGTGAGTCCTACAGACTATGTCGACCGTGCAACCGTGTGTGAGTACATTATGAAAAACTTCGGCGTAATTGCTCTCAAAAACTGCAAGGTCGGCGGCAGGCAGGTCATCGCCATGGCGGTGATGAAAAACGACATGTTGTTCACTGTAATGGTGTAGATGGACGCAGAGACGGTGAAGCATGACATACCAGTTGGGGACCTAAAAACCGACCTTGTTATTATGAGGTATACACTAAGTAGGACACAGTTGGCGTGGATTTTTTTGTAGCGTGGTTTGGTTTCGAGAGGTGAGCGTAAGCATTGAGGTGGAAAAATGAATGAAATAGAACTAGAAGAATTGAGTCGGGTATTGCAGCACACGCGGCGCAGCAAAATACAGGTATTCCAGCCAGCAGTGGGTTCACCTGTACAAGTCAGAGTCGTGGACGCAAAGGTGCGCATAACCAAGACCAAGCGCAGCAAGGGCGATGAAGTCAGGGAGTGGGAGTTCCCCATCATCACCCTGACCATTGACCAGGTCGATGGCAAAGTCCCTGCAACAGGCACATGTAGGTTCCGTACTGCAAGCAAGCAGTTGGCAATCGAGATGTATCCATACCTGAACAGCTGCAAGGGCAAAACCTTTGTACTTGGGTACAAGACAACAGGTGCGCGGACGAAGCAGTGGAAGTTTGAGCCTGTAGATTGAAGGTGGTTTAGATGGATGAAAAATCAAAGAACAGAACGAGAGACCTGCCACGTGATTTGGTTAACCGGTTGGGCGAGGTTGAATCGGAATTTGGTAGTAGCAGTATATCAGATAAACGGTGGGTTTTGGCTCTTATTGTTGGGTACGCGGAGTATAGAACGCGTGAAATAGACGGCCTGTACAGTTTCCAAGCATCAGGTGCCGTATCCAGAGCCATGTGTGATATACGTAAACAGCAAGGGCACGGTGAGCCTAAGATTGAGTGGTGATTTGGATGAAGGTAAAAAAGATAGAAACGTTAGGAGAATTTATGAAAAAACTGGGATGTACGCACATGGTCCCGTCGCGGAGCTGGCGGAGTTCGAGGGCGGTTTAGATGAGATGGAGAGCAGACAAATGTGACAAATGGCAGCAAGGTACAGTGGAGCAGTATCTTGCGTGGAAACGACAGGGAGATACAAAGCAGACGAAATTAGTGTGAGGTGGATACAATGGACGCAGAATTTGAAGAGATGATGTGTAACGATGTGGATGAAGATGCCGAATGTGTGAAAGACATTGAGGCAGTGGCGGTCAAGCGGAAACCGACCCAGCTCACACAAAACGAGATACACGACTTTGCAGTAAAGCTGCACTGGCTATTGTCAGACCACAAGCTGAACAGTGACCACATCATGCTGCTCGGTCAACTCTTGGTGAGGAAACGTTCGATGTACTGTCAATTCTATACGGTAGACCAAACGGACAGTGAGCTGGTATCCAAGATAGACGCAAGCTATCAACAGGTGCTGTGTTCTGCGGCAGCAGACGCGGTTGAGAACGCACGGGCAAAGAACGTGCGTGGTGATGGTGTGGACGGGTGAGTGACTATTATGTCGATGGTGTATTTTCACTATTTTTTATTTTTTCAAAATTCATTAAAATATAGATAATCATTTTTGGAAGTGGGGTTTTCCCGATGAAATGTTTTTCGATTAATAGCATGTATTTTTTCCAAAACAGCTTTGTTATTATGAGAACATTTAGATATGGTATTATCGTCTGATGGCAAGATGGTTTTTATGGCGCAAACAGACCGGAAAAAGGAATTCGAGCAGTTCATGCAGCGAGTGCACACCTTCCCCATCACGTTGAAGCAACTTGCCTATGTTGCAGATGCTGAATATCCTAAATCACTCAGTGGGCAGAGTGTCGTGAAGTGGGCGCATATTCTAGCAGTACAGAACAAGATTATCCTGCGTCGCGTCGGGCGCTGCAATGTAATTTTTGCATATAATCCTGAAGGCAAGTCAGTCTGAGTCGTTGTTTCCATTTACGACTATAGAATTAAGTGGAAGGATTTGATGCGGTATGGACTATGAAATTTTCAAGGTTGCTAACAGGTCCGCGTACATACATCGGGCAAATCCAAAGGCACCAGTAAAGCCAGTTGCAAAGTATGAGCCTGAGTTCCCCTGTCTTGAAGGCCGCAAGCATCGGTACAGGCTTGTTGGACACGGTAAGGTTGACATGTATGACAAAATCTGTGTTCATTGCAGCTATCTGGTCGCATTCATAGCGATACGGTCCAATGAAGGACATTATGCACATAAGGGCGCGCAGTGGCGTCCGCGCAAGGTGGGTAGATTTGATGGGAACGGAATGGCGAAAGGTAATATTTGACGACTATGGCAGACCGACCCCAAAATCGGGGGAGTTTGTCAAAGAGGATGCACTGTTCATTTACCTCAAGACAGACCGGGGCATTGAGGCTATCTCCAAATCAAAGATAACGCGAATGGAAATCAGTGGAGGGGACGGGAATGGAAGACAGTGATTGCAATACAAATAATGTAGACGACGCAAGTTTCAGATTCCTAGTAAATGATGCACGGAATCCAAAGAACAAGACAAAAATTCCTATGCATCTAGCGAGACATATGCTGTCAAGAGATAGGTACATTTCTCTCAACGATGCAATGATATACAAGTACAAAAACGGGATATATGAAAGACACTGGGATATGATTAGCAGTGATGCACATAAGACGTTGGTGCGAGCAAACATCTCGAATGAAATTAACGCGACAACACATATTGTCAATGAGACTGTAAGCAGGATATCAAGAGAAACGAGAAAAGAAGCTAGTGTCGTTGAATGCAGACCCAACCTAATATGTCTCTCGAATAAAGTGTTGGATGTCAACACTAGTGAATTGAAAGACCACACACCCGATGTAGTTTTTTTCAATAAGATACCAGTTAAGTATGACTCTAAAGCAAATTGTCCAAAATTTGACAAATTTCTAAGTGAAGTCGTTTCTGAAGACGACACAAGAGTCGTATATGAATTATTTGGATATTTGCTCTATCGTGGATATCCAATACAAGTAGCATTCATGTTAGTTGGAGAAGGCAGCAATGGTAAAAGCACGTTGATAAGGGCAATGAATGCGTTTGTTGGCGAAGAAAACATGACACATATTTCTCTCCAAGATATATGTAACAAAGATTTTGCAGTGGGAAATCTTCATGGCAAGCTGCTCAACTCTGATGCAGACTTGAAGGATATAGAATTGACAGACACGGGTATGTTCAAGAAAGTAACAGGAGGGGACATGATTAGTGCAGATGTCAAAGGAAAAGAAAGAATTAGTTTTATGAACTATGCCAAGCTGGTGTTTGCCTGCAACAAAGTCCCAGTACCTAAAAAATCAGAATACTCATACACACGAAGATGGGAAGCAATTATGTTTAACAATAAGTTTGAAGGAGCTAGAGACAACAAGAACCTGATAAATGAAATCACAACACCGGAAGAACTCTCAGGTATATTGAACAAAGCACTCCAAGGACTGAAAACTATAATGGCGAACGGACGGTTTAGTACCAATGACAATGACCGCGATAAAATATCCAAGTTGTTTGCACCTGTGAAGTACTTTGTTGACATGGAATGTTTTACAGCATTCGATGCTAAAGAAACGAAGGGACGTATGTACTCGGCATACATAGAGTTTTGTAAGAAGCATAACATTCCCTTGTTATCTGACAAAGCATTTGGAAAATCTCTAAATGAGTATATACGCATACAAGAAGGACATATTTATGTGGGTGGAGTACAGTGTGAAACTTGGCTCGGAGTAAGATTAAAGACGATGGAGGAAAAACGTACAAAGACAGAAGAAGAACTTGAAGAAGAGAGACGACTAATAGAGGAAGATAAACAAAGGATGCAAGAAATGCAAGAACCTGACCCATTTTGATTTTTAGGGTACTGTTATGACTCTTTTCTTATATCTACTTTAAAAATAAAAAAAGAAGAAAATTAAATTTAATATAGTGTGAACAAAAAGACTCATAACAGTCATTCGAAAAGTCCCAGTCATTCATCTAGTGGAATTTTATCGATGCAATCTTGGAGATGTATTCTATTCACGTGTGTGGTGTCGTCTATGAAGCAAGGTAGTGTGGCAGCAAGCACGTCTGTTTTAATATCTCAGTAAGAAGTCCGCGAACAGTCGAATGCAACGTTAGTATGTCAGCGCAAGCGAGGTGGCAATATGGAACATATGAAGAAGACAATCGCAAGGAAGTATGCAGTTGAGTTGTGGCCTGTTGACAATACAAAATGGGTCCTATCAATTGTCAAGGTGGGTGCAGACTTCAAGTATTTGCTTGAACGTGAAGGTGCATACAACAAGCTCTTGACCGTCTATAGGTCCATCAAGACCGTGAGCGACATCAAGAGACTGTCAGGAAGGGACTTCGTTGGTTGAAGGACGAACAACGAAAGTCCACTAATCTAGTGGAATTTCAATGTTCAAGGTTTCATGTCAACATCTCAAAATATCGCTTTAAAACGCAAATCTCACGTGTTCTCGCGCATAAAATCAAGGGACTAGCGAAGAGTTGAAGTAAACTCGGTAAATCCTGTCAACTGACCCTAAAAACAATAGAAAAGATGGTTCTGATGGAAAATCAACAAGACCTTAGTCAAGATGCTGAACGTACTCGTAAGTCGAGGACACCACGTGTTGGTAAGTTTAGTCTGGCAAGGTCACTCCAATACATTCGTGATGAGACCAAGATGAAACATGATAGTCTGGACACGATAGGACCCTATGAAGGACAAAGAAAGTTCACACTCTATTGGTTTAACGGACCGAGTGACCGTTGGGTCGTCAAAGTAGAATTCTCTTGGACAAAGTTGCTCGAAGTATGCGGCGACATGTATTGCAAAGATGATGATGCGTTGAAGTGTGGAAATGCTGAATGAGAGCTGCACCAAGAAGTATCAGGGAACAAGTTCTTTTCCCCATCTACCTCCGAGTTACCCCGATACTTGGTGATACAGCGACTAGAACAGCTAAAGGAGAACAACATCAATGTGAGAGAAGGACCATACTATCCTCCAATTTATGGTGTTGTTTTTCGGCTAATGCAGTCAGCTAAGATAGAAATAGGAAACAAAAGGTGAAACAAATGGAAGAAGAACAAAACGAACAGCGGATGCCAGAGCAGCAGAAGATAAGCAAGGAAGAACAAGAGGCGATGGCTTCAGCAGGTCTGAAAAGAGTCAGACGATACGGTGGCAAGGTCTACGAACTGTATGGACTCGCTTTGTTAGATGACACACGGAAGTGTCAAGAGCTAATGGAACTTGCACAAGGTTTCAAGACGCAGGGAATTCCATGCCGCACTGAAGAGAAGGCTTCATGTGTCGCAGTGTACATCAGGGTCTCGTAGGTGTTGCTATGGTCAACAAAAAATGTATTTTGATGGTAGACTGTCCGACAAGGGGCCCCGTCAGAGTGATGTTTGAGAATCACATGAAGCTTGAGTATCTATTGTTGATGGGGAGAGGGCTGGTGGAGTTGGAGGAGAAACACAAACACGACCTTGCAATACTGAAGAAAAGGAAGGTGAAATGATGCCTATAATCAGAAAGATGACCCTCATTGGTTCAAGTGGTCGACAAGTCATTGAGGTCTTAGTGGACACGGGTGCAACTCGTACGATTGTCCGACAAGATGTTGCTGAAGCAGTCGGATTGCCTAAGAGCGGAGAGAATAAGGTCTTCACCGATGCTTCGGGCCATGATAACCCTGCAATTGGCGGCAAGCTTGTATTGAGATACATGCGCAAGGTCTATCCAGTCTATGGTTTTGTATCAGACAAGTTGGATTGTCCTTGTCTTCTTGGCATGGATTTTTTGCAGATGTACAAGGTCAGAATAGATTCAAGGTCTCAAAGACTGTATTTCAAGTGATATCGTCGACAAACAGGCAAGCTCCGAGGTCAATTCTTGCTTGAAAAAAGGATGTTTTACGTCGTAGAAAGTAGAAATAGGTCTTGGAAGGCTACTACCTGTATGGAATTAGTCTTGGATGTCGACAGAACAGAGAAAAAACTCATAATTTGTGGTTGAAAAACACCTGACTGCTTATTTCTGAACAAAAAAAGTCTCGTAGTTTGAGTAAATAAATGCATAATTGTTTAGTGAAGGAGATATGCTCCCGTGCTACCAACATTATTTACACAATTATTTAGACGAGTAATTATTTACAGGAGTTTTTTACTTGTTCATGTTGACCTGATTCAACTGGTGTCAAATTGACGTTCTTGAAACAGGTGTCAAATCTTTCAGAGTTTGAGCTGTGGTTTTGCTAGGCGAATCGAAAGAAAAACAATAGTTCTGTGGATAGAATTCTATGAATTGTACAACGTGTTTTGTTCTTGTCGGCTTTACACGAGCAGATTTGCTGGTTGGAGTATTAATTTTCAAGTACAAACAAAGCTCTTCTTTTATATATCAGACGTTGGAAAGCCCGCCCGCAACGAGGCGATTTTGCGGATATAACCCAACTAAAACAGGAATTGGAGCAATTCATAGGGACGGAATATTACCATAAACATTGGTTAGGAGGCAAATACACTGACGGAGTGGCATATCTTGCCAAGACGATTGACTGTTTTTGGCTGCTCGATGCCATCTTCTCCTATTCACGCCCGGAACCCTTCCAGCTTTGGGAATTGACCGTGAAACACAACAAGAGCGCTGTCTTGACTATGAAGGAAGACAGTAACTTGGAAGCAAAGGTCATGCAAGAAATCAAATGGACTGACTTCCCAGAAGGAAAATTGAAGCTGTATGTGTGTGATGGCGTTCTGTTATTGCCAAGTGAGTATTGAGGTGGTTGAGTGAATGTGAGAATAGAAAGCACGAAAGGCAGGCTTCAGGCATTTCTAAGGTATTTCTATTATGTAGAACGAGCTGCGCAACACGAAGGTTACGATACAAGTACTTTGTGGACCGACGCGGCAAGCGATTTTCACGAATTGTTGATGAAAGCTGAGAAACGGGCAAGGCGATAAAATGATTGTGATTCTTCCGACGTTTAAGGGATATACGATTGATGTCCGATTGGGGCAGTTTAGGAAGGTGTCTCGTGAAAACGGTATTGAGTTCCTTGACTTTGATGAAGAAGAAGGTGACGAGCTGCTGGCGGAGTATTTAGGCACGTTGAATTTGAAGAAGGCTAAGGACAAAGCGATGTTTGATAAAATCGCTGATATTTTCTAGAACATTATTGAAAAAAGCTCAACTCTTTCTTTCCACTTTCTATTTCATGCTTAATTTGATTAAATTCAGTATCACTTAATTGAACTAGATTTGGAGAAGCTCCGTTTAATTTTTGCATTTTTATCTTGTGTTGAAGTGGTCGTGCAGTAATTCCCTCATTAGCCACAATAATTGGCTCTATTTTGATTTGAAAAGGGTATTTCTTTTCCCATCCATTAAATTCGTTATCAACAATTTTTACAACTCTAAATATGCCAAAAACTAGACCCTCGCCATAGTAAACAACACAATCGTTCACAGTAATTTCGTTGCGTTCTTTTGAATATCGAAACCCACAATATTCTTGTGTTTTATAAAATGCTTCAAATGAATGATTTACGAGCCAAGTAGCCACTATAATCACTAGGAGAAGGCAAGAAATTCCCAATCCTTACCTAAATTCTTCTCATCAAATGTGTATGTTTTACTTCCGTTATAACGCCAACTTCCATCTTTGATAATCGCAATGCCGCCAAAGAGCTTCTTGCCATGCCTTTTGTTCTGGTCCTCAATGTAATTGGCAAGGGCTTCCGCTTTCTCCTTAGCTACTTTGGCAGTTATACCGCTTTTAGTGTCAAATAAACCTATTCTACCATCCTTTAGCATCACAATAAAGTCAATGTAAAAGCCATGTTCTACACCGTTGTCATCGTTATATAGAACGGCAAAGAAGTTCTTTTCGCTTTCACCATTCTTGAACCACCACTTGACCTTATTTGAAGAAGAATCTAACAAGTCAATGAACTCTTTCTCAGGCTTGCTAGGTGTTTTTGTAAAGTAGGGTTGCATGACTGATTTTGGACACTTAGCTTCGGTATATTTACTATTGTAGCTGATGTCTTCAGGAACGTTCCATGGTTCTCGTTCTATTTCTTTCTTCTCTCCTAACTGGCCTATAACTTTTGTTTTGTAACTCTCTTTTGCTTCGTTAATATATTCTTTAATTACGTCATTATTTCCCTTACTTAAGACAATTATCTGAACTTTTGTCCAATCATCTATCCTCAATACGTCTTCAAAAAACTTGTAAATGGAGTTTCTAATTATCTCACTTGAACGAGTTGGTGCAAATGGTGAACAGGCTGAACGTGCAAATAGGTCAAAACGATATTGTAAGTCATTTTCACTTATTGGTACTGTTAGCTCTCCTTTATGCTCAACGATTTGAACCTTGTCTAGTTTCTTTATCAAGCCGTCAACCATCATGTCACCTGATAATTCTGTTGGCTTGAGACTTATTCGTGTCTTGATTAGTTCTCGTTTAGCAATATCAATAAAGAGTTTCTTGAATTCTCCAGTTAAGCGAGTCCTTTCTCTTTGCCTTCTCAGATAAATTGATGTGATGTCTATGTTTTTGTAATCTTCTACTCTCCTAGAAAAGTTTGTCATTAAGTAATCCTTAGTTATATCCTGCGCAATTTCTATGTCCGCTAGATTGGTAAAGACGTATCCTTTATTCAAAACTTCATTGTTATAATGTTTAAATTCAGGCATACGCATTATTCTACCAACTGTTTGTATTGAGAAGGTAATACTCTTCCAATCCCTAAACAGAACAAGTATGGCCGCTCTTGGGCAATCCCACCCAACAGCTATGGCTTGCTTAAAGATTAAAACTTCTGTTTCATTGTCTGGTTTTTCTATATTTTCAAGGTTGACCTTATCGTCTTTATCTGAAAGGTAAATAGCAAGTTTTCTATTTTCAAATGTAATTTTGAATTTGTCTTTGAGGAGTTTGATTAAGTCGTCCTTCTTGTCTAGAACACCAGAACGATTGTCTGATATTTGGATTAGAACCAGTGGGTTAATGTTAGCCCCATCTTTTTTGTAAGCGTTTTCCAATTCCTTTCTCTTCTTTAATGCACAGGAAATAACGATGTCGTCTTGGCTATCCGCACCAACTTTTTCCTTATCTATATTGGGGTTTATTGCTACTTCTTTCTTTATCATACCATCTGCTATTACATCTTCAAACTGAACAGTAACTTTTTCATCCATTTTAGTAATCTTAGGTGTAGCTGAAACTTCAAGTGTAATCTTTGGAGCAATTGCCTCTTCTATAATCTCTATGGACTTCTCAGAAGTTGCGGTGTGATGACTTTCATCTATAATTAGGACAATTTCTATTCCATCTTCTTTTGTATTAGCTATTACTGTTGAAAGGTTGTTTTCCTGCTCATTCTCTCTTATGTAGATGTTATCTTCCTTATTTATACTCTCCCAATTGAAGAAAAGAATCTCATTATTTCCTATCCGTTTATCAGTTAAATCTTCAAATTCGCAACAATGCAATATACGAGTGTCTTCGAAATATTTTTCTAATTTTTCTCTACTTTGATTGCTCAATTGCCTTACAGATATCCAAATAAATGCTATTTTCTTATCATCATCTCTGTGTAAGACTAATCGCTTTAGGAATTCAGCTACCATAAGTGTCTTTCCAGAACCAGTTGGGGCTTCAAAAACACAGACTTTACGGTCATCATATTTGAGAAGTTTATTGACTTTCTCTTTGAGTTCTTCTACTGTTTTTTCTTGAAAAGGTTTGAGGCTAATCATTTTTGAACACCTTTCTGTAAACGTGTAATATTACTTCAGGTATTGGACATAAGTTTATTTTATGTCTAATAGCTTTGAATTCATCTTCTGGTACTGTGTCATCTAACGAGAATACATACACATTAATATGCCCATCAATTTCTTTTACTTCATCGATAAAATCTTCGATATAATCTGGGTCAAAAATTATTCCAAGATGCGTCTCTGAATTCTTAAAAATCTTATACTTGTTATTCTTATCTTTAACTAGATTAAATGCGTTTTCCTTTAGACAAATCATCTCAGTTGATTTATCTACGATTTTACGCTTGTTTTTATCAGTAGGTGAAGAATCTACAAAATCTGTTGTTAGGTACTTTAGATTGCCACCTAGTCCATCTACTTTATTTCCTTCTGGTGTTTTGTACCCTTTAATTACTTTTTCTAAACGCGGATAACAGACATTGGTGCAAATATCGCCTTCGTTATTTGTGCAAAGTATAAACTTTCTATCTCCGTCGTCTTCCTTATTTAGCTCCAATACGGCGTGTCCAGTTGTGCCTGAGCCAGCAAAAAAGTCAAGAACAATTAAATCTTTTTTATTAATCAAATTTACCAAATATTTGATTAAACTAGTAGGCTTTACTGTGTCAAATACTTTTTCTCCAAAAATGTTTTTTAGTTCTATTGTTCCTGTTGCAGATGTTCCAACACCTTGAAGAAAGGTACCATATGCCGTCTTTGTAATCTTACCATCTCGCTTCTTTGCATATGCTTTATACTTTCCATCAGATAAAACAAAATCAACATCGCCATTTTCAATCATTTCTTTCATTCTAGATGCACTTACTCGCCAACACCCCTCTTTTCCATCTTCTCGCATCGGCAATATTGATGAACCATCTGGTGCAATAAGAGGATAAAACATGGTGGGACGGTCTTTTCTAGTATCGTGTGTCCCCCACTGACGAAGTTGTTCTCTACGATATGCCCCCTTTGCGTCCCTATAATTTCCTCCGCTTGATACTCGTTCATCCTTTTTTATATTCAATTTAGATATATTTTTGGAAAAACAAATAACATACTCATGACTAACAGAAACATTAACGGCAGTATGGTCTCTCCCAGACCTTCCTTCCCAGATATAATTTGCTACAAAATTTTTTTCATTAAAAATTTCATCACACAATACTCTAAGTTGTGCAAGTTCGTTATCGTCAATTGAAATAAAAATAACACCCGATTCCTTAAGCAAAGTTCTTGCCAACTTTAACCTCTTTTCCATAAAAGAAAGCCATTTACTGTGTCTATAGGCATCTTCTTTGTCCACCCACACATCATTATATTTGAAATCTTTGTTGCCCGTATTATAAGGCGGGTCGATGTAAATTACATCTATTGCTTTGTTGTGTGTAAAATTTAGAACGGCTAATGAATGATAGTTATCTCCTTCTATTAAGTGGTTATATGGTTGGTCTTTGGCAGTTGTGATATCTTTCGTCTTAACTTCTTTCAAAACAGGGAATTTGTGTTGGGTCTTATCAAAATTCTCCTTATTCTTAATCCCGTCCCAATTCATATAGTAATCAAATACTTCTTTTGTCTTATCCTCTTCCCAAACAAGACCATATGTCTTCTGCTTTTTGAGTGCTTCGACTTCTCTAACTAGCTCTTCTTTACTCCAGGTTGAATAGTCTCTCTTCTTGCTCATAGACGTTAATATGGAGCTATTGTTTTTATGGGTTCCTTTAGCTTAGGTGTTGTTAACCTTTCTTTATGGAAGGTTAAAAAGCAAAGAAGATAAAATAGATTGAGAGTTAAGCTGGGTGAAGCCGTGGGAACAAAAGCGAAATATCATTGTAACGGTTGTGGAAACGACTTTGACCAGCTAAAAACCGCGATTAAGAATGGAGAGTGGTCAAAAATAGGAAACGTCGCCCTTCGCGCGCTGCCCTCGGCCATTTGGAGCTGCAATCTGACTATTCTTGTTATCGTTGTCTTGGTCGCCTCAACCATCTTCCAGATGGCTCCCGCGTGCAGTCCTGCTTTTACCCTTCTCAGCCCCTTCAACATCAGATATGAGATGCAGGGCGACGGTCTTTTCCAGAACTACTGGTTCTTCGCCTTATTGGTAGTTGTGTATGAACAGCTATGCAACATCGGGAAATGGAAGAACAAGTTCCTCGTATTCGCGCTTGCTGTACTGGCGAGCTATGCAACGTCTGCCTTCAGTTGCCACTACTTCAATACGGTGGGGGCGGGCAGCAGCATCCTCGCATTCTCCATGGCGATAATGCTCATGATTTGGCTCCTCGGCATCATTCCAACCGTCAAGGGCTGGGCAAAGCTCGCGTTTTTCGCGTCTGCCATCTTCCTAGTCATCATTTTCACTTACTCTTTTCTCATGGGCTCAAGCGCGCGCGAACACGCTTTGGGCGGTGCCTATTTCCTATCTTTCGTGTATCTAGCTTTGTTGCTTGGCCACGAGATTCCGTTCATGAAGAAGAAACTGGATTCAGGTATATCTCAAGATAAAAAGAATGAAAACATGACACTTGAAAAGATGTGGAGCCGACTGTTGAACCGAGATGAAAATGCGCTTGATATCGAGAACATCTTGGAACAGGGCATAAACCTCAAGCATTTCAAGAAGCTTATGATGCTGATGCACCACGGCTTTCCCAATACCATGTTCGCAGAAGGGCAGATTAATGCTGTAGTTATTACTAAAGATGTTCGCCAACGGCTAATTGATGATGGATATTTGATTCGGGAGAAGCATGATAGTAATACCTATACATACACCATCGGCCCGAAGGGTTTGGAATTGGTAAGCTCGTGGATTGCTGAAAACAATTCTAAAAGACAAGTGGGGTTGTCATACGTTGTCCTCATATTTGCATTTGTTCAAATTGTATTTGTATTTATACAGATTTCATATGGGCCCAAAATCGATTTAACTATCTATATTGGGGCTGTGTTGGCGCTTTTTCTTGCGATTATATTATACGTTGGTATAGCATTCAATATGCTGTTGGAACGATGATATGATAAAATGGAAATAGAACTATTCAGAGGCTTAACTACAAACATCTACAATTACTTCCATTCATCTTTTAATCCTGAAATATCGCCTTGTGAAGATGCCATTCCAGATATTAAATCAGAAACGTTAGGAGCAACAGCCGCAGACATATTTGAGGAGGCGTTGTATTGAGTCTGAGGACTCACGCAATCGCTTTGACTTGCCTGAGTACTCCCATCAGAGCAGACGTAGCGTGTTTGGGGCGTAAGCGTTTGACAACAGCCAAATGCCAATAAAAGAGCCAAAATTAATAGCACGGTTTTCATAATCTTACACCTTGATTATCTTCTGGTAGATACTCGAAACGTGCGCGTCCAGATTTTTAAGATTTGAATTCACGTTGTCCTTGAAACTACAATCATTCAAGGTATAACTCTTCAGGGTTCCAATAAAGGAGTCTATCTCCAGTTGTGCTGAATCAAGGTCGCTTGCAATGTCCCTCCACGAAGCCGACTTACTTTTGTCAATACTCGCATAATAGTTTGCTAGAGAGCTTGCGACGTCTCCAAACTTGACAAAATTCAACTTCATGCTTTCAAGCTTCATTTTGGTTGTGGCTACAAGTTCTAGGGAAACGGTGCAATTGGTCGTGGAGGGTTCCTGCGTCTGGTTGGACTGAGTTTCTGGGGTAGTAGAGGCTGAAATACAGCTCTCTCCCACGGTAGTCATACTGGACGGACATCCGCATTCCGATGCCTTGTTTACCAAAACGCCACTCACGCATTTCTTCTGCTTCTTTGCAGAGCACATGCCTTCAGGCACGCTCACGTCTCCATCAGTGCAGGGAATGAACTCGCAGTATACGCCGCCTGCTGCAACTCTCTTTCCAGCCGGGCAGCCGCATTTCGTGGCATTGTCATAATAAGTGGAACCGCCCACGCACACTTTTGGCTTAGTGATTGCGCAATTGCCAGAGGGTGTTCCATCGCTGCACGTCTGCTGCGACCCGCTTACTGTGCATGTGGCTTGGCCGATGAGTTTCGCAGATATGGTCTTAGGGTTTACACGGTTGAAGTGAAGTGTTACTGTTTGTGCGTTAGCTGGTTGTATAACCGCAGTAAGACTCGTTGTACTCACACTACAAGTATTTCCTGATACAGTGCAGGTCGGAATTCCTGAAATAGACGCTGTAAGAGTCCTTGAAATTACACTTCCGTCGAATATAGTGTTGCCATTGTCGAAAGTATCTCCTGGAACATTTACGTATGCCGTGTTGTCAGGCATAATCACTGCACTGAGACCCGATGAATCAGTTGTACACGTGTTGCCAGATACTTGGCACGTCGGCGTACCTGACATGGTCGCATACAATATTTTATCTGGTGCATAGCCTTTAACATACTCGTAAACAGTCGCAGTTGCCTGATTATCAGGCATTATAACAGCTCTAACGGATGACATATCCACTATGCAGCTATTTCCATTCACAGTACAAGAGGGCATGCCCACTACCGATGTAGTAATGGTCTGTTTCTGATATATGTCACCTGTCGAGTCTCTTGTTAGGTATCTATAAGCATCTGTAGATGCCATGTTTGTATCTGAAAATACCGCTCCAACGCCACTTAAGTCAACAGTACAAGAAACTGCAAAATTTATGCTTGTTATAGATAGCAATATCAAAAATAGCGTTGTTGTTTTCATCAAATTCACCTTCGTGTTATCCGTTCTTGTACTTGCATTCTTAGCAAACGCCCTCAAAACACTACACCATTAATGGTGTTGTATTGAGATATATAAGGCTTACCCCATTTTCGGAGTAATGAGGAGCAATCAAACGGTTCAAAATATTGAACTTTATAGGAAAATCAGAGTGCTAGCTAATAGCTTTAGGTTCAGAATAATTGAGCTGACAACGGATGAAAAGATTAGTATAACCAAACTGAGTTCAATTTTGAAATTGTCTTATACAAAATGCGCTGATTATGTCAGAATGCTTGAGAAAGAGGGCCTAGTGAAAAAAACGAGAGTTGGGAAAGAAGTGATGGTGGAGAGCAAGATTTCACTTATAAGCTCTGGATTGAAAATTGAAAAATAACCTTTCTCTAAAGATGGTTAACTCCTAGTTATTGAGCTACTTTTAGCTACTTTTATCTAAATCCGGTATTTCTTGCCAAATCTGTTTATTTTTGCAGGGCTTTTAACGTCATAAGAATGCCAAAACCGTGCGTTTCGTTCGGAGCCCGGCGGGGGCTAAGCTTCGCTTAGCCAGCCCGCCGTTTTGCGCTCTGGCGCAAAATCTCGCCCGCTTCGCGGTCGATCTCGGCGGGGGCTTGAGGTTATTTTTTACGTCGGCACGCCCAGCAGGTCATGAATCCAGCTGGTTAAAGTCCAGCTTGAATTGAGGTGATGTAACCCAGCCTTATTCAATAGCCAAGATTGTAGGTGGCACGTCGGTGACGATGTGTCTGAAGGCTCTGAGGCA
>JAPLWX010000021.1 GCA_026396415.1 Microcaldota archaeon
CTTCCTTTCCCCAAGTTCCTTCTCATACTGCTTCCAATCCCTCTTTTTCTTCATCGGAGACACCCCTTTGTCTCCCACAAAGGGGTTGTGGCTTAGGGGGTAAATAAAACTGTCGTCAGAGGAGAGTTAGTCACCACAGCATTCTGGGCATTCACCGCAAGCTATTTAATACAGGCTCCGTATCTTCAGTGGAAGGGTGTTTCATTGAAAAAATCATCTCAGTCACAGCCCGCGCAGTCGCGCGCAGTGGGCACGTTCGCGGTCAAGGCAGGGCTTGCCCAGATGCTCAAGGGCGGCGTGATAATGGACGTGATAAACGCCGACCAGGCAAAGCTTGCCGAGGACGCAGGCGCGGTCGCGGTGATGGCCCTTGAGGCAGTCCCGTCAGACATCCGCCGCCTGGGCGGGGTGGCGCGCATGTGCGACCCGAAGCGCATCAGGGAAATCAAGTCCGCGGTTTCCATTCCCGTGATGGCAAAATGCAGGATAGGGCATTTTGTGGAGGCGCAGGTGCTCGAGTCGCTCAAAGTTGATTTCATCGACGAGAGCGAGGTGCTCTCGGTCGCGGATGCGCAGCATCACATTGACAAATGGTCATTCTCCATCCCCTTCGTGTGCGGCTGCCGCGACCTGGGCGAGGCGCTGCGCCGCATCTCGGAAGGCGCGGCGATGATGCGCACCAAGGGCGAGGCGGGCACGGGCAACATCATCGAGGCCGTGCGCCACATCAGGGCGGTGAACGAGGAGATTGCCAATCTGAAGGGCATGGGGAAGAAAGAGCTTGTTCAGGCAGCCCACGACATGCGCGTCCCTCCTTCGCTTGTGGAAAAGGTGGCGCAGCTTGGCAGGCTGCCTGTGGTGAATTTCGCCGCTGGCGGCATAGCGACGCCTGCGGATGCCGCGCTTTGCATGCAGCTTGGCTGCGACGGCGTGTTCGTGGGAAGCGGCATATTCAAGTCATCCGACCCTGAAAAGCGCGCGCAGGCGATTGTGGACGCGGTTGCCCACTATGACGAGCCTGGCAAGATATGCGCAGCGTCCGAGGGGCTGGGCAAGCCCATGGACAGCCTGGACGTGGGCGCCCTCAAGCCAGAAGAGCGGTTTTCCAAGCGGGGCATTTGATTATGGCTGGTGCCGAAAGGATGAAAAGAATAGGCGTGCTCTCCCTCCAAGGCGGGGTGGAGGAGCACATAAGCGCGCTGCTCTCAGCATCCGCAAAATGCTCAATGCCTGTCCAGGTGGTGGAAGTCCGCTCGCGCGAGGATGCCGAGGGGCTTGACGGGATAATACTGCCCGGCGGCGAGTCCACCACGATAAGCAGGCTCATGGAGCGGGAAAACCTGTTCCCGTCCGTGCTGAAAATCCGCAAGATTTTCGGCACCTGCGCCGGCGCCATCATGCTCGCGCGCAGCGTGGAAGGCGCGGTGGCGGGCCAGCGCTTCCTCTCGCTCATGGACATAACGGCTTCGCGCAATGCCTACGGCTCCCAATTGGCATCATTCGAAGCGCGCATCACCACCGTGTTCGGCACCATAAACGGCGTCTTCATCCGCGCGCCAAGGCTCGCGCCAGCGTCGAAAGACTGCCAGCCCATGGCATTTTATGGCGAAGAGGTCGTTGCCGCCTACCAGAAGAAGGGCGAACGCCACTTCCTCGCCTCCTCATTCCACCCCGAGCTCACCACGACGAAGTTCCACGAGTTTTTCCTGAAACTATAAAGCGTTCCCCATCCGCTCAGGAGGCTTCCAGCCCGGGTGCTCCTCCATGAACCTGTGTTCTGCTTTCTCTATGATTTCTTTCTCTTTTTTCCAGCTTGGATGGTCTGAGAATATGAAATGGGTAAGCATCGCAAGAGGCATCAATGCCCGAGGGATTGCCTTTTTTGGGTCCAGGCCCGCATCATAAGCATCCATCAGATCCACTATCTTGTTGTTGATGCTGTTCCATGCTTGGAATACAACGTCATACGTGCGCGGAAGCAGGACATTGAGCGCCTTGTAGACATATCCATCAAGCAGCAATAAGCTCAATGATGTGTTTAGAGGGGTTGAAGATGTGCAAAACCCGTCAAACAGCCTTTTTTGCTCAACCTGTTGCAACATTGTTTCCATTATTTTTCCATTCATCTCAACTGAAAACTCTATTGCCTGGCGTTCGCGGCGCCTTCGTTTCAGGTTTCTCAATGCAGTGCGCGCAACGAGATATGCAAGGCCCGCTGACAAGGCAACCGGCACGGTTAAAAATGCCGAGACTGGTGCGACTGCCATGGCTGCCATTTCAGTGACTGCGGTTACATTGCAAAGATGCAGCGCTGCCCTGAATCTGTTCCACCTTATAGCCTCCTTGAGTCTTTGCTGCCGGGTGTGCTTCATCTTCAGATGCCCGATTTCATGAGCCGTTGTTATCCTAATATCTTTCCCAGTGGCGTTTTTCAAGTAGCCTAATGTGTAGTTGATATGGTTCTGCCTCTGCCCATCTCTGGTTATGTTTCTCCATGCGGAGGCATTCGGGAATTCGTCCTTCACAATCCAAATCACAGGGTTATCCATGCCTGCCCTTGTCGACATCTCACCCACTGTTTTCCAAATTTGGGGATATTCCGTCTCTTCCATTCGCCGGGTTTCCGCGCCCCACTGCCTCATCTTATAATACCTGTCAAAATGCGGCCTGAAAAATTTCCATTCCCTGATAGGGCGCAGCCTCGGGGATGCCTTTTGCTGGCTGGCCTTGCTTGAAGAAGTTTCCACTGACTTCCCAACTTGGTTGCCCATGCCATTATTATGCCTAAGAAGGTTTATAAATGTTATCAAAAATGAGTATTTATGGATAGTACCAGCTCGCATGTTTTCCATGGAGCTCTGAATATTAAACCACTTTTAACCACACTCTTTATAAGTCTTTGCCACCCTAATGAACATTGGTGTTTTTGTATGGCCACTGCATTTCAAAACAAATCTTCCGTGCCTGCCAGCGCAGCCCGCCGCTCAGGCGAAATCTTCAGCCTCATCAAGGATAGCCTCCAGCTAATGAAAGAAAAAGGAATGGACAGGCTTGTGCTTAGTGTTTCTCCCATGCCCCGCGATATGGAGCTTGTGAACCGCTTGCAAGGCGGCTGGACAGACATGAAACAATCCTGTTTCAGGTACTACCCTTATGATATATTGACAAAGGCCGAGCTCGAATTCGTTGACAAGCACGCGCCCCACCAGGTGATTTCAATTGTGCTTGGGGATGCTGACAAATATTACGGGCGCAATTATTCCGGGGATGGAATTGAAATCGCCAACCGGACGAACCTTTCCTGGATGATGCCAGAGTTAAAAAAATCTGCAGCTCAGCGCTTTGGCACGGAGTTTATATGCTACTTGGATGAGGCAGGGCTTCAAAATGTTGCTGCCAAACTTGCGGACTCCCATCCGGACCTGACCGCAGCGATGCTCAAGGAAAATGTAGATGAGGCAATTGCCGAATACCAGTCCATAACCAAGAAGCTAATAGCGGCTTCAGGGGTCCCGTCCGCGCTCGAGAATCTGGAGCACGCACGTTTGAAAGACTTCCCCGATGCCATCAAGCAATGGCTGGGCGAGGCAATCGCTTCCTTAATGAGGGCCTAAGCCTGCTTCCCCTTGGCGCAGTCGTTGCAGACAAAACCCGTCTTGCAATTCGGCCTTCCGCAGTTGCCCCTTCCGCACGCGCGGCAGGTCTCAGTCGCGGTCCTTCCGCATATTGCGCACAAGCCAACGATATTCATAAGCATCCCCATGGCAATTCAGCGGTTAATAATATAAAATCAGCCCCTGCTTCATCTGGCATGGCAGGCAAAGACGAGCTAAAACTTCTGCTTCGCAGCCTCTCCCCCTCGCTTTCCGAAGGCATTTACTGCATCGGAACGTTCGACGAGGCGCAGATGATGGGGCTGGCGGGCTACCTGAAGCACATTACCTGCATCTACCGCGAGGACGAGGGCATCACCGCGGTATTCTCAAGCGGGATAGAGGAAGAGATGAAGCTTTACACAAGCGCGAAAATATCCGGGCCTTTCGCGCTCATCACTCTCGGCGTGGTTTCTCCCCTTCTCTCTGTTGGCCTGCTTGCAAAAATAACGGGCGCGCTTGCGGAAAAAGGCATCCCGGTAAATGCGTATTCAGCCTACTACCATGACCACCTCCTTGTCCCCTACGACAAGCGCGAGGCTGCGCTGGATGCTCTGAAAAAATTGCAGAAGCCGTAAGTTACTCTTATTTTTCCGTTTCTAAACACAAAATTTAAATATTGTTCGATGCAAATCCGGCTCGGGATATTTGAATGAAAAAATCCAAAATCGACTTCAGTGTCTATACACACCGCCAGTACAAATATGTAATCTCAAGTCCGTCCCAGAGCCAGGTTTATTTTAACAGTTTCCACAAGCCCATGGTCGAGTCCCTGCTATTGAAATTCCGCGCGCCCATACGACTTCTTAGCGCTGCCTGCGGCTTTGGCGACGAGCTCGAATTCTTCAAGGGCGACGGGCGTGTCGTGTTAACCGGCATTGACATTTCCAGGAAAATGCTCGCCGTCGCCAGGAAAAACATTCCGAATGGCACTTTCAAGTGCGTGAACCTATCCAAATCCCGCCCAAAGGAAAACTCATTCGAAGGCGCAATCGCGGTCAATGCAATGATTTACAGCGATTCCATGGTAAAGATAGGCACATACATGCATTCATCGCTGGTCGAGGGAGGGATGGCAACAATAAATTTCCGTGATTCAAGGAAACCCGAAAACATCCCTTTTTTCGAGGACTGCATCAGGAACGGTTGCCAGGATATCGTTGTTCCGATGGTTGTGAACAAAAACCGTTTCTTGCTTCGCGTCATGGACTTTACCTCGCGCAAAGATACCAACAGCAATTTGGGGCAGCAGGCCTTTTTCCAGAGCTGCCGCGACATGGAGGGTTTCCTCTCACTTATCGGTTTTGAAATAGTCTCTCACGAAACCTACACTTACGAGTCTTCTGAAAACAAGAATAACTCAACAGAGGTTTACTCATTGGTCAAGGCTAATAAATAGTGCTCGCCTACTTCAGCACTCCGAATCCGGAAAGTCTCCATCTCTGCCCAAGGCGCCTCGTGATTGCCATCTTGTTCCCCTTCTCGCCGCAAACCGGGCGCTTGAGCTTGAGGGTCACCGTGGTGCCCTTGAGCTTCACAATCACGCCAAGCGAAGTGGCTGTGCCCGAGGAAACCACAAGCGGCTCCGCGGCTTTCAGCGCAGGGTTGTCAAACCCCTCGCGCTTCAAGAGAGTGTAATCAAGCGTGATTTCGGACAGCACAGGCGGAAGCGTTCCCTTTTTCCCAATCATATTGCCCACAAGGTGGTCCGACTTTGCGACCGCCGGGTCAAGGCCTGTCGCAACCCCGATGAGCCCTCCTGGGTGGGCCTCCTGCACCGCCTCGTTGCCTGCCATGAGCGCGCTCACTTTCAGCACAAGGGGCTCCACGGTCTCCTTGTCCTTTATTTTCTTCGAAATGCCCGGGGCAATCTCCACCTCATCGCCCACCTTGAGCGTGCCTTGTATGAGCGAGCCGCCCACCACGCCGCCCTTGAGCTTTGATATGTCCGCGCCAGGCTTGTTCACGTCGAACGAGCGCGCGACGTACATGCGCGCGGGAAGCGCGGTGTCGCGCTTGGGGGTGGGGATTGTTTTTTCAATGGCCTCGATGAGCTTGTCTATGTTCGCGTTGTAGTTTGCGGATATGGGGACGATTGGCGCCTTTTCCGCAGTGGAGCCTTTCAGGAATTTTTTTATCTGCTGGTAGTTCTCCATTGCCTTTTCCTTGTCCACCAGGTCTATCTTGTTCTGGACTACCACGACGTTTTTTATGCCCAGGATGTCGAGCACCTGCAAATGCTCCTCTGTCTGCGGCTGGGGGCATGCCTCGTTTGCCGCAATCACCAGCACCGCGCCGTCAAGTATGCTTGACGCTGCAATGGTGGTGGTCATCAAAGTCTCGTGCCCTGGCGCATCAAGGAATGAGACGTGCCGTGCCACTTCCCATTTGTCTTTGTCTTTTGCAGCTTCGGTCTCAGTGGCGAATTCCTTGCCGTCCTTGCTCTTGTAAAAAGTCACGTCCGCATAGCCTATCTTTATCGTGATGCCTCGCTTGAGCTCCTCGGAGTGCGTGTCAGTCCACTTGCCCGTAAGCGCGCGCGTGAGGCTCGTCTTCCCGTGGTCGACGTGCCCTACCATGCCTATGTTCACTTCAGCCTGCATTATGTTCCTCTGGCCAATCGCTTACTTCTTCTTTTCATCCTTCTTATCGCTTCCTGCCGCCGCCTTTGGGAAAATCTCCTCAAGGGGCTTGCTCCCCGCGGTGAGCACCTTGGTGTTCACCTGCACAATCTGGTCCGAGATGATGTTGCCGCGCACATTCCTCTTCGCGCGCACGCCCTTGCCAAGTTTTCTGAAGCCCGTGCCGCTGTTTAGGATGACGCCCACCCTCCTGGGGCCTGACACGTCCCTCCTCATGGGAAAGCCAGAGCTGTCGCTTCCGCCGGTGATTTCCAGCTCATAGCCCTCGGCGCCGACTGCGCCGCCTTCGAGCTTGTCGCCTATCTTCTTGCCGATGAGCGCGGATTCCTTGTCCTTTGCAAGGTCTATGCCGTAGCTCTTGCCTGCTTTCTTCTCAGATATGACTATTTTCATTCAATCACTCTCTTTGCCTGATTTAGAACACGTGTCGTATTCGTTGAGGGTTATTCCTGGCAATCTTTTAAAAAGGCTTCCGCATGCCCGGCGGGCATTCTGATTTATAGCTGTTTTACCACCCATTTATAAGTTTTTATTCGTTAATAATTGTGGTGATGGTGTGGCAACTAAATATTTTTCAAATCTTGCGGAAAAAACAAGCACCAATTCTGCGCTCTTCGGCCAGAGGTGCGCGCGCACGTTCTTCAGGATGAAAAAGAAGTTTTCATCCGATGCCACCACGATGAATGAGAAGCTTGCCCGCAGCCACCTGAAAAGCGTATACTCCTGCCCAAACGGGCTTGGCAAGCTGAAGCACATCAATCTGGCAATGGAAAGCCAGCCTGCGAAAAGCTGCAGCCCTGAGCTGGCAGCTGAAATTGTCAGGCTGTCCAGCATTTACATGGACCACCTTGTGGCAGGCGAAATGAAAATATACATCCCCCTTGTGCAAGACATAGTCGAAACCTACGGGAAATCCATAGAATATGCTGATACGGAAAAACGCGACGCGATGGGGTCTGCCATCGTAAAACTCTGCCACGAATTGGCACTAAAGGATTACTCGAATATGCTGGGAAAACCGAGCCCCAAGGACTTCATTAGCGTCCAGCTGATTGGGCTGGCCTGCCAATTCGCCCCTGAGGCTGAAAAGCAGGCGCTTGTGGATGAGTTCATAGCAGCTTTCCTAAATGTCATGAAAATTGACAGCAAGTTCACGGCAAGCTTTGGCGGGAAAGAGCCAGAGCTTTGGTATGCTGACATACGCTGGCCTAACCTTTTTGACGGGGACCTGGTCAAGCCATCAGTGGAAATGCTTCGGAATGTCTGCATCCCGTCCGACAAGCTGGAGCGCCTCCGCTATGAAGTGGCGCAAATATTCGCAGCAAGGGCAATCGCCCCGGGCAATGGCAAATACTATGAAATGCTGGAGCACACGCAGGACGCGCTTTCCTGGCTTCCGTATCACGGAACCGATGCCAGGTCAAGCCTTGACATTCTCGCGCACACTTATCTTGAGGCAGGAAGGGCTGCTAAGGACAAGCAGGTGATGGCTGCTGCAATGCTTTTGCGCATTGCCAATTCATTCAACTGCTCGGACAGCCTGAAAACTGAAATCAGGGCTGAACTTGTTCCGCTTGAGCAGACGCTGAAGGCATTGAAGAATAACACGCACAACGTTTTTGACGGCGGGCCGACCTTGATGGGCGAGCTTGCCGGCAGCCTGGCGAGCAACGAAACAAAAGGGTTCAACAGCTTCCGCAACCTTGCGAATCTGCTGCTGAAGTATATGGCAGACCCAACCTATCTCTACCATATACAGTATCCAGATGCCAGGGCATAAAGGCGCACGGTCAAATCTCGCGCCACTTGCCTTTCACGTGCGCAACCATCCCTTCATAGCGCACGCCGAACTTCTTGAAATACGCCGCAGGCTCGATTGCAAGCGTGCCGCCGCCAAGCGAGTCGCGCGACTTTGCGCCAAGGTGCGGAAACTCGTGCACTTCCATGCCAATGCCGTGCCCTATGGAATGGATAAGCGGGGGCAACCCGGCTTCCTTGATGAGCTTTGCGCCAAGAAGTGCAACATCCTTTCCTGTTTTGCACTTCGGCAGAGCCTTCACAATATCCCGGTGGATTTTCCTGCACTTCCCGTAAGTTTCCCTCTCGCGCGCCATGCCCTCCCCCCTGAAATAGCATCGTGTGAAGTCAGAGCAGTAGCCATCCTTTTTCACGCCAAAGTCCACCAGCACAAAATTCCCCAGCCTCGCGCTCCCGCTCCTGTGGTGGGGGTGCGCGCTGTTCCTGCCTGCTGCCACAATGGGCTCGAACGCAATCTCGCATCCCTGCCGCAGCGCCTCCATCTTAAGGTGCGCAGCAAGCCTTTCCTCGGTGCCGAATTTCCACGGAACAAGGCGCGCCAGTATTTTCCTTGCAATGCGCGCAGCAGCCGCAAGCTTTTCCACTTCGCCCTCGCTTTTCCTTCCCCTCACCGCCTCGATTTTATCGCCTGCATCCACAAGGCGCAGCTTTGCCTTTTTCCTCAGCGCAAAGTAGCGGGCGGCGCTCATCTCGGACGGGCAGAAGGCGATTTTCCCCCTGCCGCATGCGCCCTTCAAATCCTTCGCAGGCTTGCTGCCGAACACTCTCACAGGATAGCGGCATTTTTCTTTTGCCTCCACAAAATTCATTTCATGCGTGAGCAGCATGCCCCCCCTCCTATTGAGCACAAGGTAGCTCCCGTCCACGCTGCAGCCCGAGAAATAGGAAAACGGCGCGCTTGCCCCGCCTGGCAGGCCCCCGCTGTGGAAAAGCGCGGCCGAGAAGCCTGTGCCGGAAAAAAGCATTTGCCTCCTGCGCGCGATTTCGTCCATGATGCGCTTTCAAAGGCAAGGATTTTATACCCGCCGAATGCAGGTGGAAAAAATAGCGAAGGCTATAGAAAGCGGCGCTCATGCCTTGTGGAAAAAGGCCCAGAATCCTTGCCTAAGCGTCCTATCGTACTTGCCAGGGTCAAGCGGCTTGAGCTTCATTCCGCTTTCCAGAATCTTCTTCATGCACCCATACTTGCCGCCCTTGCCGCTTCCGTAGTGGTTTGGATCGAAGTTGTTGACAATTTTCCCAAGATTGCATTTTTTGAATATCATGCACACGTGCCTCCTGAAGCAGTCATTTCTCGAATTCATGCGTGCCGAAGCTGCGGTATGCCTCGCCGGAATACAGCCTGAAGAATTCGTCGCGGTGCAAATATTCGAAACGCCAGCCGCTGTACCTTCCTGCATTGAGAGCCATCCACATCTCCGCGGGAAACACGCCCTTTTCCATGAGCACGCGCTCAGGCGGGAATTCCAGCTTCCCCTCCAGGCTGTCCATTGCCGCAAGCGCGGCCCTGTACGCGGAAAGCCGGTCTTCAATGCCGTATGGCCCCTGCTTGAGCATCCTCTCCTCCAGCTCCCGGTTTTTCTCTACAAACTCGCCCCTTTTTTCCGAGAGCGCCATTATTGCCTGCGCAAGCATGTCCGCGACGCTATATTCGGACATCTTTTCCTGCCCGTCAAGGAAAGGCGTAGGCTCCATGAAATATGTTATTGCGCCCCCATTTCCCAAAAGCCCAATCAGCAGATGCCCTGGCGCATTGGGCGCTGCCTGGTCGATGCCGTACGCAAATGCCACGTCCAGCCCTGCATCCTCGCAAAAGCCTGCCAGAAGAATCGAAGCGTGCGTGCAGTTTGCTGAATTGGAAGACAGCCCCCTTGCAAGGTTCCTCGTATTGTCATTGTCCTTCATGCCCCCCTTTTCCATAGCATAATCGAATGCCGCAGCCACGCAAGCCATTTTTTCCTGCGGCTTATCAGGGCTTACGCTTGAAAGGGTTTCGTACTTCTCGTCGAAATAGGACTTGAGCCTGGAATATTTCTCAAGCGCGGCAAGCGCGACTGTTTTGACCGTGAGCTGGCTTGCTCCCTTTTCCTTCCCTATCCTGCAAAGGTCTGCCAGTATGCACTGCCCGATGATGTTCTGCAGCAAGCCGTCTATTCCCTGGATTGCGCCCACCCTGGGGTCCTTCAGCACGAATTCCTGCATTTTCGTTCTTTCCTTTTCGCTTGGTATCAGCGCACCTGCTTCATTTGGGCGGGATGCATTCCCAAATTGCAAAGGCACTGCTCCTGCCAGCGCTCCCATGGCAGGCGAGCCCAAGGGCATCCTGAAAACAATCGAGGTGGGCGCACTGCCAAGCTGTGCATCCCTTCCCCTGGCCATGGTGCCCTTCCCAAGCGGGGCTAGCACTAAGGCTGCGCCGACAATGATAAGTGCCGCTTTCTTCATGCTGCCTTCCTCCCATCTCTGTGGTAAATTATAGATAAAAGCCTTTTAAGCATGCATGTTTATATTGTAACACAATGATGAAAAACAACATGCAAAAACACACTTACCTTCAGGGCAAAAACTTCACAGACAGGGCAAGGCAGCGCACCGAGTCAGCTTTCAGCAGGATGTTCCTGAAGTCCGAAGACTACAATGAAAGCGTCAGGAAGGAAAACCTCCACCAGGTTCGCCAGCACCTGGAATTCGCCATAGGCGCGCTTTTTTTGAATCCCAAAAAATATGGGATTGGCATCAAATTCCCCGGTGCGGGCGTAACATGGCCTGAAAAGCTGAAGGAAGGGATGCTTATCCGGGGCAAAGTGGTGCAATTCGAGGAAAGCAAGAAAATGTCGCTGATAATCACGGTCCCTTATGAAAACGAGGAAAACATCATCATGTTCAAGGTGTTTGCAATTGATTTCGGGTCAAAAAACATCGCCGACGTCCAGCTGGAAGGCGACGGGAGCGAGGACAGGCCCATCCTGCCCGCGCACAAAACCTACGCCCACATCACCGCTTCCCGCAAGGACGCCATGGCAAGGACGCGGATAACCGAGCTTGACGGGGTGAACTGCTGCAATGGGCTGAAGGTTTTCGCCCTTGACGAGTTCAGGCTGGAAAATCCGTGCACGGGCATGCGCTTCAGGATGCATCCATACATAGCGATCGTACTTCAGGACGACGATCGGAAAATGATGTGGGGCTGCTGCCATTAAGCCGGAACGCCGCTTGCTTCCCTCCCTGCTTTTATACCTGCAGCCTGCCAACCAGCGCATGCGAGTGGAAAAATTCCGCAGGGGGCACGCGCGCGCCTTCAGGGCGATGCTTAAGGAATCAAGAGGCGAATTCGGCACGGCGTGGGCTTTGCGGATGAAGGAAATATTCTCATCGCGCTATTCCGAGCCGCACCTTCGCGCATTCACCGTGCTTCAGGGCGGAAAACCCGCGGCATTTTTCGCCACGCGGCGCGAAGTGGAGGCGCTCGTGCTCTATTTCATCCTCATAGGCAAAAGCTTCCAGGGAAAGGGCATGGGCACGCAGATAGTCTCGCGCGTGGAAAAGATGGCGCGCGCGCAGAAGGCTAAGTTCATCCGCCTGGACGCCTACAGCGGCAAGGCGGCAATCTCATTCTACAAAAAGCTCGGATTCATGGTGGGCGGGCGCGTTCGCTTCTACGAGGAGGACGGCGACGACCAGGTGTTCCTGTACAAGAAGCTCTAAAGCGGCAGGCAAGCCAGGACGGTATCAAATTTCCTGAGAAGCAGCAATGCATCTCTCACCTGCCTTTTCGAAAGATGCGCCCCGGCGCACTCGCGCGCAAACTTCCCTGCAACATCAAGCGCGCAAGGCGAGTCCATGTCATCGTCCATGCAGGCCTCGAATTCCCTTTTTGCATCAGCGGCAAATGTGTCAAAACCATCTCTTGCCTCGCCATGCGCGGCTTTAAGCGTGGCAATTGCCTTCCTTATGCCAAGCGAGCGCAATTTCACATCCTTTGCATGCTGCCAGGCGAAGTCCATCCGTTTCCTGTAGTGCACGGACAGGAGCAGCATGCGCACTTCTCGCGCCGAAAAGCCGCGCGCAAGCAAATCAGGCAGCAGCACCACGTTTCCCTTGGACTTGCTCATCTTTTTCCCTTCCACAATCAGGTGGCGCACATGCATGTAATATCTCGAGAACTCGTGCCCGCAACCGCGCGCGTGTTCTCATGGTGGTTGAACAGGTTGTCCTGCCCGCCCATGGAAATGTCAATGTTATTGCCAAGCTCTGCGGTTGCCATGGTGGCGCACTGGACGTTCCATGCCGGCTCGCACATGCCACGCCTTGTCTTGAAGCACTTCTCGCAATGTGCTTCCGTGCATTTTTTCAAAAGCAAAAAGTCGCCTGCCTGGAAGGGCTTGTACTCCTCGCGCATCATTTTTCCGCTTCCCTTTATTCTCCTGCCCGCAAGCTTTCCGTAAGACGCGAACTTTGAAATGTCGAAAAACACCCTGCCCTTCCCGTCTTTGTATGCGGCGCCCATTTTCAAAAGCGCGGCAACCGTGCCTGTCATCCTTTCCACATAGCCGCTCACATGCGGGTATTTTGCCGCAGGCGTTATGCCAAGAAGCTTTGCGTCCTGCCTGAAAAGCCTCTCGTACTTCCGGGTGAGCGCTGCGCGTATCTCATGGGTCTTGCGCACTTCCTTCATCACAGTGTCATCAATGTCCGTGATGTTCATCACATGCTGCACGCGGTAGCCCTGGTAGAGGAAGTAGCGCTTCAGCGCATCCTCAAAAACATACGTCCTGAAATTCCCGATATGCGGGCGCGCATACACCGTGGGGCCGCAGGTGTAGATTTTCACGCAGCCGCGGCTGCGCGGAACGAATTTTTCCAGCTTCCTGCCAAGGCTGTTGTATATTCTTAGCACATCTTGCACCCATACACTGAAGAATCAAATCTGCATCCTGTCAAAGCTCTTGCTTCCAATGTAGGCAAAAACAATGGTGACAAAGACCAGTACGCCAATGTCATAGAGCATGCCAAACTTGCTGGTGCCAAGAAGCGCCAGCCTCATCAGGTCCACGCCGTAAGTGAGCGGGTTGATTTTCACAATGATATCGATGTATGAAGGCAGGTTCTCAACAGGGAAAAGTGCGCCTGAGAGCATGAACATGGGCCACATCACGAAGCTCATCACAAGGTTGAATCCCTCGGGCGACTTCATGTTTGCGCCTATTATCAGCCCCAGGCTCACCATGCATGCGGCAATAATCACCGAGAAAGCAATCGCAAGAAGGAGCGCGGGCAAGCCTGCCACAAAGCCGAACGCCACCCCTATCAGCAGAAGCACGGTGACCTGCATGAGCGCATCGCTCATCCCTCCTAGCATCTTTCCCAGGAATACCGCCGAGCGCGGCACCGGCGCCACCAGCACTTCCTTCAGGAAATCCAGCTTCCTGTCCCAAATGATGTACATTCCGTAGAATATGGAGCCGAAAAGGATTGCCATGGAGGCGATTCCCGGGAACATGAACATCTGGTAGCTCATGCCCTGTATCTGCACGCTTGCGCCCAGGCCCCCGCCCACTGCGAAAATCCACATGAGCGGGGTCACCACTGCCGAAATCACGCGCTCCTTCTCGCGCATGAATACGATTATCTCGCGCACCCAAATCGCGTAAACTCCGTCAAAATATCCCATGAATATCACTTTACCTGTTATTCGGGTTCTTGCGCCCGCACCCATCCCATTCATCATCTATCTGTTGTTCGGGTTCATCATCCTTTCCCAGAACCCGCCCTCTGCCGAATCCTCGCGTATGCCCTTGCCTGTGTATTTTATGAAAACCTCATTGAGCGTTGCCGGGCGGATTTCAATGGTTTCGATTCCCGACAGCGCCCGAAGCATGATTGGCAGGTTTTTGTGCGAGCTTGCAATCACCGCGCTTACCACGTCGTTCTTTTCGCTCACTGATGCGGCAAACGGCATCTTCCTTATCTTTGCCGCAACCTCCTTGGATTTCTTCGCCTTGAGAAGCACGGTGTCGCCGCCCAGCTCATTCACCAGCTCATGCGGCTTTCCGGTCGCTATTATCTTCCCGCGGTCGATTATTGCCACGCGCTCCGCGAACTGCTCTGCCTCCTCGAGGTAATGGGTGGTGAAAACAACCGTGGTGCCCTCGAGCCTTGACATCTTCTTGATATATTCCCAGATGTGCTGGCGCGTCTGCGGGTCAAGCCCTGTTGTCGGCTCGTCAAGGAACAGCACCTTGGGGTGGTGCAGTATTCCGCGCGCAATCTCAAGGCGCTTCCTCATGCCGCCGGAATATTCCTTCACCTTGGCATGCTGCCTGTCTGTCAGCCCCACAAGCGAAATCATGTCGTCAATGCGCTCTCTTCTTCCCTTGGCAGGCACATTGTAAAGAAGCGCGTGCATGTCCAGATTCTCCCTGCCTGAAAGCAGGTCGTCCACCGAAGGCTGCTGGAAAACCACGCCTATCTGCTGCCTCACTTTCAGCGGCTCGCGCTCCACGTCAAAGCCTGCCACATTCGCGCTCCCCCTTGTCGGCTTGAGAAGGCCGGTGAGCATGGAAATGGTGGTGGTCTTCCCCGCGCCGTTCGGCCCCAAAAGCGCGAATACCTCTCCCTCCTGCACGGAAAGCGTGATGCCATCCACTGCTTTGAGGTCGCCGAAGTGCTTGGCAAGTTTTTCTATGCTAATCGCTAGTTTTTCATTCATCAAAACGCCTTGAAGAGGTTGCCCCATCACAATTTATAAAGCGCGCTAGAACGGATGCGCGTTGGCGCGCTGGCACTGCATGGTTTAGTATTATAAACACTTCCTATAACAAAACAAACAGTGGGGGATAGATATGAAAAGAAAGGCTGCAGTTTTCGTTTCACAATCAGGTACGCCTCTGACTCAAAGGGAAAAGAAATCCATAATCGACAGTTTCCCATCCAATCCTCTTAAAGAGAGGGAATTCTTCACGAATATGGTCGAGTCGCTCTCACTGCAGGGCTTGCGCCCCACCCAATATTTCGGATACAAGCTGAAATGCGTGGATGGGCGGCCTGTTTGGAACGACACATCTGCTGCTAGGAACAAGGAAACGCTGTTCAACAATCAAGGCGCGCGAACCGCCCTTGAGAACGTGTCAATAACATATGCTGATAATGATAAAACAAAGCTCTACGAGAAATCGAATGCAATTGACTTGAATGTTATGATTGCATCCTTTACTTCGGGAAAAGTAGAAAATGCCGCTTTTGCAATCAGGTATGAATTTGAAGGGAATGCGCTTCGCCTTGGCGGCGCTCTTTTTGTAAGCAGCGCCTTCCGCTTTAATAAAATGGTGATAAGCGCCCACGATGCTTTTGTGAGAAGCAATGACAGCGACGCATTCGTCAGCACTGGTTAGCAAGAATTGTTGGCTAAAATCGTTAAGCAGCTCTCTGATGCTCGTTAGCCTGCCCTGCAAATCCCTCAAGCACGAAATGTGCGCCTAGTCACTGTCAATGCGCGGCGCGAGATAGTAGATGACCTTGGCGCTCTCCACCTCGTACTCCACCTTCAGGGGCGCGTTGGTCTTGAGGTGGATGAGAAGCGGCGCATTGTCAGGGCAAGCCTTCACAATGTCTTCCAGGTACTGCAGCGGGAATGTCGCGCGCGAGGGCTTGGTGACTGTCATCTCGATTATTTCTTCGCCCACTTTCTCGTTTTCCTCAGTGAGGTCTGACGAGTCGCCGTGCACCTCGATTGAAAAGCCCGCCTCGTTCGCCTCAAGCGAGATGTGCGAGCCAACGAGCGATGCGTCGCGCAGCGACTCGCGGAAATGCGAGCTTGAGACTTTCACAACGGCATCATGCGTGATGGAAGGCTCCTTTGCCACTCCTGCGGGCATGTCGAGAATTGGCACCTTGAAGCTCCTCTTCCTGCTTGCCCCAACGAACTTGAGCTGGAACTTGTTGCCCTCCTGCGAAATCGAAAGCTTCTCGGCGCCGCGCGTGCGCGACAGTATCTTTGCAATGGCGTCGAAATTCAGGCCCACCTTGGCGGACGGAGTGGGCGCTTCGTATTCCGCGAATGCGGACTTTGGCATGGCAAACGACACCATGGCTATCTGGCTCGGGTCCATGGCGCGAAGGTAAAGCCCGTCCTCGCGCACCTCCATTATTCCCTCGTCAATGAGGTTGACAATGGCATCAGTGGCGTTCTTGTAGCGCTTGGCATCCTCAACGGTGAATTTGAACATGAATATCCCTCCCGTGGGGATATTGCAGGGCAAATTTTTAAACATGCCCCGGCAGATTGCCAATCATGGAAATTCCATTGTACCTTGCAGACTCCTATGCGCGCGCCTGTCCCGCGCACGTGCTCTCCGTGGCAGAGGGCAAATTCGCCGTTCTTGACACGTCGCTCTTCTCGCCGCGCGGCGGCGGGCTGGCATCAGACACCGGCAAGCTCGTGCGCAAAAGCGACGGCGCGGCGTTTCCCGTCCTCTACGTGGTGAAAAAGGACGGCGCCATACAGCACGAGGTCGGGAACGGAGTGATGCCTGCGGCGGCAGGCACGGGCGGGGCAAAAGGCGCATCGGCGCCCTCGTTATCCGCTGGCGACGAAGTAGCCTGCGAAATTGACTGGGAGCGCAGGCACCGCCTCATGCGCTCGCACACTGCAGGGCACATCCTTTCCGCCATCATGTTCAAAAGAAACGGCATACTGATAACAGGCAATGCGATAGACATTGACAAGTCGCGCTTTGACTTTTCCATGGAAACATTCGACAAGGAGGCATTCCAAACCCTGATTGACGAGGCAAATGCCGCAATCGCGCGCAACCTCGACGTTTCCGTTTCCTACCTCGCGCGCGAGGAGGCGCTCAAGCTGCCAGGCATGGTGAAGCTTGCAGGCGCGCTTCCACCTGATGTGAAGGAGCTGCGCATAGTGAAAATCGGTGACGTGGACGAGCAGGCTGACGGCGGCGTGCACGTGAAGAACACAGGCGAGATTGGGAAAATAGTGTTCCTTTCGGCTGAGAACAAGGGAAAGATGAACAGAAGGGTCTACTTCAGGCTCGAGCCTTAGCCAAGCGTTGGCCTGCCTTCGACCACATTTTTCACCCTGTTCAGCCCTTCTTCTATGATTTCCTTGCCAACAGAGAAGCTGAATCTCATGTACTGCCGTTTGTCGCCCCTCTCCGGCTTGCCGAACAGGTAGTGTGGAAGGCCCGCAACCCCGTTCATGAGCAATAGGCTTGCAAGCTCCTCCGAGTTTTTCAGGCCGAGGTTTTTGACTGCTTCTGTCACCTCTGCATATGCATAAAACGCGCCGTCGGGCATGTGGCACCTGAATCCTTCAATTCCATTGAGCAGCGAAACAGCGAGTTCGCGCCTTTGCCCTAGGTCTTCCACCATCATCTTGGTGTAGTCCATATTTCCGCTGAAGCCTTCAGCCAGCCCGTACTGGGAAAGCGCCATCACGCAGGAGTCGTGGCTTTGGATATACGACTGGAGGAATCCAATGAGCTTCGGGTCCCAAGCCACCATGAAGCCAAACCTATATCCAGGCCCCGGTATGGCTTTGGAGCCGCTTTCAAGCAACGCAGTGTAGTTCAATATATCGTCATTAATCTGCGCTATGCTGAAGAAGTGCTTGCCATAATTGATGAGGGAATAGACCTCGTCAGTGAGAATCCTGATTCCATGCTCCAAGGCGAGCTGGGCTATTGCTGCTAAAGTCTCATAATAATACATCATTCCCGTCGGGTTGCTCGGGCCGTTCAATATGATCGCCCTTATTCTTCCCCGCGGCCCTCTCCTTTCGCTTTCCTTTATCTTGTCTTCAATTTCGTCCACTTCAGGCTGGAAATCGTTTTCCGGCCTCAGATAGTATTCAACAGGGACCCTGCCATGCGGATATATTGCGCCATAGTAGCCTGGGAATCCTGGCACAGGATAGAGCACCCCGTCGCCGTGATTGGTCGCCAGCTGAATAAAAATCGGGATTCCCGGCTTGCCCCCGCTCAAAATGCATATGTTTTCTGCCGTGGTGGGTATGCCCCTTGTCTTTTCTATGAATTCTGCAGCCGCTTTTCGCGCTTCAATTATCCCTGTCGGGTTGCTGTAGCCGCTTTTTCCATTGTCCAGCGCCCACTTCATCTTTTCCCTGACATTTGCAGGCGTGTCATAGTTGAGCTGCCCTATGCCAAGATTCTTGATATCGTAGCCCTCTTGCACAAGGTCCCCCACTTTCTTGTTGAAAAGGAGTATGCCGTCTTTTGGCAGGCGCCAGGCGAGCCTGGAAAACGGGGCCGGGCACAGGCTCTGGATATTCGAGTTGGGCCTGGAATTGACAATCTCCCTGCCGCGCGCATCATCTTTAGGAAGCCTTGCTTGTTTCACCAGCATTTCACAACCGTGTTATTTCCTGCTTATATGTGTTTAAAAATCAAGCGGTGCAATGCATCGCTTCAAGCACGGAAGCGGCTGCTCGCTTTACTCACATCCTTTCACGTGCGCTTTATATTATATTTGCCTGCCCATTCCCATCGTATTGGAGGGAAATCATGATTGACGAGAGGACGATTGCACAGCCAAAAGTAACGGTCTACTCCACGCCCACCTGCCCCTACTGCGTGATGGCAAAGCGCTACCTCGCCGAGCGCGGCATCAAATACGAGGACGTGGATGTCGCCGCTGACCAGGCGCGCGCATTGGAGATGCTCACGAAATCAGGGCAGATGGGCGTTCCCGTGCTTGACATCGGCGGGCAGGTAATTGTGGGCTTCAACCGCCCAGCCATTGACGACGCGCTGATGAGCAGAAGGTAGCGTCTACACACCAATTCTTTTTTAAACACTTGCCAACAGCAAGAAAAGCATGAGCACAGCATCAGCCCCAAAGCAGATTGGCACTGGCCCTATAGGGCCAAAATCAAGGGAACTAATCGAAGCTATGGGCGTTTTCAAGAAGGCAGGCCTTTCCCTGCCCTCTGTGCAGCCCTGCACCTCGGAGCATTTCAGGGAATTTTACGGGCGCGCAGGCGTGGGCGAGAAAGACAATTTCAGCGCAGCGAAGCGCAAAATCATGCAGACTGGATTTACAGCGCATGAAAAGGAGCCAATCATAGAGGTTGCGCTTCGGGAATTCACCCGCGCCTCATCATTTTTCGGCTACAAGCCGGCATACGCAGCAATTGCGCGCTCCGACGAGCATGCCGCAGGCACAGGCATCCGCAAAAGCGCGCCTGCGCTTTCAGTTGGCAACGAAGGGCTCTTTCTTGACAGGCTGTTCCTTGCAATAAAGGAAGTGCTTGCCAGCCGCTTCACAGATGACGCGCGGATTTTTGACAAAATGATGGGGCTTGGGGACGAGGCAAACGGCGTCATGCTCATGCCATATTACGGCACCATGCTGCGCGGCGAGAAATTCGCCGCAGCGTTTCCCATCCTTCTTTCCGTGGCATATGCGGGCGATTCCAAAAAAGCATCCATATTCAGCCTCGGGGATGAAGGGCTCACGCAATGGCACAACTACTCCTTCAGCCGCCACTCATTCAGCCGCCTTTCCCATGGCTGGCGCCCTTCGCTCTTTGATGCAATCAGCTCGGGCGATTATGATATGCCCGGCATGAATTTCCTTTATCACCAAATCGAGTCCATGGAAGGCATTGACGCGTCAACAATGGAGCAGATTGGCTTCAGGAATGCCCTGGACAAAGCCCTCTCTCCCAAAAGCCGCGCCATCTATTCCTCCCAGAACAGGGAAATCGCCGTGACTTATGAATTCAAGTCGCTCACAGCCAATATCTCCGAAATCGCCAAGGCGCTTCCCATCCTATTCGGGGAAAAAGGGGCGTTCTACGCAGAATTCGTCATGAATGATTGCGAGCCTGGCACGCCTGTGCAGCTGGCAAGGCTGTCTATCGCAGCGCCTGAGCAGGATTATCCTATGGGTTCAAAAGACATCCTGGTAAGCAGCGGCATTTCCGAATCAATCGGCACAGGCAGGAAGGCGGTTGAGAATGTCCATTTTGCGAACCGCACGCCAACCCAGAAGGACATCCGTTTCAATGAAACGCATTCAGGCTACTTGCTGTACATAAAATCAGATGGCAGGCTCCCGATGGAGGACTGGAAGCTGTCGTACCTCTATAACGCAGGCGCGATTTACCTGCAAACCCCTGACCTATTGGATTCGTGCCTTGGCTTCCACCTGGGCGGCTATCTTCGCGAGCTTGGCATCCCGCTTCTCATCTCAAGTGACAAGATTGATTTCAGGAAAGACGGCAAATACATCGTGGTCGCGGACGAGTTCGGGCTCAAGTGGCCGCGCGGCACAATATTGAAGGCTTGATTTGCCTGCGGCTCCGGTGCCTAGTCGCAGCTGTCGAACACAACCGTGCCCTCGCGCCACGGGTATTTCGCGGACACGAAGTTCCTATGGTCAAACGCGAATCCCTTCCCGCTCCTGCGCATCTCCTTGGTGAAAAGAAGCTCGTACCTGCCGCTTGCCTCCGAGTGGTAGGCAAACGTCACCTCAAGCGTGCGCGCGCCGTCCTTCCCGAGGCACTCGCCCACAAATGCCGTGACGTCCCTTTTCCTCTCAGCGCCAGGGTTTGATTCCGAAACATCCAGGTGCCTCTCCTCAATCGCCAGCCTCTTGCCGCCGGAGCGCAGCGTTGCCTTGAAGTCGTATATCGGGTGCTTTATCGTCTTGTAGCTCAGCACCGCGCGGCTTCCATCGGACGCGAGCTCCCAGACCAGTATGGGGCGGACTGCAAGCTCGAGCTGCGCAATGTCCCCCAGCCTTTTCGAGGTCGCGTTGAAGTAGGCGAAATACAGGAGCGCCAGCGTGGCAATCGCCACCAGCGATTCCACGTATACGCGCGCATATTCGGGGGCAATGGCGCCGGCCTGCAGCATCAGGAGGATGTATGCGAGCAGGAGCAGAAGCGCGAGCACCACGAGGTAGATGTATTTTTCCCTTATCCGGTCGATCAATGCCATGCGCATATAGCGCATCGCACTTTAAAAAGGATGTTTGCGAATTCCCTGCGGGATCACTATGAAGATGGACATACGGGGCAGGAAGCGCGAGCACGTGGAGTCTGCGCGCAGGCGCGATGTGGAGTATTCTCTCTCACCAGGCTTTGGCGACGTGCGGTTTGTGCACCAGCCCCTGCCAGAGATGGCATTGGACGATGTGGACACCGAGTGCCGCATGTTCGGCAAGATGCTCTCAGCCCCCATAATAATATTGGGCATGACCGGCGGCTACCCTGATGCATCAAAAATAAACGCCAGGCTCGCCGCTGCCGCGGAAAAGGAAGGGCTTGCGTTCGGGCTTGGCTCGCAGCGCGCCATGATTGAAAAGCCATCGCTTGCTTCCACCTACAAAGTCAGGAAAGTTGCGCCCACCATCCCGCTCATTGGCAACATCGGCGGCTGCCAGCTCAAAAAATACGGAGTGAAAAAGGTGCGCGAAGCTCTTGATATTGTGGAAGCCGACGCGCTTGCCATCCATCTCAATCCCCTGCAGGAGGTCTGCCAGCCAGAGGGCGATCACGATTTCTCCGGGATACTTTTGCAGATAGGGATTTTCTGCCGCGACTTGGGCCTGCCGGTGATAGTGAAGGAGACAGGGGCGGGCATGAGCATGAATACGGCAATCGCGCTTAGGAGCGCAGGCGTTTGCATGGCTGATGTTTCAGGCGCAGGCGGCACCTCATGGAGCAAGGTGGAGTACATGAGAAGCGGCGGTGAGCCTGTGTTTGAAAATTGGGGCAACCCCACCTGTGTTTCAATCGCAGCGTGCTCCGAGATGATAGAGACTATTGGAAGCGGAGGCGTGCGGAACGGGCTTGACGCGGCAAAGGCGCTCGCGCTTGGCGCAGCATACGCAGGCGCGGCTCTTCCCTTCCTGCGCGCTTCCGACCCGGCGGCCGAGGCTGCATCATGGAAGCGCGACCTGAAGATTGCAATGCTTCTTTCATGCAGCAAAAACCTATGGGCGCTGCACCGCGCGCGCATCGTGATTTCCGGGAAAACGGCGGAGGAAATGAAGCGCATCGGAGTTGACGTGCACAGGTACGCGAGAAGGTAGGACGGCGCAGTGCTTGGCGCGGGCTTGCACAGGCATGCACGGCGCTGAGGTGCGCATTGCCCGCCATTTATATATTGTTAGGCATACTTTTTTTTGCGTGGTGCAATGGGAGAGCTTGAGGTAAAGGCATTTTCGTTTCATGGAAAGCGGGTCCATCTTGCAAAAATAGGGATTGACTACGATATGAACCCCCCGATTAACACATTGCGCACAATCAGTGAAATAAACCGCCAAAACAGGCTTGATCTCCGCCTCATCCGCCCGGAAGCTGCGCACGCGCTGGCAAACCTGGAAAGGAAAGCCGGCAACTTTGTCGCATTTTTGGAATCAAGGCGATTTTTTGACGGGTGCGGCGCATTCCCAAGCAGCGTGCTTGTGTGCCACAATGGGCTGGGCGTGCCCCTTGCCGACGAGATTGTGGTGGACGGCTCAATTCTTGGCGCAGCGGTGTCCCCAATCATCCATCTTGACACGCGCAATTACAAGGGAAAACCATTCATTGCCAACTGAGCGATACTCCGCTGCTTGCAGCGGAGCGAAGTTGGCAATATTTCGACCGAATGGCGATGATACCCCGCTGCTTGCAGCGGGGCGCCTTCGGTCGAATTCATGCTTTTGGCGCAAGACGTCCAAGCCAAGGACTTTGAAAAAATCGGGTACCTTGAGTTCAGGCTGAACATCGGCGATGAAAGGATAATCGCGGTTGATGCCAGTGAAGATGGCGGCTCCTGCAAGTTTCGCATGAAATACGGGGTTATGGCGGAATTCATCTCAAGCATCTGCCAAGAAGCAAGGGCGGGCATGTGGGACACCTGGTCAGAAAAGGGGCCTGGCATCTCGCATGCCTATTTTTTTGGCGGAAGCCCTGACACTCCCGCCTGCAAGATATCGATTGATCGCACAAGCACCCAGGAGTTCCTCGTTGTCGAAGTTCCTGAAGCGCAGGCAAAGCCTGTCTTGAAAATTGAATACAGGCTTGAAATGCTGCCGGGGCCCGAATGCCTGATTGCGCTTAACTGACGCTTCCCATTCCCGCATTCTTAATAATCTTCTTCCCGAAATACGCGCATGGCAGGAAAACGTTCGCTTGAGGAGACCATCAGGAAATACACGCTCAAGAATGCCGCGGACTACAAGCTGGCAATACCTGCAAAGGTGGTGGGCAAGGTAATAGGCGAATTCCCTGATGCCAAAAATGACATGAAGGCGACCATGAGGCTTCTCAACGAGGAGGCAAAGCGCGTCAATTCGCTCACGCACGGGCAGGTGGCGCAGGAGATGAAGGAGTTCGAGTACGCGGAGAGGAAGGAGGAGAAAAAGGAGCTTGAGCTTCCCGGCGCCATCAGGGGGCATGTGCTCACCCGCTTCCCGCCCGAGCCTTCGGGCTACCCCCACATAGGGCACGCGAAAGCCGCATGGCTGGACTGCCAGAGCGCGCTCAACCACGGAGGCAAGATGCTGCTGCGCTTCGACGACACCAACCCCGAGAAGGAAAAGCAGGAATATGTTACGGCGCTAAAAGATGGGCTCGCTTGGCTTGGCATCGAATGGTCGGATGAAACCTACACTTCCGACAGGGTGGAAGAGCTCTACACCTATTGCGATGAATTGTTCGTGAAGTACAAGGCGTATGTGTGCACATGCAGCGCGGAAGCCGTGAAAAAGGGGCGCGAGGAGAAAAAGGAGTGCGACTGCACTGCGCGCGAGCCGCAGGAAAACATGGCGCTGTTCCGGAAAATGCGCGACGGCAAGCTGGAGGAGGGCGCGGCGGTGGTGCGCTTCCGCGGCGACATGCACTCCGAGAACACGGTGATGCGCGACCCAACGCTTTTCAGGATAATCAAGGCGCCGCACTACAGGCAGGGCGAGAAATACAAGTGCTGGCCGTCCTATGATTTCTCAGCGCCCATACTGGATTCCGTGGAGGGCATCACGCACGCTATGAGGACAAAGGAATACGAATTGCGCGACGAGCTTTATTTCGCCATCCTCAAAATCCTGGAACTGCGAAGGCCGCATCTCATTGAGTTTTCGCGCCTGTCCATCCAGGGCGCGCCGATTTCAAAAAGGCTCATCACGCCCCTCATCGAACAGAAGAAGGTGGAGGGCTGGGACGACCCGCGCCTTCCCACTCTCAAGGGGCTTGCGCGCAGGGGCATGCTGCCCGAGGCTGTGAAAACGTTCGTGCTGTCATTCGGGATTTCCAAGGTGGAATCCGAGCCTTCCTGGGACGCGCTTCTCGCAGAGAACAGGAAGCTTCTTGATGAGCGGTGCATGCGGCGCTATTTTGTCCGCTCGCCTGCAAAGCTTGCGGTGGAAGGCGCGCCCGCCAAGGAGGCAGATGTGCCCAACCACCCGAAAAACGCGGCAATGGGCAAGAGGAAAATCGCAGCTGCAGGCGAGTTCTACATCGCAGGCGCGGACGCTGATGCGCTCGCGGTCGGCGAGACGTTCCGCCTCAAGGAGCTTTACAACCTCGTGGTGGCTGAAAAGCAGCCTGGGCAGGTGCGCGCAAAATACGATGCGGATGAAGGATTGGCTGCGAAAAAAATACAGTGGGTGCCAGTCGAATCTGCGGTAAGCTGCAAAGTAAGGGTTGCAGGCGACCTGCTGGACGAGGCGGGCAACTTCCGCGCGGATTCCCTGTCCGAGGACTCCGGCTTTTGCGAAGCATCGTGCCGCGAGCTTGCGGTCGGCGACATCGTGCAGCTCGAGCGCTACGGCTACGCGCGCATGGACAAGCTGGAGGAAAACGGCGTGGTGTTCATCTTTTCGTGCTGAGCAAATTGAAATCCAGCTTACTTCCTTATTGGCCCCGAAAGCATGAGCGCCGCAAATATCAGAAGAAATGTCATAATGATGGGCGTTATTACCGCCGACAGGAATATTGTGATTGCAATGCGCCGTTTGGACAATTGGTGTACTTGTTTTAGGATCAGATAAACCGAATAGCCGGCATAGCCAGCAAATATGAGGGCAACTATGCTGAAGATGGGGCCAACCAACTTAATCTCGCCCAGCGAAACGAATGGAATGGCCAGCAGTAGCATGCCGCCTTCCACAAGCGCAAGCCCACATGTCTGCTGGAAAAATCCTCCTTTGCCGCCAAGCAGCTTGGAGATTGCGAATGCCACAAGGGACAGGCAAACGGAGCCAAACAAAAATACAATTATCGAGGCAAACAGCGAGGCTATGAGCAAAATCACAAACATCAATGCAATTCCCCCCGCGGTTACTGGCATGGCTCCAAGCTCGGTGTCTAATTGAACAAGCCCCAGCATTCTCAGCAGGAAAATGATTATGGCGAGAATCACTGCTGCAGAAACCGTAATGGACAGAAGAATCTTCAGGGCTCCCCCCAAAGAAGCTTTTTTCTTCTCTTTCTCAAATGTCTCGACTGGGTGAAAATAGGCGGAAAGCCAAGCCTGGAAAGCTTGCAACCTGAATATCCCGTAAAATTTCTTTGCGGTGGCTTCAACAGCCGGCAATATGCGCTTCAAGCCCATCCAAACTCTCTCCTTCCCTATCTCTGCTCTGCCATTATCACGACGTCCGCGGTGTTCCTAAGCGCGATTGAGAAGCCGGGCTCGCTGCCAATCACTATCGTCTCTTTTCCCAGCTCCTTTGCCTTGACAAGGACAGGGCGGAAATCGATGTCGCGAGTCATCAGCGCGATTGCCTGCACGTGCGGGTTGTACACCTGCACCATTGCCTCCACTGCCATGGTGACATCCACGTCCCCGGTCGTTATGATGGGCTCAAACCCCTGGTTGGTCATCGCCTCTATGAGCTTGTCCGAGGCGTACTGGTCCAGGAAAATCTTGGACACCTTGATGGTGCCATGCTTTTCAATCGTTTTCCTTACCGAAACGAGGTCAAGCCTCACGTCCTTCCTGATGACATTCGGGCCGTCTATAAGAAGCGCGATATTCCTGTCGTTCTTCTTAGCCTTGAGCATTTCCTTGAACTTGTCGAACATCGCCATTCTTTCCACCCGCCTTTGCCTATTTTATCCCGAAAAATGAAATTGTATTCAGCAAGAGCTGCTTTTTCACGGCTTCCGCATCCTGCCCCTTTATTTCAGCAATTGTTTTTATAGCCTCCAGGGCGTCAGACGGGGACTTGCCTATATAGGGCGCGTCGGACTCCGCAAGGAGCTTAACAAGCGGCAAGTCGCGTATGAACTTCCTCCTCTCCTTGCTCCGCATCGGGGGGATGGAAACAACCGCCCTCCCGCCGGCGGCTGCGGCCTGCGCCTGCTGTGCGCTCCCTGAAAAGCAGTGCAGCATGCACCTCAGGTTGAAGTTGCCCAGTATCTCAAGCACGTGCGCCTCGGCATCGCGCGAGTGCACCACCACGGGAAGCCCGAGCTTTTCGGCAAGCACAAGCTGCGAAATGAAGCACTCATGCTGGAGGAAGCGCTCCTCCTCTGTTTTCGCCCAGTGGTAATCCAGCCCGATCTCGCCGATTGCAACAAGCTTTGGAAGGGCGGCAATCGTCTCTTCCCACTCAATGAGCTTTATCTTGACATCAGGATATTTCATCGCCTCCTGCGGGGCGATGCCTGCGCAGAGGTAGGCATTGGCATTCTCCGAGGCAATATGCGCATTCCTCTCATTGGACTTCTGCGAATAGCCGCAGGTGATGTGAAGGATGGTGGGCAGAAACCCCCCTGCGCATTGGTCAAGATGGCAGTGCGCATCCGCGAAATCGTATTCGGTCATATCGGCACCTTCAATTCAAGTGGCAATGCTTGGCGGTTGCATCCGCAAAGTCGTACCCAGGCATGGATATCCCCGGGAAAGCCCGTCCCTACTCCACATCATGCATCTTCTCGCGCAGCTTGCGCCTCATCATGTGGTCGTGCGCCATCATGCCCTTTTTCACCTCGAGCATTGCCGCGATGAGCAGCAGCAGGAAGATGAAGGAGAAGAATGCCTGCACGGGCTCGAATACGTCCTGGGGCATCAGGCCGAAGACCTGTATCATCCCGACTGCAAGGAAAAGCACGATGGCTATGAGCATGATGTGCACTGTCCTTGAAAAGCTCATGTACTTTTCCGCGCGGTAAAGCGGCGCCAGGATGGAAAGCAGGTATCCTGCGAGCACCAGGTTCGCAAGCCTTACCAGGAGGGTGAGCGCGGCAACAATCTCTGTCATGCGCATTTTTCGCTTACCAATATTATATTACTATCTGTGCATCAACTCCCCCATGCGCCTGTTCGTTGCCATTAAAGTGCCGCCTGGCCTCCATCCGCAGATAGCGCAGGCTGCTGGGCATTTGCGCGACTGCATGGGCGTGAAGGTGCTCCCGCCTGAAAACTGGCACCTCACATTGCGCTTCATAGGGGACGTTGACGAACCAACTGCAAAGAGGATAGGCGATGCGCTTGCGCAGGTGCGCTTCGCCCCCTTCAAAGTGCGCTTGTCAGGCGCAGGCGCCTACCCCAGTGCGCATTTCCCTCGCGCCATTTTCATCGCAGGCGAGTCGGAGGGCGCAGTTGCGCTTGCCGCAAAAGTGGAAGATGCACTTGCTCCCTTCGGGCTGCAAAAGGAGAAATTCTCCGTCCACGTCACCGTCGCGCGCAGCAAAGGCGCGGGCGACATCGATGCCTTCCTAAAGAATACAGGCGAGGTGGGCGAATTCGGGGTGCGCTCGTTCGTGCTCATGGACAGCAGGCTATTGCCGGGCGGCGCTGCCTACGAAGTGCTGAAGGAATGCCCTGCGCAGGAAAATCAAGCCTGAATTCCTGCCTACGCCGTCTGCCTGCCCACTATTTTTTCCAAAGGCTCGTCAGGGCAATTGAAAAGCATGGCGTTTTCCGGGTCGAACGAGACGAAAACAATGTCGCCTTTCTTGAAACTCTTGCCGAACCCCAGCCTCTTTGAGACTATGGGCTGCCCGTCCGCCACAAGCTCGTACCGTATTTTCTCGCCAAGGAAACGGCGCACCTCGATTTTCGCCTTGACGAAATTCCCGTGCCCTGGCTCTTTTTTGGTGATGGCCATTTTCTCGGGGCGTATCATCACCACCGCCTTTGCCGCATTTTTCGGGAGGCGCGAGCGGTCTGCGCCTGCCAGGCCGAACTCCTTGCCCAGGAAGCGCACGATAAAACTTTTCTTTCCGTGCACAATTTCGCCTTCGAAAAAATTTGCCTCGCCCACGAAGTCGGCGACAAAGAGGCAGTTTGGCTCGAAATAGACCTTCTCCGGCGTGTCAGCCTGCATTATCCTGCCCCTGTTCATCACCACTATGGTGTCCGCGGTGCTCATCGCCTCCTCCTGGTTGTGCGTGACATGTATTGCCGTAAGATTGAGCTTTTTTGCCAGCCGCCGCAGGTCGTGGCGCAGCTCATCTCCGATTTTCGCGTCCAGCGCCGAGAGCGGCTCGTCGAGAAGCAGGAGCGAGGACTGCGAGGCAAGCGCGCGGGCAAGCGCCACGCGCTGCTGCATGCCGCCTGAAAGCTCGGAGGGCTTTGCCCCCGCGCGCTCAAGCGGGAATTTGGCAAGGGAGAGCATCTGGCGCGCTATTTGCTGTATTTTGCCGGATGGCAGCTCGCGCATTTTCGGCCCATATGAGGCATTGCCCTCGGCAGTGAGATGGGGGAAGAGCGCATAGTTCTGGAACATCATGCCGATGTTCCGCTCCTCTATGGGAAGCGCCGTCACATTTTTCCCGCCGATGAACACGCTTCCCGAGTCCGGGGGATAGATGCCTGCGATTGACTTGAGGAGCGAGGTCTTGCCGCAGCCCGATGGCCCGAGGAGCACGACATATTCCCTGTCCTTCACAGTGAGGCTGACCTGTCTTTCCTTAAAGTTGGGTAGCAGGTAAGCAACAGTCTGCTCCGACGGCAGACAAGATTTTCTCCTGCTCTATTGTTGGGCGCGTTGGCCATTCCCTGATCGAATTTCCGGCTCCAAACCTGACCCACGAAA
>JAPLWX010000042.1 GCA_026396415.1 Microcaldota archaeon
AATGGGAAGGGGGATAAGGAAAGCGGAGGACTACTGCTACTGCCTTCTCATCGACGACAGGTTCGCGCGCTATCTTCCCTACTATCAGCCCTCGCTCCGCGGGAAAGTGGAGATAATCGCGGGAAGCGAGAAAAAGAAAATATGGGAGGACATAAGCAAATTCATTGGGAGGATGGACGCGCAGAAGCAGTGATGGCTCACACCTGTTCCGTTCCTGCATTGCACCTGGATATCGGGCAATTCAGTCACTAGCTATCTAACTTTTTTTCTATGAAAAAGTTGCAGATAACTTTTTCAGCATTGTAATGAGATGCCCGCAGGCATAGAATTTACAATACAATAAAAATGAACGTATCTACTATTTATTGCCGTTAACTTTATTCTGCTTGGATTGGCCTTGGCGGAATCAGCATTGGCCCAGATACGCAGAGGATTGCTGTGACTTTCCCAGGCAAGGGTGAGAACACATCGCTGCGCTATATTGGCCGTGCATTGACAAGCTATTGCCAGTCCATAGCGGCCTGGGCTGAGCCGTAAGGCGCCGGCTAAATCTCCGCCGAGTCGCCAAGAGCGGGCGCGACTGCATCGAAGCCTTCGAGCGCGAGCTCGTCCGCGAACTTCTGGCACGCGTCCCCGTGGATGCAGAACACCTTCTTTGGCGCGAGGGATTCCACCAGCCCGAACAGCTCTGACCGCCCCGCGTGCGCTGAGAAGTCAAGGTAGCTCCACGGCGCCTTGGGCCTGATTTTCACGCCGTCGTATTCCACATAGCCCTTGTTGATGAGGTTGTAGCCGTTGGTCTCCTCAACGCAGTAGCCGGTGAAGATTGCGCGCGACTCGGGCGTCATTTTGAGAAGGTAGCCAAGCGCTGGCCCGCCCTGGAGCATGCCCGCGGTTGAGATTATCACGCCTGGGCGCTTGAGCACCTTGCCCCTCTCGCTAGGGTGGCGGATGGGCTTGCAGGTGTCATAGTCCATCTTGAAGCGCTTGAAGTCCTTCACGTAATGCGAGTGGTGCGAGAGCGTTTCGGAGACGCGCGCGCCCATGCCGTCCAGCCAGATGTCGCAGTCGCGATTGATGGAGCGGACAATGCGGATGAGCTCCTGCGTCCTGCCTATCGCGAATGCCGGCAGGAGCACGGTGCCGCCCTGGCCCAGAGTCTCGTCAATAAACGCCTTCATCTGCATCTCAAGGTCTTTCCTTGGCGGGTGGTCGCGGTCTGCATAAGTGCTTTCTATTATGAGCGCGTCGGGGTTTTTAGGGGGCGGCTCGGAGGCGAACGTGGTCTTTGTTTCCTCGCCCTTGAAGTCGCCGGTGTAAACCACGCGCGAGTTGCCCGTGTCGATTTCCACGAATGACGCGCCGGGAATGTGCCCCGCCTGATGCAATGCCACGGTGGAATCGCCGATTTCGTAATATTTCTTGTAGGAAAGAAGCGTGGTGTTCTGGCGCAGCTGCTTTATCTGGGCAGGCCGGTATGGGAATTCGCCGCGCTTCTCCATGAGGCGCATGGAATCGTCGATTATGATTTCAGCCATGGCTGCCGTTGCCGGCGTGCATATCATCTCCGGGGCGTGGTGGCGGTAAAGCGCGGGCGTGAAGCCCGAGTGGTCAAGGTGCGCGTGCGAAAGCACCACATAGTCGGGCTGCGCGGGCGGCTCCACGGGATAGGGGGTTTCAGAGTGTATCTTTAGCCCGCAGTCCAGCATTATCTCGTCCTGGCTGGAGAGGAGCACGCTGCTCCTTCCGACCTCGCCTGCCGCCCCCAAGAATGTGAGCTTGTCCTTTGCCATTTCCATCACCGTATGCGAATGGATTTCGCGGCTATGTTTAAAGAGGAATGCCTGCCTTTTCCTTCCGGCTGACGCTCGGCAAGGCAGCGTGCGAGAGTATATAAAAGTTAGCGGCGAAGGGGAGGTACATGAACGAACTAACTTTCCTGGACCTGGTAATCCTGAAGAAAATCGACGCCAACTCCTCTGTCGAGAATTTTGGGAGCCAGATAAACACCTCGTTTTTCGAGACCGCGAACCTTCTTGGCACCGTGAAAATAAAGGGATACGCCAACATCGAGACCTCGATTGGCGGGATAAGCAAGGTGACTATCACCGATGCCGGGATGGGCATACTTGCGCTTGCGGAAAAGAAGGCGGCAGAGCCCGTTGAGCCGCTGGACACCGCACTTTTGCATGCGCTTGCAGGAGGGGCAAAGGACCCGGAGGCGCTGCAGTCGCAGTTGAACATCAGGAGCGGCGACCTGGCGTACCACATAAACAAGATGGCGGTGCAAAGCTTCATGGACTACGATGTCCGCTCGAGCAAGGTGAACCTCATGCTTACCGAGCAGGGCTTCAACTCCACGGGAGGCGTCAAGGTGCAGGGCATGCCTGTGCCAACTGCAGCAGCAGACCCTCTTTCTGCGAAGCAGAAAGGGGCGCCATCGTCTGGTGCGCCAGACGATAGCCGTGGCGCGCAAACCGAGGAAAAGAAGGAGAAGGAGGACATATTCCACATATTGCGCGGCGGGGACAGGGAGGAGAAAAAGCCGGAGCATCATGTTCCGAAGGAAGATGGCAGCCACGCGCACGGGCATGTGCATGAGGGGCATGAGCACGCACAGAAAAAGCACGATGAGCAGCCTGCGCCCAAAAGCCCGGAGGAAGCGAAGAAGCAGGAGCACACCCGCAGGATGCTTTCCAAGGCGAGGTATTACCTGGCAGAGTACTGGGCGTGGGTCATCCTGATATTGATTGCAGCAGCGGTATTCGCAGGCGCGGTCTACTCCATGATTTCAAGGATGGCCTAGCTTGCGCAGAGTGGTTCCATGGATTTCCCACTGCTTTCGAAATACGGCATAAGCTATCCCAGGACAGAGATCGCGCCAACGCGCATGCGCGCAGTGGAAGCCGCGGAGGGCATGGGGTACCCTGTTGCGCTCAAAATCTCATCATCGCAGGTGCTCCACAAGACGGACAGGGGCGGCGTGCTTCTGGGCCTGAAAAACAAGGACGAGGTGCAAAAGGGCCATGACCTGCTCATCGCGCGCTTCTCGCATGTGAAAATCGACGGCATCATTGTGCAGAGGATGGCAGGCAAGGAAAGCGTGGAGCTCATCATCGGCGGCAAGCGCGACGCGCAGTTCGGGCAGCTTATCATGCTGGGCATGGGCGGCATATTCGTCGAGGTGATGCGAGACGTGGTGTTCCGCGTGTGCCCCATCACAAGGAAGGATGCGCAGGAGATGATATGCGAGCTTCGCGCATACCCCATACTTGCAGGCGCAAGGGGCAGGAAGCCTGTCAACAAATCCGCGCTTGTGAATGCGCTTGTCAAGGTGTCAGCGCTTCTGGAAAAGGAGAACCCTGCGGAGTTCGACATCAACCCGCTCATGGCGGACGAGAAAGGCTGCGTTGCGGTTGACATGAGGATATTGAAGTGAATTGCATGGCTGCGCTTTTGAAAAAAATCAGGAATCTGGACGCGGTGTTCCACCCGAACAGCATTGCGGTCATCGGGGCAAGCCGCGAACCCAACAAGATAGGGCATGTCATCGTGAAGAACTTCGTGGACGGCGGGTTCGGGGGGAAAATATACCCGATAAATCCGAATGCAGAGGAAATACTTGGCCTGCGCTCCTACAAGAGCGTGCTTGGCATAAAGGAAAAGGTGGACTCCGCGGTGATTGCCGTCCCTGCCGCGGCGGTCGCGGGAGTGCTTGAGGAGTGCGGGAAAAAGGGCATAAAGGGCGTGGTGCTGATAACCGGCGGCTTTTCAGAAGTGGGAAAGGCGGACGAGGAGAAAAAGGTTGCCGCGATTGCGGAGAAATACGGGATTGCGCTGATTGGCCCGAACTGCATGGGCGTGCTCACGCCTGCCACGCGCGTGGACTCGGTATTCCTGCCGATTTACAAGCTCGGGAGGCCGCGCGTGGGAAAAATCGCATTCATATCCCAGTCAGGCGCGGTGGGGGGCTGCATTGTGGACCTTGCCGCAAGGGCGGGCATTGGCATGAGCAAGTTCGTCTCGTACGGGAATGCCGCTGTCATAAACGAGTGCGACTTGCTCGAGTACCTTGCAGGTGACAAGGAAACCGAGATAATCGTCGTTTACCTGGAAGGCGTGAAGGACGGCAGGAGGCTGCTTGATGCCGCAAGGAGGATAACGCCGAAAAAGCCAATCGTGGCGATAAAGGCAGGGAAGAGCGCGGCTGGCGCCGAGGCGGCAAAATCGCACACAGGCGCGCTTGCAGGCGCGGCGGAAGCGTACAAGGCGGCGTTCAGGCAGGCGCACGTGATCGAGGCCGAGACGCTGGAGCAGCTGTTTGACTTTGCAAAGATATTCGACCAGCCGCTTCCAAGGGGGAAGAGGGTTGGCATAATCACCAACGGAGGCGGAATGGGCGTGCTTGCCACCGATTCGCTGGAGGCAGAGGGGCTGGCGCTTGCCAGGCTTTCGGACGCGACAAACGCCTCGCTGCGGCTTTCCCTGCCCGCATATGCGAATGTAAGGAACCCGCTGGACATCATCGGCGATGCCGACTCGCACAGGTACGAGGTTGCGATAAACGCGATGATGAGGGACGGGAACGTGGACATCATACTCCTCATCATACTTTTCCAGACCGCGGCAATAGATTCCGGCGTTGTGAACATCGCCATCCGCGCGTCCGATCTTCGGCAAAAACCCATAATCGCGGTGTGCACGGGCGGGGAATACACGGACATGCACAAGAGGATAATGGAAAGCTACGGCGTGCCCACCTATGCCTCGCCATCGTCAGCCATGCGCTCCATCGCGCGCTTTGCCGAGTATGCCGCGCACAGGGCGGAAAGCGGGAAAACCGGCAAGAAGGAAAGGAAGTGACGGATAAGAATCGGCTTCCCTGGAAGCGCGGCGCCATGCACGTTATTTTTTGCCTACTTGCGCCTGCCCTTCGCACGCAGCCTTCTCTCGTGCACGCGCTTCGTCTGCCTGTACAGGTAGAGCGAATAGAAATAGACGCAGACCACGGCGAATATGAAAGGCAGCAGCACTATCCAGAGGCGCAGGTCGATTGGCGAAACAAGGGATATGAGCGCGAGCGCGCCGCAGACCCAGAAGAGCTTGCCGCCCAGATGGTTGGTCTTTTCCCACACGCGCTCGTCGGCAAGCGTCCAGGGCGTGCGGATGCCTATGAAATAATTCCTGCGCGTGAATGAGAGCATGTGGCCGACATAGAAGAACAGGAGCGCAATTGCGGGCACTATTATGTATAATGGGTCGAAATTGCCCCAGATGCCCAAGGCGGGGGCAAGGGTGGCGACATATATCGCGGCCATCATGAAGACAAATATCACCTTGAAGCCCCAGAACTGGTCTGCGAAATGCTCGATGTTCTTCCGGTAGACCGCTATGATCGGGATGAGAAGGAATATCACGTAGAAGACCACGGCAAGGTAGGGGATCATGTAAAGCCCGAGCGGCTTTTGTATCCAGCCGTCCGCCTGGCCATCCGCGCCCCAGTGGCTCACCATTTCGCCCATCGCGTTTGTGTGCACAAGCGGGCCGGCAAAAAAGCCGATTGCGAACATCAGGGCGATTATTGCGATTGGAAGAAGTTCACGGGACACCATACCACCAAGTGAGATTCCATAGCAAAAATTATAAAGCACGGCTCCGATGTGGATGCATGGAAATGGTCCTGCGTGCCTTGGCATTCGCCGCCATGGCATCACTCCTGTTTTTCGGCTGCGTGTCAGAGCCCAAGCCATCAGAGGGGATGCAGGGCATTGTTGTGCAGAATGCGGAAAAGGTGATAGGGAATGCGCAGCCCTCGGATGCCGGAACCCAAACCGCAACGCCTCCGCAAAGCGGCGGGGGGCAGCAGGTGAACTGCACGCTCGCTGTGAAGCAATCCGCAATCGTGGCAGGGGAGCAGGTGGACATCGCGCTAAACTCGCGCTTCTCCGGCAGCGCGACTTTCGACTTGGCATGCGGGGAGGAGACAAGGCGCCTTGTCAGCGAGAACACGCTGGCGCTTGAGACAAAATGCAAGTTTGACACGCCAGGCACGCAAAACATTACGGTGATGGCAAACGGGCGCGAGTGCGCAAGCGCGGTTGTGGAGGTCAGGAAGAAGGCAGGCGGGGCATGCAGCATTGACAGCGGCAGCATAGAGAGGGACTTTGCATCATTCCAGTACAGGTGGATCGTGTACTTCGACGGATTCTCGGAAGGGGACACGCTGGCGTGGGTGTGCGACAGCACGGTTTCAAGGAAAAGGATAACAAGCGACCCGGTTTGGGGCATGCCACGCTATGAAATACTTTCATGCGGCTTCCCGGGAAAACCGCTGGGGGATTACATCAATGTCTCGATAAGCGGCGTGCCGTGCGGGCAGGTTTCCACGAGGCAGTGAAAAAGTTGCAGACAACTTTTTCAGCATTGTAATGAGATGCCCGCAGGCATCGAAATTACAATACAGCAAGAATAGGGAAACAGGGGTGGAAATATGAAATTTGGCGGAAAGAACGTTGGCGAGATTGACAAGGCGGCGCGGGCGGCTTTGGGGATAATTTTCCTGTGCATGTATGTCGGCAGCTATGTGGCGCAGCCGTGGCCGTACATCGTGCTCGTTCTGGGGCTCATCCTGGTTGCCACCGCGGCATACGGCACCTGCCCGCTTTACTCGCTGCTCGGGATGAGCACGGCGGCGAAAGCAGGGAAAAACTAGGCTTTCTTGCCCTCTTTTAAGCGTTTTCATCGCTAACCCCTGGATGGAACGGGGCAAACAGCTCAATGCGGCAATGGAACCTGAGTCGCTCATGTCCGGGCTTTCCCAAAAGGAGGCAGGGGACAGGCTAAAAGACGAAGGCGCCAACGAGCTTCCCGCATCAAAAAGGCGCACGATTTTCGATATCATAAAAGACGTCATGCGCGAGCCGATGTTCCTTCTCCTTGTCGCATGCGGCCTGACCTACCTTGTGGTGGGCGAGCTTCCTGATGCGCTCATGCTTTCCGCCTTTGTCTTCGTGGTTATCGGCATCACTGTTTACCAGGAGAGGAAGGTGGAGCGGGCACTCGAGGCGCTGCGCGACCTGTCCTCGCCGCGCGCGCTCGTGATACGGGATGGGAAGCAGGCCAGGATATCGGGAAGGGAGGTTGTGCGGGGCGACATCATTGTGCTTGCGGAGGGAGACCGCGTGCCTGCCGACGCGGTGGTGATTTCGTGCAGCAACCTGCTTATCGATGAATCCTTGCTGACAGGGGAAGCGGTACCCGTGAGGAAGATGGAATGGGACGGCAAGCTGGAGAAATGCCTTCCCGGGGGGGACGATTTACCGTTCACATATTCAAGCACGCTCATTGTGCAGGGGCATGGGATTGCGCGCGTGCTTTCCATTGGCATCAACACAGAGGTCGGGAAAATAGGGAAGTCGCTGCAGCAGATAGAGCCCGAGGAGACTTTGCTTCAGAAGGAGACGGGCGGCCTTGTGAAAACGTTTGCAATAGCGGGCGCGCTCCTGTGCCTGCTCGTCATCGCGATTTTCGGGTTTGTGCGCTCAGACTGGCTTGGCGGCTTTTTGGCAGGGCTTGCGCTTGCCATGGCGGTGCTCCCCGAGGAGTTCCCGGTCGTCCTCACCATTTTCCTTGCGCTTGGCGCGTGGCGCATGTCAAAGCACAATGTGCTCACGAGAAGCATGAATGCCATCCAGAACCTTGGCTCGGCAACCGTGCTTTGCGTGGACAAGACAGGCACCCTCACGCTCAACGCCATGTCGGTGAAAATGCTGGCTGCAGGCGGCAGGCGGCACACCGTGGATGCGAAAGGGGGCATGCCGGAGCACTTCCACGAGTTGCTGGAGTATGCCGTGCTAGCATCCCAGAAAGACCCGTTTGACCCGATGGAAAAGGCGCTCAAGGCGCTTGGCAGGGAGCATCTTGCCAGCACGGAGCATTTGCACGGCGACTGGAATCTCATGAAGGAGTATGCGCTTTCGAAGAGCCTGCTCGCGCTTTCGCATGTCTGGCGCTCGCCTTCCGGCAGGGATTTTGTTATTGCGTCAAAGGGCGCGCCTGAGGCGATCATTGACTTGTGCCACATGGGCGAAACGGAAAGGAAGAAAGTGATGGCGGAAGTCCTTGCCATGAGCGGCCAGGGACTGCGCGTGCTGGGAGTTGCGCGCGCCATTTTCAAGAAGGGGGAGCTCCCTTCCAGCCAGCATGACTTTGATTATGGGTTCGTCGGCCTCGTGGGATTCGAGGACCCGGTGCGGGAGAACATTTCCTCCTCCATCAGGGAGTGCTATGCCGCAGGCATCCGCGTGGTGATGATAACGGGCGACTACCCGGGGACCGCGCAGCATGTTGCGCGGGAGGCGGGCTTCAGGAACGCCACGCAGGTGATAAATGGCGCGCAGCTTGAGAGGATGAGCGATGCGGAGCTTCAGATGGTGATTTCAAAGACGGATATTTTCGCGCGCGTGGTGCCGGAGCAGAAGCTGAGGATTGTCAACGCGCTGAAGGCAAACGGCGAGGTCGTGGTGATGTCTGGCGACGGCGTGAACGACGCCCCCGCGCTCAAGTCGGCCAACATCGGCATCGCGATGGGCGGGAGGGGGACCGACGTGGCGCGCGAGTCCGCGGCGCTTGTGCTCCTTGACGACAATTTCGCCTCCATCGTGAAAGCGGCGAGGATGGGAAGGAAAATCTACGACAACATAAGGAAAGCGATGTCCTACATAATCTCCATCCATGTGCCCATTGCAGGCTCGGCGATTATCCCCGTGCTTTTCGGCTGGCCGCTCATGCTGTTCCCGGTGCACATCGCGTTCTTGGAGCTCATCATCGACCCGGTCTGCTCCATCGTATTCGAAGGGGAGGCGGAGGAGAAGAACATCATGGGAAGGAAGCCCCGCAGGAAGGACGAGCCCCTGTTCGACACGCGCACGCTTGCCTGGAGCGCGCTCCAGGGCATTTCCGCGCTCATAATCACCATGGGCATGTTCCTTATCGCACTTTCGTCAGGAAGGCCCGAGGGCGAGGCGCGCGCGCTTGCATTCACCACGCTGGTGATTGCAAACCTTTGCATCATACTTTCCACGCGCTCGCAGAACAGGACGGCGCTTGAGATGCTCCGCGTGCCGAACAGCGCTCTTTTGTACGTGGGCATTGCCGCGCTTTCCATGCTTGCGCTCGTGCTTTATGTCCCGTTCCTGCAGGGGCTTTTCCTCTTCGCGCCGCTTTCCCCCTGGGAGATTGCGATGTGCATTGCCGCGGGCGCATTGTCCATTGCCGCGTTCGAGCTTGTCAAGATGAGCAGGCTCTGGAAGCACCGCGGGCAGGAGGATGCAACGGGAGGCTGATGAAGCCGCGCAGCTTGGCTGTTGGCTTTTGAAGCGCGCAGATGCCGCTATCTGAAAATCCTGCTTTTCCACTCGCGCGCAAGCGCGAAGAAATCCCTGAACACCTGGAAGTGCGCCAGCCACTGCTGCGCGGCAAGCAATGGGCGGCTGGAAACCGCGAGTGCCGGCACCAGGAAATCCGCTTCGGCAATCCTGAACGTGCCCTGGAGCGGGCGCAGAAGCCCGATGCCTTCAGCCGCGCGGAAAGAGCGGATGAAAACACCTAGGGGAAGTATGGCGAGCATGGCAAGCCAGTTCTGCATGAGGAATTTTTTCTTGTCAGGGGTGCGGGCGTAACTGGTGCAAAGCTCGATGGCAAACACTGCGATGGCGCAAAGCTCGGCAATCCCCAAAAGCCCCTCATCGCCCGCGGTGAGCGGGGGAACCACGCCAAAATCCACGGAAAGCAATATGACGGCAATGATGAAAAAAACAACCACGCAGGCGGCAAGAAGCGCGCCCCAAAGCCTGCGCTGGAGGCGTGCACTGGCAGGAATCCGCATTTGCCCGCGCTTTTTGCTTCCCACGGCATGCTTATGCCTGCAACTGGTTAAAAATGCGCGGGCTATTTCACAATGGTGTCGTAAAGCGAGACGGTGTCCTTCGCGATTTTCTTCCAGGTGTAGACTTTCTCCACGCGCCGCCTTCCGGCCAATCCCATTTTCCTTGCCAAGCTGTCGTCGGAAAGTATGGCGGTCAGCTGGCCTGCGATGCTTTCGGGGCTGTTCGGGTCGCAGTAAAGCCCGGTTGTTCCGTCGAGCACTATTTCGCGCAATCCGCCCACGCCCACCACTACGGGCTTTGCCATGCCCATTCCCTCGAGCGGCACTATGCCGAAAGGCTCATAGCGGGAAGGCGCGCACACCAGGTCGCAGGAAGCGTAAAGGAGCAGCCGCTCGTCCTCATCCACCCACTTGTCTATGAGTATGACCTTGCTTGCGATTCCAAGCTGCTGCACCATGGCGCGGATTTCGCCGGACATTTCGCCGCGCCCAAGCACCACGAGCTTTGCCTTGGGGACGCTGGCAATCACGGAGGGCATGGCGCGCACCAGGGTATCCACCCCTTTCACGAATGTCAGCCTGCCTGTGAAGAGCACCATTTTCTCGTCGTCGCGCACCCCCATCTTGCGGCGGTATTCAAGCAGCGCATCCGGCTTGAAATTCCTGATGTTGTACTTTTTCTCATCCACGCCGTTCCAGACCACGCGCACCTTCTTCTCCTGGAAGCCAAGGCTGCGCAGCTCCTCCTCCATGGAGTAGCTGACCGTGAAGACCATGTCTGCTTTCTGGCCCGTGGAATATTCGATGTTCTTTATGAGCGGCGAGCCCTTGCCTCCGCTCCTGCCGTATTCCGTGCTGTGCACGTGGAAGGCAAGCGGCAGGTCCGTGTTGTCCTTGACCGTGATGCCCGCCATCGCCGAAAGCCAGTCGTGGCAGACCGCGATGTCGAAGTCGCCTGGCTTTAGCGCCTTGCAGAAGATGTCTGCGGAGAGGAAGTTGTATGAGAAGACATCCCCGAAAAAATCCACCCCGCCATCGCCCCAGCGGCGTATCTCCTCGTCTATCATGAGCGGCACCAGGCTCTTCATCCTGATGGACTTCGGGCGGAAAACCGAGATGCTGCCCATGCGCTCGCGCGTGCGCAGCTTGCCGTCAGAATTCATGGTGAAGACGGTGAGCTTGTGGCCCATTGCCGCATACTGCTTGGTTATTTCAGCGGCATAGGTGCCAAGCCCGCCAATTAGGCGGGGAGGGTATTCCCAGACAAAGTAGGCAATGTTCATGGGGCACCGCCTTTACTTGGAAAGCCTCAGGAGAGAAGCGCGCACTTTCTCATCCGTGCCGTAAATCGCCTTTGCCTTGATGGAGAGTATGTGCTCGCCCATCATCTCAAGCCACGGGGAGAAGTGCCTGCCATTCGCATGGTAGAGCACGCAGGGCAGCGGGGCGGACTTGATGCGCGCGAAAAGCTCGGGCACGCTCCTTGCGCGCCCCGCCTCCTTTCCGTCAGGCGTCCTGAAAACAAACTCCTTTCCCGGCTGGCATTCTTTTTCCATCTCAAACACCTCCTAATCTCGACTTGAAGTCCTGAATAATATTCATGTAATTAATAAAACCCTCGTAGGGATTCGCGTAGTGGGAGAAATACTTGTGCACGTCGCCGTCAGAAAGCGATTTTGTGCAAAGGTAGTAAAGGTGGTCGCTGCTCTGCAGCAGCCGCCATGCCTCGAGGTGCTCGCCGCCCTGCCTTCGCGCCGCAACCCCCAAGGATTCCATCTCCTGGAAGCATGCGTGCTGCATGTCGTTGCCCAGCCACGCGGACAGGTCGCGCTCCATGTCAGCCCACGAGGTCGGGTATGGGGCATCCATTGTCCCGCGCGCATCCCAGGACGCGACCTCGCGCGCCATCCTGAAGTTCAGGTTCGGGTGCGCCAGGCAGGCGGCAGGCAAATGGCGCAGGAAGGAGAATATCCCGGTGTCGCTCCAGTGGTGCTCCCCGAATGTCTCGAAGTCCATGAAAACATTCACGCACTGCCCGTCGCACTTCGACAGCCAGCCTGCATATTTTTCAGCAGTGAGCGGCCACTCCTTCCAGGAGCGGGAGGAAAAGCGGTAGCCAATGTCGTCCGACAGGTTGTAATTCCTCATGAGCACCTTGATTTTTTCGCAGCCCTGCACATTGTAGACGTAGTTCGGGGAGCGCCCGCCAAGCGTGTGCTCGATGCCCTCGGCGATTATTCCGCTGTAGCCCAGCTTTTCCGCGCGGGCCGCGATTTCATTGGAGAAAATCGATTCCGTGTTGCGGAACACCGAAGGCGTTACGCCCAGAAGCGAGCGTATTGCCTCGTGGTGCATTGCCACCTGCGCGTCGAATTCCGAGCCGTCGCGGTAAAACGACGAGAGGGAATGGTAGTATGTCTCCGCAAGGAAATCCACCCTGCCGGTGTCGGCAAGGCGCCGAAACGACTCGAGCACGTCCTTGCCGAACATCTCGCACTGCTCGAGGAACACGCCGGTGAGGGAAAATGAGAAGCGGAAATCCCCGTTGTGCTCCTCAATCAGCTTCAGGAGGAGCTCGTTCGTGGGCAGGTAGCATTTCGCCGCCACCTTGCGGAATATCTGCTCGTTGAGCTCGCGGTTGAAGTAGGCGTCCTTTGGCGATGAGGGCATCTGCCCGGAATACATGTTGAGGAGGGAAACCTTGCGCAGCCGAAGCGGCTGGTGCACCTGGAAATACATGCATATGCTTGCCATGAAAATCACATTGCTAATTCATTCCCAAAGCCCCATTATAGGCTCCGGCATGCCATGCGGCTCATGTTGCTATTTTCCCAAAACTTCATTATAAACCCCAATGGTTTTCCTGGCGGTTTCCTGCCAGCCAAGCCTTGCCGCATCCTTCATCTCGTGCGCGGACATCACGCGGGACATCGCGGGGTAACGGAGCAGCGCCAGTATCTGGGATGCCATCTCGTCAATGTCCCAGAAGTCCACAAGCAGGCAGTTCCTGGCAATCTCGCTCACGCCCGAGTTCTTGGAGATTATGCAGGGCGTGCCGCTTGCCATCGCCTCGAGCGCGGAGATGCCGAAAGGCTCGCTCACGCTCGGCATCACGTAGACGTCGCACATGGAATAGATGCTCCTCTTCTCGTTCTCAGGGACAAACCCCCAAAAAGACACCCTGTCCGCAATGCCAAGCTCGATGGAAAGCGAAATGAGCCGGGGCAGGAGCCCCCCTTCCCCCACCACCAGGAAGCGCGCGTTCCTGTCGTACTGGTGCACTTTTTCCGCGGCACGAAGGAACTGCTCCGGGCCCTTCTGGTGGGTGAGCCTTCCCAGGAAAAGCACGAGCTTTTCCTTGCGGATGCCGCTGTCTTTCCTGCGGTATTTGGCAATGTCGATGCCGTTGTAGACCACGCGTATCCTGCCATCATCGGCATGGAACTTTTCCACAAGCATGCCTTTCATCTTCCCGCTCACGGCAATTGTGCGGTCCGCTGTTTTCACGCCGAGAGATTCAATGCCGGAAATCCAGCTCCACGGGACAGGGTTGCGGTCGTATTCCGTGCTGTGCATGGTGAGCACCAATGGGATGCCAAGCGCCCTTTGCGCCATTATGCCCGCAGAGATGGTGAGCCAGTCATGGCAGTGCACCAGGTCGTAGCGCGTGCCGCTTGCCTTGAGGGCGGAAAGCGAGAGGCGGGCGAAATCCTCTATCGCGCCAATCAGGTCGCGGGAATAGTTGTCGGACGCAAAGCCGCCGCTTGCGTGCCCGTATGCGCCCACGTTCACCCCGCCGCCCACCTGGATTATTTTCACATTCGGATGGGGGGAAACCGGGGCCGATTTCTGCAATGGGAGGTACAGGTCGATTTTGATGCCAAGCTCGCCTAGGCTTGAGACTAGCTCAAAGCAGTGCACCCCGAGCCCGCCGGTGATGGCGGGCGGGAATTCCCAACCTAGCATGGCAATATGCAAGACACTCTACCTTTCCACCCTTTTCCAGGCGGATGCACATGGCAAAAATCAAGCCAACCTGCCTTTCCACCCATCCTTGCAGGCTAACGCAAGCGTTTTTATTAAACCTATGGGAAACGTGCCATATGGCTCTGTTGAAAGGCCCTTTTCCGGAAAAAGAGGCGCTTTTGCGCGAGTGGGTGCTGGCAAACCCCTCAGGCGGCTATGCCTCGTCATCCATTGCATTTGCAAACACGCGCAAGCAGCACGGGCTTTTGGTGTCTGAAAGCGATGGAGCCCGCAGCCAGCTTGTTCCAAAGCTGGAAGAGGCGGTGATTGCGGATGGCGGGAGATTTTCATTGTCCACCAGCCAGTACGGGGGGGCGCTCCATCCGGACGGCTTTACGCGCCTTATGGCATTTTCCAGCCGCCCGCTTCCCACGTTCCAGTATGCCGCCGAAGGCATCACGGTCGAAAAGACAATTTTCCCCGCAGGCGGGAAAAATGCCATTGGGGCAAGGTATGCAGTCTTCTCCGGGAAAGCGTTTGAAATGGAAATCCGCCCCATGCTGAACTTCAGGCCCGTGAACGGGATAACGCACGGCAGGCCGGGCTATGGGATAATGGCTGGCAAATCCTCTGTTTCAGCAAAATGCGGAGGCTGCGAGGCGGCACTGCTTTCAGACAAGTGCGGTTTTTTTCCGGATGAGAAGTGGTATTTCGATTTTTTCTACGCGCGCGACGCTGAGAGGGGAACCGAATGCTCGGAGCACTATTTTTCGCCAGGCGCCTTCCGCATCAAATCAGAGGGCAGCGCCGAGTTTTTCATTGTTGCGTGCGAGGGAGCTGCCAGGAAAATCGATGCGCATGCCGCATTCGAGGCTGCGCTTGCGCGCGCGAATGCCATATCGGGAGCGGCAGGGAAAAATGGGAGGAAACAGGACGAGTTCCTCTCTTCGCTTCTGCTTGCCGCGGATTCCTTCATTGCAAGGCATGATGGCAAGGCTGCGATAATTGCAGGCTACCCGTGGTTTTCCGAATGGGGCAGGGACAGCATGATTTCGCTTCCAGGCCTGCTTCTTTGCACGGGAAGGCAAGCTGAAGCGCGGGAAGTGCTTGCGAAATTCGCCTCGCTGCTGAAGGACGGGCAGCTGCCCAACGTCATTGGGGAGGACGGCGCGCCAACCTACAACTCCGCGGATGCCTCGCTCTGGTTCGCGCATGCCGCGGCCAAGTATGCGGACGCCAGCCAGGATGAGGCGTTTGCAAGCAAGATTTTCCTGCCAGCCATGCAAGGCATTGTGGAAGGATATGCGCAGGGAACGGAAAACGGGATTTGCCTTGACTCCGACGGGCTCCTGATTGCAGGCAAGGCGGGCTCCAACCTGACCTGGATGGACGTCAGGTTCGAGGATGGCGCCTGCCCCACGCCCAGGTGGGGAAAGCCTGTGGAAGTGAATGCGCTCTGGTACAGCTCGCTTCGGATTTCCGAAAGGGCCTTCAAGCGCGCCGACGGGAAGTTCGCAGACAGGTGCGCAGGATTGGCAAGGAAATGCGGCGCGTCATTCAGGAAATTCTGGAACAAGGAGCAGCAGTGCCTGTTCGACGTCATCGGGCCCGATTCCGCGAAAGTGAGGCCCAACCAGATATTTGCCGCTTCCCTGCCGTATTCGCCGCTGGGGAAAGCCGAGCGCGCGGCAGTTTTCCGAAAGGTGACGGACGAGCTTCTTACGCCGGTGGGGCTGCGCACCCTGACGCCGAAAGACCCTGATTACCGCGGCACGTACAGGGGGGGCATGAGGGAGCGCGACTTCGCTTACCACAACGGGTGCGTCTGGCCCTGGCTCATGGGCGCGTACATTGACGCAAGCGTGGGGCTTGGCGCCACGCCGCAAGATTGCCTTGCCTTGCTTTCGCCTTTCAAAAAACAGCTTTATGCCTATGGCGTGGGAAGCCTGCCCGAGATATATGAGGCTGATACGCTCCGGCCCGATGGCTGCATCTCGCAGGCATGGAGCGTGGCAGAGGTATTGCGCAAATATGTCGAGCTATAGTAGGAAAGGTTTTTACGCTTCTTGCAGGAATTGCGCTGCAGTTGGGATGGATGCAAAAAACAGCCGCGCGGCAGCGGAGGCGCGCGCCCATCACAATTATATTCAATTGCCGCGCAGCAACATGCTGGTTGGTGTTCTTATGGGAAAAAGCAAGAAGGACCTGGGAAAGCAGGTCCAGAACATGAAGCACAGGATAATCGAGCTTGAGAAGCTGGCGAGGATGGACCCGCTGCACAGGCACCCTGACGTGCATGAGGAGCTGGACAAGCTGAAGAAAAAGCTTGCTGAAAACTCATAAGTGGGTGCGGGAATGAAAAAGTTGCAGACAACTTTTTCAGCCCACTTTTTGCTTGAAGCAAAAAGGGGCCCCTTTTTCCGAAGGATGTGCATTTTGCCGCGGCAAAATGCATCAGACATCGAGCGAAGCTCGATGCTGAAAAAGTGGGCAGTGGAAGGAGATGCGCAGCATCGAACTTCCACTACAAAAATGCAGAAAAGAAAAATAGTGGTCGGGCTGTCAGGCGGGGTGGACTCCTCTGTCGCGCTCCTTCTTCTCAAGCAGCAGGGCTTCGAGCCTATCGGCGTTTCGCTTAAGATGGCGGTGTGGAAGGGAAAGTGCAACGCGCTTAAGGAAAACGTGTGCTGCACTGACGAGTCGTTTGCCAATGCCGCGCGCGTGTGCGAAAAATTGGGCGTGCCCCACCATATATATAATGTGGAGCGCGAGTTCGAAAAGGAGGTCATGGGCTATTTTGTCCGCGAGCTTGGGAAGGGGCGCACTCCGAACCCGTGCCTTGTGTGCAACCGGGACCTCAAGGTGAAAAAACTGTTCGGGTGGGCGAAGAGGCACGGCATAAAGCACGTTGCCACGGGACATTACGCGAGCATAGACAATGGAAAGCTCTCGCGCGCAACTGACATGAAGAAGGACCAGGCATACGGCATGTGCCTCATTCCGCGCTCGTGGCTGGCGCGGCTCATCCTGCCGCTTGGGAAACTTTCCAAGCAGGAGGTGTATGAAATCGCGATAAGGGAAGGCTTGGGCTTTTACGCAGGCGTTTCGCAGAGCCAGGACTTGTGCTTTGTTTCCGAGCATGCCATGAAGCCGTTCCTGTTTGAGAGGCTTGGCAAGCGCGAAGGGGATATAGTTGACGAGCAGGGGAAGCGCGTTGGCGCGCACTACGGGCTTTTCCTTTACACCATCGGGCAGAGGAAGGGCCTCGGGCTGCCTGCGCAGCATTTTGTGAAAGGGTTTGACGTGAAAAGGAACGCGCTTATAGTGACTCGCGACAGGTCGCGCGTGCTTGGGAAAAAGTTCGATGTGGAAAACTTCAATTGGCTCTGCAGGCGCGCGCCAAAAAAGAGATTCCGCGCCATGGTCCAGATACGGACGCACCAGCCTGAAGTTGCCGCCACCATCACGCCGAAAGGCAGGGGCGGCCGCACGCTTGTTGTGGAATGCGCCGTGCCCATAGAGGGGGTTGCGCCCGGACAGGTTTGCGCGATTTACAAGGGAAAAGTTTGCCTTGGCGGCGGGCCGATAAGGAAGGCGCTCTAGCCAGATGGGATGGAGGCAATAGGCTTGCTCATACTCGCGCTGAACCTGGTGGATTATTATGCGGGCTGGGATAGAATAGCCCATGAAACGAAGATAGCGGGCATTGCGCTCGCGCTTGCAGGCGCGTATTTTGCGCTGACCCAGAAAAAAGGTGATTGAGATGACATTGAAGGGATATGAAGTTGCGCTGGAAAGCGAGACTTTGAAAAACTCGGATTTCCGCCGCGTGCTGTACACAGGGAAGCACAGCCAGCTGGTGCTCATGTGCCTTGCGCCGGGGGAGGAGATAGGCATGGAAGTGCATCCTCACATCGACCAGTTCTTCAGGTTTGAAAAGGGGGAAGGCAAGGTTTTCATCGACGACAGCGTCTACAATGTCAAGGACGGCAGCGGCGCCATAGTGCCCGCAGGCGCGCGGCACAACGTGGTGAACACTTCGAAAAATTCGCCCCTGAAGCTGTATACAATCTACTCCCCTCCCGAGCACATCGACAGGACGGTGAGGCACACAAAGAAGGACGCAGAGGCGATGCCCGAGGAGTATGACGGCAAGCCGACGGAATAGGCGTGCGCGCAGATGCGAGCTACCGTGTCTGAAGGGCAATGGCGGGAAGCCGGCAGAATAGGAGCATGCGGCAGGAAGTAGCAGGCAAATCTTTTCCGCGTGGTAGGAAAGTGCCATGGTTTACTTTACAACCAGCTTTTTGCAGACAAGCATCGCAGCGAAGGCAGCCACCAGCACCAGGACTATTGCCCCTCCTGCCGCCAGGTCGAAATAATATGCCAGCAGCAGGCCGGCTATCACCGACAATACGGCAATGAGCACAGACGCGAGGATAGACTGCCTAAAGCTGCGGCAAAGGGGGAGGGCAATCGAGGCAGGGATGACTATGAACGAAGAAACCAGCAGGATGCCGACTACTTGCATTGAAAGGACTACCGCCACTGCAGTCAGGACAAGCAGCATGGTATTCAGGCTTTCAACCGGCACCCCTGAAGCGCGCGCCGATTCCTCATCAAAAGTGATGTAGAAAAGCTCCTTGTAGAACAGCACCAGTGCCGCAAGGGTTGCCAGCCCGACACTTAAAATAAGCAGAATGTCATTTTCGCTCACCGCCAGGATGCTTCCAAAAAGGTAGGACATGAGATCCATATTGAAGCCGTGCGACAGGCTCACCAGCACCACGCCCAGTGCAAGCCCGAATGAGAAAAATATCGCAATCGCGGAATCGCTGTAGACTTTCATCTGCTTGAGCTTCTGGATGCCCAGCGCAGCCAAAACCGAGAATACGAGCGCCGACAGGAGAGGGTAGACATTGAAGAACACTCCTGCGGCTATGCCCCCGAAAGAGATGTGCGCCAGCCCGTCCCCAATGAGCGCCATCCTGCGAAGGACCAGGAAAACTCCTATGACCGCGCATAGCATGGCTATCAGGATGCCGCCTATGAAGGCGCGCTGCATGAAAGTGTATTGGAGGAATTCAAGCATGGAAGCACCTAGTCATGGTGATGGGGCACCCGCCCCATGTCGTTGCCGTATGCGCATAGGAGTGCGCTATCAATGCCGCTCGACGCGTCGTGCATGGTGACTCCGGCATTGACGCAGGCTATCTTTCCCGCGTTTTTTGCCACCACGCCAACATCATGCGAAATCAGCACCAGTGTCATTCCCCTTTTCCTGTTCAGTTCGCCCAGGAGCAGGTAGAACTCGTGCTGCGCTTTCTGGTCCACCCCGACTGTAGGCTCGTCAAGGATCAGCAAATCCGGCTCGGACACAAGCGCACGCGCTATGAATACGCGCTGCTGCTGCCCGCCTGACAAGTCTCCTATGCGGCTGTTGCGCAAGCCCGAAATGCCTGCGACTTCAAGCGCCTTTTCAACCGCGCCATGGTCTGCTTTCGAAAGCTGCTTCATGAGCCCTGCCTTGGATGCCATCCCCATGCTGGCCACTTCGAAAACCGATGCCGGGAAATTCTGGTCGAAGTTCGTTGCTTTCTGAGGAACATACCCCACCCTTTGCCAATCATGGAACCCGGATATTTCCTTGCCGAAAACCCTTATCGAGCCCGAATCGGGCGTGAGCAGCCCAAGCATGAGCTTCACCACTGTGGTCTTGCCAGAGCCGTTTGGCCCTATCATGCCCACAAAATCCCCCTTTTCGATTGAGAATGTAGCCTTGTCCACTGCGGGCTGCTTGCCGTAACTGAAAGTTACGTTCTTGAATTCGATGATTTTTTCAGCCATTTTTCCACATCTAGCCGCAAACGAGATTCGCCTTTATCGTTGCCACGTTTTCTTCCTGTTGCGATAAATAATCTTCGCCGCGCTGCTGTTCCTCGGGCGTAAGCCCGTGCAATGTGTTGAAAACCGCGACATTGCCGCCTATTTCGCTGGCAATGGTCTGCGCAACCTTCGGGCTGTACAGCTTCTCGACGAACACAACGGTGATGTTCTTCGCCCTTGCCTGCTCCACGATTGCCGCCACGACTGCAGGGGTAGGCTCACCCTCGGCGTTCACTCCCTCGACCGGGACCTGATTGCATCCATACTCCTTGCAGAAGTACGCCAGGGTCGCGTGCGTGATTATCATGTTCTTTTTCCTGCATGTTGCCATGGTGGCTCGGAATTCCGCATCAAGCTTGTCAAGCTTCGCCATATATGCGTTGGCGTTGGCTTCGTAATAGCCCTTTCCAGCCGGATCAGCCTTTTCCAGCGCGTCGCGGATGTTGGCCACCTGGATTTTTGCATCCACCGGGTCAAGCCAGATATGGGGGTCGTTTCCCGGCATGTCAGCGTCCTCCGACGCCACAAGCTGTACCCCCTTGCTCGCATCAACGACCGTCAAATTGGGGTTGTCAATGCCCCCCAGCAGTTTTGGAGCCCATGAGTCTTCAATCACACCGTTAAGGACAAGCACCCGGGCCGAACTGAGCGTCTTTATGTCAGAGGGCGTCGGCTCGAAGTCGTGCGGCTCCACGCCCGTAGGTATCAGCGAGGTGACTTCGACACGGTCCCCGCCCACATTCTTTGCGAAATCGTACATAGGGTAGAAGCTGGCAACCACCTGCAGCTTCCCGCTCTGCTGCGATGGCTGGGAAGCACAGCCTGAAAACAAAAGCGCAAACGAGGCCAACAACGCCAGCATCAATCCTTTCACAGAATCACCTGGCATTTTCTTGTGGCAAAGGGTTATTAATATTTTCTACAAATGTTATTAACAAAACGCGTATTTGGCGCAGGAAATTATTAACAGGTGAAAATATGCCCATAATCAGCGTCTCAATCGACAAAGAAACGCTTGCCGAGCTTGACTCCATTGAAAAATCGATTGGCTTTTCCGGAAGGTCGGAAGCGATACGCGCCGGAGTGCGCTCGTTGGTTGCGGAGAACAAGAGCGCGGAAAAGCTGTCAGGTGAAATAAAGGCAGTTCTCCTGCTTGTCCATGAGGAAAAGGTGGAAAAAAGCGCCTCGTTCCTTGCGCACGAATTCGAAGACGTGGTCTCCACGCACATACACAGCAACCTCAAGCGCGAAAAGTGCCTTGAGATATTCGTGCTTGCCGGGGATGCGGAGCGAATACGCGCGCTTTTCAAGGCGGCAAAATCAAGCAGGAAAATGGAGTATGTGCGGCTCGTGGTCCCGTAATCCCATGAAGATTTCAAAGGAAAAGCTCGGGGCAAATTTCCAGAGAAATTTGTCCATATTGGAATATAGAAATTCCAATCTGATGAAAAAGGGCAACGAGAGCCTTGCGGCAGGCGGGCTTCTCGCACTCGGCGCAGCCGCATGCCCGGCCGGCCCCTGCCCTGCATGCATAGGTCCATCTCTGCTCTTCCTCATCAACGGAATACGCGAAAAGCTTGGCTGAATCTTTGTCGGTCTGTCATACGAATTCACAACAGACTGACTGTCTGTCATCACTCCACGCCTGTCTCGTTTATTTCCTTAGGTTTCAGCCATTGAGCTGCGGCTCAATGGTGCATCTTTGGCTGCAAGCCAAAGAACGCCGCGGCAACCTTTCGCGGAAATGAGGTGTGAAAAAACGACGGAAAGCAGCAGTTAGGCTATCGCCTAATCAAAAAACCAAAAACTCGTCAATACCCTAACCATGTCATGTAGGTCCGACTTGTCGGCGCACCGACAAGTGGAGCACTTGTCCTGCAGGACCAACTTTTCGCAGCGGCGAAAAGTGGTCCACTCGAGCCGCTGCTCGAGTCGGACAAGTCGCTCAGGCTAATGAATATGCATCAGAC
>JAPLWX010000049.1 GCA_026396415.1 Microcaldota archaeon
ATTTTTCGTGGGTCAGGTTTGGAGCCGGAAATTCGATCAGGGAATGGCCAACGCGCCCAACAATAGAGCAGGAGAAAATCTTGTCTGCCGTCGGAGCAGACTGTTGCTTACCTGCTACCCAACTTTAAGGAAAGACAGGGCTGAGGGTATCGGCAAAAAAGAAGAAAGTGCCACCCGCTTTTTCACAGCGGTGAAAAAGGGGTAGCCTTTTTTGCTGAAGCAAAAAAGTGCCAAGGGTGTGATTTGAACACACGACTTCCAGATTTCCCAGTTGCCTGATTTCAGGGAACGGTTTCCCCGCGGTTGCCTTTGTATATCATCGTGCGCTTGCGCGCACTCATCACTCATATTTTCCCGTTTCCTTTCGGATTTGGGTTCTATGAGTCTGGCACTCTAACCAAATTCCTCGATAGGAATGCGCACATTCCCATCTCTGAGTTACCTTGGCACTTTTTGGTATTTGGGGAGAAAGACATTAAAAGAAGCATTATGGGAGCGGCAGGTAGTAGCCTGCCTTCTGTTTCAGACGGCATTGGACTAAGCGGCACAAAGGCCTTGCACCGCGCATGGCATCGCTGCACGGGCCGTTTCAACCCGCGTTGCGCATCTCCTTGCGTCATCTTCATCTGCGCAGGCGGTTCCGTCGTTTCTGTTCCCGATCAGCATCGAGCGGCGAACCGCTCGATGTCTGAGACATTTTGCCCGAAGGCAAAATGTTCATGTCCCCTTAAGGGACAGCGACTCTTGCGGTGGGCAGAGCTTCCTCCGTCGGCGCTTTCGCGCCTTGGTTGGCCGTCCTTCCGCCGCTCCCGCTAACGTTCCTGTTGTGCCCGAATAAAAAGCTTCCCTTTTGCCTTCCTCAGTCGCCGCTTCCCTTGTTGAGCTTGGAAAGCAAGACAAAGACCATGACTGCCGAGACAAGGCCTGCGGCATAGGGCACCCACGCCTCGTCAAGCCCGGCGCGCGTGTCGTTCCATACGTACGCTATCGCATATCCCACCGCAAGCGCCAGCAGCACCTTGGCAAAGCTTATCAGGGCCCTCATCTTGTCGGATGCCATGCACAAACATCTCCATCAAGGATTAAAATAGTAATGGACTCGGGGGGACAATCGAGCCCCTTTCGATACGTCGAAAAGAGCTATTCGAACCCCCAGCCTCCTGCATGCCATGCAGGCGCGCTACCGTTGCGCCACAAGCCCATGATGAAAACCCGCAGGTTTTCGTCAGATGTCGCGCCGAGGCGCGACAAAGATGGTAAAAATCCTGCAGGATTTTTGCCAGATGTCGTGCGCAAGCACGACAAAGAGGGCAAAATTCAAAAGAATTTTGCCTCAATCAGACAACTCAGGCGGGCGAGATGTACACCACCGAGTCGCCGCGCAGCAGCACGGTCCCGATGCCGCGTTTCACCTCTCCATTGGCAAGCTCTTCCGCCTTCTCAAGCACGATGTTCATGTGCACGTCGTAGGAGACCATGAGCCCGCGGATGTCCCGCCCTCCCTTTAGCCCCACCACCACGTTGTTGTTGAGCGCTGCATTCAGTATGTCAAACGGCCTTTTTTCTGTCACAAACCCCACCTCCAAAAAATATTAGGGTGCGTCTTTTACTATCCCGAAACGTTTTAAACATGCACCGTCTCATTTCAAGCGGTGGGCAGGTGGAAACTTTTTCGCAAAAGGAGCAGGAGATACTTTCTCAGTTCTGCACCAGCACCACCTCGGACGTTTTCTGCCTGATGAACCTTCCTGAGGCTGTGAAGGGCGCGCTTTTCTCCCGCTATTCGCGCTCCTCAAAGTCGCTTCGCCGCGTGCTTTTGGACGAGTTCATACAAAACCCCGAGTCGGGCTTCGATGCAATCGTGGGAGAGATGAAAAGCCGAGGCGAGTCGCAAATCGTCGCCACCCGGAAAGCCGAGGAATTCTACGACAGGGTGCTGGTGGGCTATGGCGACGACTCGGTCGCCGAGCTTGGCGGCGCGCACCTGGCAGCGGAAAACATCTCCATGCTTGCCGTGAAATTCATGCAGGACTCCCGCATCGGCATATCCCCTCTCGAGAAATCCACCCGCTACGTCTATTTCGACCAGAAGGAGGGCGGCAAGTACCGCTGCCTGCGCGAGGAGCGCATAATGGCGTCCAGGTTTGCAGACGAGTATGTGCGCGCCTGCGACGCGCTGTTTGGCGCCTATGCCTCGCTCATCCCCAAGCTTGCCAAAATCGAGGAGGAAAAGAACCCGCGTGCCACCGACGCGAGCGAGCGCGCCTATGCCGCCGCCATCCGGGCAAAGGTGTGCGACCTTCTGCGCGGCATCCTTCCCGCCTCCGCGCTCACCAATGCCGGCTTTTTCGGCAATGGCAGGGCATTCGAGTACCTTCTTGCAAAGATGTACGCCTCTCCCTTGGCGGAGACGCGCGCGCTTGCAGCTTCGTCCCAGCAGGAGCTTGCCAAGGTAATCCCATCGTTTGTGAAGCGCGCGAACGACAAGTACGGGAAAGAGATGCAGGAGTATTTCAAGGCTACGCGCGCATCGGTCTTATCACTTGCGGCAAAGCATGCAACTGAGGCGCAGCAGGATTCCTCGCACGCCACTCTTGTGGATTTTGACGCGGACGCCGAGGAAAAAGTCATAGCAGCCATCATGTTCCCGCTTCTCCGCTGCGATTATGCGGGGGCACAGTCAATCGCCAGGCGCATGCAGCCTTCGGAGCGCGAAGCAATCATCAAGGCTTACATTGGCAGCCGCGCAAACAGGCGCCAAAAGCCGGGGCGCGCATTCGAGAGCACATTCTATACATTCTGCGTCACAGGCAACTTCGGCATGTACCGCGACCTGCACAGGCACAGGATACTCACGCAGGAAAGGCAGCTTCTTACCACTCGCCACGGCTTTGACATGCCGCAGGAGCTTGTTGATGCCGGCTTTGGCAAGCAGGTGGAAGAAGCGCTCGCTCCTGCGGACGCGCTCTTCCGCGCGATGGAAAAGGAAATGCCCCACGAGGCGCAATATGTCGTGCCGCTGGGCTACAGGATGCGCTGGTACATGAAAATGAACCTGCGCGAGGCATACCACTTCTGCGAGCTTCGCTCCATGCGCCAGGGGCACCCTGATTACCGGAAGGTCGCGCAGGACATGCACGCGCTCCTGCAGAAAACGCACCCTCTCCTCGCCTCAGGCATGAAATTCGTGGACAACGAAAGCTACGCGCTTGAAAGGCTGGAAGCGGAAAAGAAAATCGACAAAAAGCTTGCTCAGCTTGGGCAAAGGAAAAATTAAGGAAAAGGATCTCAAGCTTTGCTCATGTGGCTCTTGAGGTCATGAACAGCGACTAAGACCTTGTTTGACTCCATATCCCTGTTAATTTTCTCCTTTATTCCGTTAGATGAAGTCTCCATCGCTGCCTTAAGTGAAAAGGCGCCATAGAGGACTGCCGCTGCCATCGTTATTGCTCCGATGATGGAGTTGGCTTGCGATGCCACAAGCTGCAGTAGAAACAGGCCAGCATTGTTAAGGATAACGTCCCGCGGGCTCCGCATATAATCCAAAACCACTGCTTTTTCAAAACTTCCAAGCACATTCAGGGTTATCTTTGCTGCACGCAATGCGACCTTCACAATTTTCTTCGATTCAGCCCGCTGCTCAACTTCTCGAAGCTTGCCTGAAACCTTGATGGCTTCAATACTAATCGGCATGACGTCCGAGACACTTGCAAGATTGTAGTTCCAAGGAATCCTTTTTGTGCTGGTGACTCTGTAAACGTAATCACTGCGTGCCTTGTTCTGGCATGTTATCTGTTCTACAGCATCCTTGTAAGCCATCTTCAGCCTGGAAAAAGAAACTTTTGGCTTGCTGTCATATTCTATCATCTTCCTGTAATTATTTGCAGTCTGTTTGAAAGTTCCATATGGCGCCATGAATCTCACCTGTCGTAATGTGGTAGTAAATGTTTATAAATATATCGGAGTTTGGCGGGTGCCGTCAGGCAGGCACCTGCTTCAGCCCGAACCATCCGCCCAGCACTTTCCCTACGAGATAGCCCACAAGCGCGGCTATCATGCCGACAGCTGCCATTTCAATGCCTGACTTGAGCCAGTTCCCGACAGTGATTTTCGCCTTGTACACTCCCACTCCAAACAGCACGAGCGTGGAGAAAACAAGCGAGGGAACAAGCGCGTCTGCAACAGGCATGAAAATGAAAGGTATGAGCGGGAGGAGCGAGCCTATAAGTGCCGACATGCCAACTATCGCCGCAGCGCGAAGAGGGGCGGATGCCTCGGGAAGCGTAAGCCCAAGCTCGTCGGTCATCATCATGTGGAGCCACATCTCGTCGTTGGAGCAGGTGTTCTCCACCATCTGCGAAAGCTCGCGGCCCCTGTAGCCCTTTTTCATGTAGATGAGGCGTATCTCCTCGCGCTCGACTTCGGGCAGGTGCTCCATCTCCCACTTCTCGTTCTCAAGCTCCTTGTTGTAATGGTCCTCGTCCGCGCGCGAGGAGGCATAGGCGACCGCAGCCATGGAAACGGATTCAGCAAAAGTCGCTACCAGGCCTGCGACCAGCACGATGAAATGGTCGCTTGTCGCAGAAGCCACGCCAAGCACAATGCCCAGCACGTTCACAAGCCCGTCCTGCCCGCCAAGTATCACGTCCGACAGCAGCGCGCCTTTCCCCTTGCCGGATTCGGCGTCGATGTGCTTCTGCGCCTCTGCGGAAATTTTTGCCTGCTCCTTTGCGCTTTTCCTTTCCCTTACCATCAATTCACTTCAGCACATTCAGCTTCTTCCCCACCTTCCCGAATATGGCAAGCGCGTCGTTGAGGTCCTGCTTCGTGTGCGCCGCGGTCACCATCACGCGTATCCTTGCCTTGCCCTGCGCGACCATGGGGAAGACGATGGGCAGCGCGAACACGCCTTCGCTGAAAATTTCAGTCGCAAAGTCCTGCGCGAGCTTGCTTTCCCCCAGCATGATAGGCGTGATTGGCGTCTCGCTCTCTCCAGTGTTGAAGCCGAGTGATTGCATTTCCTTCTTGAAGTATTTCGTGTTGTCCCAGAGCTGGCGCACAAGCGAGTCATCGCGCTCCAGCAGCTCCAGCGCGGCAGTGCATGCCGCCACTGTTGCAGGCGGGGCGGAGCCTGAAAGCAGCCAGGTCCTTGCCTTGTTCTGCAGGAAATCATAGAGGTGCTGCGAGCCCGCTATCGAGCCTCCCACCACGCCGAAGCCCTTGGAGAAAGTGCCCATGTCGCACTCTATTTTCTTTTCAAGCTTGAAGTGCGATATTATGCCCCTGCCATGGTCGCCAAGCACGCCGTCGCCGTGCGCGTCGTCAACATACACGTATGCGCCATACTGCTGCGCAAGCTCATGTATCTTGTCAAGAGGCGCGATGTCCCCGTCCATGGAGAACACGCCGTCGGTGATTACGAATATCTTGTTGTAAGCAGGCGTCTTTGCCTTTGCTTCTTTTAGCACGCGCTCAAGGTCGGCCATGTCCTTGTGCTTGAAAATCGCGCGCTCGCATTTGCTCAGCCGCACACCGTCAATGATGCTGCCGTGGTTGAGCGCGTCGGAGATTGCCAGGTCGCCCTCCACAACAAGCTGCGGGAGCGCGCCTGCGTTTGCAGCAAAGCCCGTCTGGAAGTAAATCGCCGCCTCGGTGTGCTTGAAGCGCGCAATCGTCCTTTCAAGCTTGAAGTGCAAATCCTGGCTTCCTGCAATCGCGCGCACCGAGCCCGAGCCCGCACCGTATTTCTCCACCGCCTCGATTGCGGCTTTCTTAAGCTCCGGGCGGTTGGAAAGCCCGAGGTAATTGTTCGAGCAGAACATGATGACGTCCTTGCCGTTCACGCGCGCGCGTGGAATGGACGGGCCCTGGAGCTCGCGCAGCTTCCACTCAAGGTTCTTCTCGCGGATTGTCTTCACTTCGGATGCAAGGAACTCGTCAAGCGTTGCCATAGTTTCACCTTTTTTTTGTTGTATTGTAAATTCTATGCCCGCAGGCATATCATTTACAATGCGGACAAAGCTTTGCGAAGCTTTGTCCTGAAAATAGGCAGGCGTCCGCAGACGCCTGGATGTTTTCACCTTTCCTGGTGAAAACAGACCGGCACCCGCAGGCGTCTGGATGGTTTCACCTTGGGAAGAATTCAGAGTTAGGCATTAAAAGGCTGCTTTCATTTCCAACGGCGATTTACGGAATCACTTTTTCGCGGCTTTCCACATCATCTCGAACTGGTTGCGGTAGCTTTTTGCATTCTCTGCATTCTTCACCACCACTGCAATCGGCGGGTGCGCGGTCCAGATGATGAGCATCACGGTGTCCCTGTAAATCATGGTGTCTGTGAGGCTGGCGTTCTCGCGCGGGTGGAACCTTGCCCTGCCATAGTATCCCCTAAGCAGCTCAGACTTTTTCACCTTTACCTCTTCGTTGAAGATGACGCGCGAACGGATGCCCATCTTCTTCTTGCGCCTCTGCCACGCGTGCCAGTAGGAGCCCATCACGTCCACGAACAGCCCCGACACGCCAAAGTCCAGGTATTCCCCGCCAGCGCCTATCTCAGAAAGCATGGCGTCAAGCGTCGTCCGGATGCCTCTCGCACCGGAATATACTTCAACATCCTGTTTTTCCTTATTTGCACGCATTATGCCCGAAAGCCTAGGAAGCGCTTCGGACAGCCGCTCCTCTCGCTGCCGGAGTGCATCCATCAGCCTTTGCGGCTCTGCCGCGGAGAAATGCCTTTTTTTCGCCTTAATTACTGACGAAACAAGCCCTTTTTCAGCCAGGCGCTGCAGCACCTGGTAGGTAGTCGCGCGGTGCAGCCCAGCCTTCTTTATCACAGCACCAGCCATGCTTTCGCCTGTTTCAAGGAGCGCAAGGTACACCTTTGCCTCTGCCTCAGATAGCCCTGACTCAAGAAGTGCCTCAATGTCTGTCATGTAGTCTTATACAGGACTACAGTTTATTATATTGCTCCTTAACCACAAAAAACAATAACGAATAACATGAGGTGGTTGTATGGTGTCTGAAATAAAGGAAACGCGCGAAACTATCATATCTCCCAAAGAAGCAAAGAAGCTGCTCCCCGTCTTCAAGAAGCTGCGCAGCGGCCGTGAGCCTTTGCTGGAAGCAATAGTGGTTAAGGCATTTGGCAACTATGAAAAGCCCGACGCCGACAAAGTTTCAGAGGTTTCAGAGCTGCTTCGTGGTTTTCGGGGCGGCAAACTCATGACAGAAAACAACGGATATGATTATGTGCCTTGGTGCAGCATCGATGAATGCGAGTGGAAGCGGGCATCGCCGCCGCTGTGGAAAATTTTCTGGAACCTGTTAAGCGGGAAAAAAGAATGGTCTGCAACGTATCGCTATTCTCGGTTTGCCGACGAAATCGACTATGCTCTCAGCAGGGCGGTATGCGAGGTAGAGCATCCAATCCGGCGCCAAATCAACGAAGAGAGGATAATGCGTAACCAACGTTATCTCAGCATCAACGGTCATTACAGGTTCGGCCGCCTGGATTTGATCGCCCCGGACAGCACCTCTAGCACTGGCACGCCACCCTGCGAAGCGTTATAAGCAGTTCGCGCCGTTTCCTTGCCGATAATCATGCGCCATCTCATACGCTTTTACTCGGGCGAGGGCAAGCCCACCATGTTCTTCCGCGCCCCCACGGGCGAGTTTGGCACGCTTGTGCTAAGTGGGGCGCAGGACATCAATTTCTCCGACCGGCTCGCCTGCATAGGCTACAAGGCGCCTGACGGCTACCATGAATGCAGGAACGGCGCGATACACACGCGGCAGTGCCCCACGTGCTCTGCGCTTGACATGTCCCGCGCCTACACGAAAGGCGATTTCTCAGGCTACCCCCTTGTTTACGAGGAGGCGAAAAAGGAGGAATACGCGCTCTACCTTGCAGGCTTTGGCGGCAAAATTACCAAGTGCGGCGTGACGAGGAAGGAGCGGTTCGAGTCGCGCATGCGCGAGCAGGGCGCGGACTTTGGCTGCATAATCGCGCAGTTTGCCGGGCCTGACAAAATTTACTGCGCGGAAGCGGCAGTGCAGTCCCGCTTCATGTTCTCGAACTCGGTAAGGATTTCCCAGAAGCTGCGCCTGCTGGAGTTTGACAGGGGGGAAGCGCGCGAGAACTTCGCAGGCGCCGTGGAGCTTGCCAGGAACTCAAGCGCGGTGCCCGATTTCACGCCCAACATAATGGATTTTTCGGAATTTTACCCGCGCGTGAAGAATGCGCAGGAAACGCACACCATAATCGGGGAGATACTGGGCGCGAAAGGCGAGCTGCTGCTTTTCAAGTCGGAGCTCGGCAGGCATTTTGCAGTGAACATGAGGAAAAAAGTCGGCACTTTCTTCTGATACCCGTGCCATCTCATCTTATCGGCGCATACATTTTGGCCGGAGTTTTCAGGAAATGAGTGGAGGCGAAATTTTTTGTGTGGAAAAGCGCGAAGTTCAAATAGCCCCATTTGCGGACGCGGCGCATGGAAATGAGCACGGTCGCCCGCCCCGCATAGGCAAATCTTCCTTGGCGCATCAGCCGCATGCCCAAATCGGTGTCTTCCGATGTCGTCAGGCGCGGATTGAAGCCGCCGCATTTCCAGTAGGCGTCCGCCCGCGAGGCAACATTGTCCCCGTTGACATAGGCAAGCCCCACGCGGTTGAGCACCGATGCAAAGAAGTTGAGGATTGCCGCCCCGATCTCCTCCACAAACCTGCCTTCGATGGGCTTTACGCTTCCCACTGCCCACGCCACGCGCTTGTTTTCAAAAGCATCGTAAATGTTCTGCAGCCAGCCCTGGCAAGGCTCGACATCCGCGCTCATGAAGGCATATATCCTCCCCCGCGCAATCTTTGCCGCCCTGTACCTTCCGCCGGAGGCAGTTCCGAAATTCTCCTCAACGACGCGCGCGCCATAGTCGCGCGAAATCTTCTGCGTCCTGTCCTTGCTGTGGCCGTCGCCCACGATTATTTCATAGGTGCCGGAAAACTTCTGGCGCCTTATCGCCGCAAGGCAGGCGCCGATGTACTTCTCCTCATTGTAGGAGGGCACTATCACGGAAACGTCAATCCTTTTTTTTGCCATATGAGCACCTACAGCAATTTTGCCCCGTCCTGGGCAGTCTTTGCCTTCATGAGCATAAAAGGCTTGCGCGGAAGGAACATTGGAATGTCTGAAAAAAGGGTGTGCCCAAGCATTGCCATGCTTGCCCTCTGGTTCGCTCCCATTTCATGCGCGCACCATTCCGCCAAGCATGACTTTTTGGCAAACTGCCTTGATGCAGCCACAAGCCCATCCCAGCTCCTGTTCCCGAAAAGCGCGTCAAGCGCCGCAGTGCCTGCAGTGTTCACTTTTTTTTTCCATTCAGCCGATGCAATCACGCTTGATGTCTTTATTGGCGTGTAAAATGCGATTTCAATATCCTTTTCCTCGAAAGGCAGCTTCAATGGCGGCTCGGACGGGCTCCTTCGCGCAAGCATGCCGCCTATCGCCTCGGCATCCACCCCTGACAGGCCGGTGCCGCACTCCACATCCGCATCGTGCGCTATCTTGATGCACTCCTGCCTCGATAGCCCCGCGCCCAGAAGCTCGTTGAGCGCAAGGGACAATGAAAGCGCGCCTGCCGCGCTCATGCCCAGCCCAAAGCCCACTGGGATTTCTGTTGCGTGCTGTATGTCAAGAAGCCCCGGGCGGCTCCCCTGCTCCACATAGCGGCGCAGCACGGATTTTGAGACAGGAAGCGCGCCTTCCACCCCGTTCAAGGTTACTGTCGTCCTTCCGCTTTTCCTCTCTGAAACAGTGGTGGTGAGATTTTTGTCTATGCCAAAGCCCGCGCCGACCGAATCCTTGTCCCCAATCAAGAATAAGCCTGTCAGGTACGCGGGGCAAGACGCTGTTGCTGCCATGGTTTCCCATTGCCCCCTGAACCTTCTTAAAGGTTCATTTTCAGAAAACCACTGCTGGGCCTATAGTCGAATGGTAAGACGTCTGCTTGACGTGCAGAAGACTCGGGGTTCGATTCCTCGTGGGCCCACTATTTTTTCTTCACCAATGCCATCACCGGCAGCCCCTGCGTTTCCGAAGGCCGGGTTGCAATCAGGTTGTCTTCGTAACGGTCGCACCCGGCAAGGAAATTGGCGCTGCAGGAAAGAAGCCCGGCTCCGGCAAATTGCGGATTGGATATCGTGTTGGCCTTTCCATCCGCGAATGGTTCAAACCGCATCCCTCCCCTAAGGTTGCCGAAACTAAGCGCCCTGCCCCTTCCCTTCATCTCGAAAAAGAAAACATCCCCGTCCTCAAAACTTTCGGCTTCCTTCCGCCTTGAGTTCAGCAGGCGAAGTGAAGGGGTTTCGTCTTTGTAGAAGAAATGCGGAAGGAGCAGCATTATGTCGACTGCGCCCTGGCGCTTTTCATGTATTTCGCATATCATCCTTTTTTCTTTGCCATCTACCTTAAATGTGAACTCCACTGTCTTGCCAAACGGCTTGCCGATGTCCTCAACAACATACGCCAACCCTTCGCGGCAGGGGAATTTCTCAGAATTTTCCACCCATTTATATGAATAAAAATAATAGTTCATCTCCCGCACGGGCGCTATCTGCAGCTTTTTACGGTTGGCTGCAAACAGACCTTCGGCCAGGTTGTGGTTTCCTTTCAAAAAAGCGATCTCCCTTGTTGCCTGCATAGCCTCACCAGCATTGGATTTCCTGTGGCAAATAGTTTATAAATAGCGCGATAAGACAGGAGAAAAATGGGAAAAGGGAAGAAAAAATAAACGAGAAAGAAAAAAGAAGAAAACGGCGCAAGCGCGCCAACTCACGTCTTCGTGTGTATGAGCACGCTCGCGGGCTTCCTGAAGACGTTCCCGAGCTTTATGCCGACCAGTATGCCGATTTTCTTGTTCTCGGACAGGTCAGCAAGCCTCTGCGTGATGATGCCGTCAAAGACAATGGAGTAAATGTCCCGTTCGTCCTCAAGGGCCTTCATCATCTCGCGCACCGGCATCTCCTTGGTGGGGGCAAGCTCGGCATTGTAGAAGCGCGCGCGCAGCGTGTTCTCAAGCTCGTCAAGCGAGGCAAGGAGCGCGGGCGGCACAGCCGCCGGCTTTTGCGCCACGGGCGCTGCGGATGCAACCTGGGCTGCCACTGGCTGTTCCTGCATTGGCGCCGGGGGCGCCAAGTCCGGCTTGGCCATTTCCACAGGCGCTGCCTGCTGCTGCACAGGAGGCTCTGGAAGCGGCGGCATCACATCCTGCCTGTCGTCGCGCCTCTGGCGGTGGCGGTCATCATACCTGCCTCCGCGGTTGTTCCGGTCGCGCTCGCGCCCGTACGTGGGATACTTGTCCTTCCTGTCCTCGCCCACCTGGCTGATGGGCTGGCTGGTCTCGTAAGGGACCTTTGCGCGGAGGCACTTGATGAGCTCCTTCCTTGAAAGCTCCTCCACTTCCTTGCCAACAGGCGCGCGCGCCACAAAGTCAATGTCAGCCACGCGCGCAAGCTCGTTGAGGATGATGTCCCCTCCGCGGTCGCCGTCAAGGAAAACCGTCACTTCCTTTTCGCGCGCAAGCTTGGCAATCGCGTTGGTGACGTTTGCGCCCCCCACCGCGACCACGTTTTGCACGTCGTTCTTGAGAAGGTTCAGGACGTCCGCCCTGCCCTCCACTATCACAATGGAATCCATTTTCTCGATGCCCGGCCCGCAGGGGAGCTTTTCAGGCCCGTATTCCGAAATCTCGGCGACCTTGACTTCCTGGCGCACCATTTCCGAGATTTCCTTGCTCTCGGGTATTTCATGCATGAGCATGCTCTTGAGCAATGTCTTTGCCCTGTCCACCAATATCTTGCGCTTGGCATTCCTGGTGTCCTCCACCTTCTCAATGCCGATTTTCGCCTCGCATGGCCCCACGCGGTCCACTGTTTCCAAGGCGGCTGCAAGTATGCAGGTCTCCACCATGTCAAGCGAGGAGGGCAGCTTTATCTTGCCCACGCTCCTTCCTCCGCGCGGGTTCAAATCGACTTCAATCCTTCCAATCCTCCCATTCTTCTGCAGGTCGCGCAGGTCCAGCTCGTCGCCAAGCAGCCCCTCGGTCTGGCCGAATATCGCGCCCACCACATCCGGCTTTTCCACCAGCCCGTCAATCTCGAGATTAGCGTAAACCAGGTATTTCACCGTGTCAATGTATGTCTTTCCCATAAAATTCACCTTTATTTCCGTTTGCTTCTGCGTTTTTTCATTTTTTGCTTTCTTTCATTGCGGCAATTATCCTTTCACGCGGACAATCCGCCGAAAGGGTTTTCCTTCTGATTTTATGCCCTGCCAGCAATTCAACGCGGCAGGCTAGCGCTTTTTCAAGCTCAGCAAGAAGGAACCGGTTGGCGCGCCCGTCCTCGGGCGCTTCTGGCACGTCTGCCTTCAGCACGAGTGGCGACTCCGACGCCAATGAGAGGCGAAGCCTCTTCGCGCCAGGGTGCGCGCGGACTGAAAATACCGTTGCCATTGCATTTTCTCCGAAACCATGCCTTCTGCGCAAAAGCGCAATGCGGCACGCATTCCATCGAAAAGATTTGCCTGCTCAAGCCGGCATAGCCGGTTGTTCAGCGGCGATAGGCCGCCCCAGGCGCAATCATGCGCCGGGAAATGAGCGTGAAATCCTTGTGATGCCAGCCCGCGCATGCGCGGGCAGATGATGTTCCTTCTGTTTGTTTGAAACCGGAAACTTTCTTCCCGGAGCGTTAATATCACTTGTTACAGTGTGCGGCGCGCTGTTGACAGTTGCTTCATAGCCATAGGCTCGGTCTGCCATCCACGCGCAGCACTCTCTATATGGTTTCAAGGGTATATAAAACCCGCACCTTCATTCATTATATCAGAGTCTCAGGGCATAACACTTGAATCTATTATCTGTGGTTTAATATGTTAGGAAAGGTATATAAAGTCCGCACCCTCCGGCGCGCCAGCTTCTGAAGGGCATCATTTTATTCCTTCCCCTGCAAAATATCACCATGCGCAGGGTGGTGGGAGCCATTGCGCTTCTTTTCATCGCCTTTTTTCTCATTTTGTTCATCCCGTTTCCTGCAAACCCGCCTCAGCAGGCGCAGGCGAATGAAAGCGCGCAGGCAGGGTTTGGCATAAGCTCTGCTGAGATTGCGGACGCGGGCGCAAACGCCTCCCAGGTGGCAGTGCTCCGCCTGCGCATTTTCTCCGATGGCAGCCGCAACCTATCCGCCTTCTGCTCCCCGCTTCCCATGCAGAACAACATCCTCCTTCTTTCATTCCCCCGCGCGCCGGGAGTGAACGCCAGCCTGCCACTGGAAATATCCGCCGCGCTGATGAGGAGCGGCCTTTCCTCGCGCGAAGCAACTCTTCCGGATGCGCTCTCATCAGAGAATACGCTCATAATCTCCCCAACAGGCGCAATTCCCCTTCCTCTCCTTCAAAATGCCTCGGCGCTTGAGGCGCTAAACAGCCGCGTGCTTGTGCTTGAGGCGCTGTCAGGGAAAACGATTGATGAAAATGGCAATCTTGCGGCATGGAATGCAAGGCTGCCGGGGAATTTCGGGCTGGTGCGCCTGTCGCCATCTGATGACGCTGGCGCGGTGGCAGAGACGGTGGAGCGCGCGATTTTCCTTGCAGGCGCGGCAAGCGCCAGCATATCTTCCCCGCCTGGCAACATCACGCTTGTGGTGCCCCTGGCTGGAAGCGTTGCGTATTGCCGCGCAGCCTGCTACCAAGGCAATGGCAGGTACAGGTTTTCCGACAGTGGAAAGCTCTCGCCGCCGCCCGGCAATTTAATCGGGCCGGCAAGCCTTGCATCAGGGCAAGCGGGCATTTACGAATTCTCGCTGCCTGACGGGAACGAGGTTGGCAGGAACCTCCGCTTTTTTGCAGTGGCATATTTGCCTGAAGGGGAGGCATTCAGGCGCGAAATTGCTGGCGGCGAGATAACGCAGGGCTGGGCAAGCCGCTTCCAGCTGAACTTTTCGCGCGGAGGCAAATACGTCGTGCGCGTGATGGACCAGTTTGCGCGAGTGCATGCGTCCGCCTTTGTGCAGGTGCCTGCGCTTTCTGTCATGCCCATGTCCGCAGATGGCGGCAGATACGAATTCCTGGCGCTTCTTGACAACGTTGCTGCGGAAGGCGCCATGTCCGCAAGGCTTGACAATGGCACGCCAAAGAACTATTCGGTGCATGAAGGGAGGCTGGTCATCTGGTCTGCACCCTCGCCTGGCAATCACACTTTGGTGTTCGAGTTTTCAGGCTCGCACGCGGGGTATCCCTTCATATCCCGGCAGTCGGGCATGGGCGCGCTTGTTGACACCTACCTGCGCTTTGGCGTGCCTGCGGCAATTTTTGTCCTTGCGGTTTTCCTCCTCCTGCGCGCAGGCAGGCGCGCAAAGTATTCCATCACATTCCCGGAGGTTGCGCTTTCCGATCCTGCTGTGGCGGGCGTAAGCGCCGGCGAGGTTATTTCCGCGTACGATGGCGCGGACAGGAAGTTCGGAGGGTTTTCCCTTCCGTGCTACCCCCAGGAAATCGCGGCAGAGCTTGGCTGCAAAGCAAACGGGCGGGGCGAATTGCCGATAAACGCGCACAGCGTGCTTTGCATCCTGCGCAAGCTTTCCTCCGAAGGCGTTTTTGCAGAGCACGAGGGTGCATTCATTCCAAGGGCAAGCATGGGCGGGTTTTGCCCGCGCGAGCTTCTGATGCTCCGCGCCATCCACGAGTGCATGCTTGAGCGGGGGCTGCGCTTTTCGAGAAAGAGGGTCATCGCTGTGAAAAAAGGGGAGCTTGAGCTTGCGCTTTTCAGGGGCAGGAAATCCGCGCTGTCCGGCATCGGGAAGGCATGTCGCGCAATAATATTCGAAAGCAATGAAGAGCTTGAAAAATTCACCGAAGAGCTCGCCGCGCCTGGCTTTGAAAACAGCAGGATACGGCTCGCTTCAGACAATGACAAGATTGTTTTCGTGGTTGCAAGCAGGGGCAGCCTTGGGGGGATTTTGCCCTAGCGGTGCCATGAGGACGATTGTATGCGCGCTTTGTTACCTACGCTTTGCAGCATGGCGCTTTTCGCATCCCTGCTCCTGTTTTGCGCTCCCCTCTTTGCAGTGGCAGAAGTTGAGCAGGCATCCTGCCGCAACATCGCGCTTGCCCCTTCCCTTCTTGGCGCCAGGAATGCGTGCAATGCGCCTTCGCGCGCTCCGAGCAGCGGCGACATATTTTCCGTGGCGGACATACGCATCGTCTCCCTGGCCCCGCAAGTTGGCAATGCGACATCCGACCTTTCAAATGCCTCCGCCATCTGGTCATGGTCTGCCGATTTTCCGCAAGAGGCGCGCTTTCCCATCAAGGAAGACGCGCGCTGCCCCGACGGGGAAATCCGTTATTTTGCGCCCTCTTCCCCCTCGCTGTCAGGCGCGCTTTCCTATCTTTACGGGAATTCAACGGAAACGCTTGCGCTTTTTTCAAACGGCGCAAATCCCTCCCCCCTGAACCTGAGCGCAGGCAAGCTAGCCGCATCGGATTTCCTGCAGCCTTTTGCCTCTCTCTCGATTGCACTGCGCGCCAATATCTCAATTGCCTATTCATTCTCAAAAAGCGGCTACTCCTACCAATGCAGCAGCATCAACGGCTATGTTGCGTGCGGCTGCGGAAGGAATTTTGATAGCGGCTTCCGCACCTTCCAGCGCAGTGTTTTTGACGCACGCAATTTTTCCGTGGAAACCGGGCCTGACTCGGTTCTTTGGCTAAATCCCCCTCTTTCCTCCCGCCTGTCCGGGGATGAGGCTGGCAAGATTGCGCTGTTTGCCCGCCGATTGCCTGCAAACCTTTCGCTTGTTTTCCGCGGAAAAGAAATCGCATCAGTGCAGCCATATTCATTTTCAGTGCGCACTGGCGCGTGCGGCGAGGCAATAGTGGAACGGGAGTTTTTGCCCGCACGGGCATCCGCAGGCGTTTTCATCAACACAAGCGCGCCCATTTTCCCATCGCAGCTTGTGGACAGGAACGCATCCTATGCCCCATTCTACCTGGAATTCCCATGGCATGCTGATGCCGGCAGGGCGAACTTCACAGTAATATACGAAGATGCATTTTCCCGCCAGCAGGCATTTTCACGCGAGTTTTCCGTGCGCGAGCCAGCGCCTTTCTTCTCGCCATCGGGCGCTGCTGGCGCTGGCGGCGCAATTGAGTTGTGCTCTGGCACATTTGCTCGCGCTTGCCAGGGGCAAGGCGCGATGGAAAGAAGGGAGGCAAGCGAGTCGGCAACATCGGCAGCCTACCCAGCGCTGCCGCAGCAGGCCGCGTTCCCGGACTTCTTGCTTCTTGCAGCGGCATTCTCGCTCCCTCTTGCCCTAAGCGCAGCCGCGCTCTGCCGCCGTTTCGAGTGGTGGTAAGCGCAAAACAGGCAACGGCGCGGACGCCTCAGCCCTGCGCGGCGGCAGGCACACACAAGCAAATTTCTGCCATGCGCTTATAATTTGCAGCAGGTCGGAATGGCTGTAGATGTTTTATTCCTTGCCTCCTCCATCATGCCATGCTTGAAATAAACGGCTCAATCGGCGAGGGCGGGGGCCAGGTGCTGCGCACCGCGCTTTCCCTCTCATGCGTGCTTTGCCTGCCGGTGAGGATAAAAAACATACGCGCGGGCAGGTCAAAACCCGGCTTGGCTGCGCAGCATCTTGCAGTGTGCAATCTCCTTTCTGAAATCTCGGGCGCGAAAATGGAAGGCGCCGCGCTTGGCTCGACGGAGCTTGTTTTCTCACCTGGAAAAATTTCCGGCGGGGAATACAGGTTCGACATTGGAACGGCAGGCTCGTGCACCCTTCTTCTGCAGGCCGCGCTCCCTGTCCTTGCGCACGCAGGGCATCCAAGCTCGCTGGAAATAAAGGGCGGCACTCACGTGTCGCACTCGCCCACGTTCGAATATTTTTCCGATGTTTTCCTGCCAGCAGCGCGCAAGTTCGGAGTGCGCGCAGGGGCAAAAATGCAGCGCGCCGGCTTTTACCCAAAAGGGGGCGGGAAAGTTTCGCTTGCCGTGGAGCCATCCAAATTGCTTGGCTGCAAATTCATGCCGGAAAAGCATGAAACCCAATATTCAATAGTTTCATCCTCGCTTCCCCCGCACGTGCTTGCGCGCGAGGAGGAGGCGGTGAAAAGATTTTTCCCGGGCGCAAAGGGTTTTGCGCAAGCAGTTGAAGCCGCATGCGCAGGGAACGCGCTGACAGTTTGGAGCGGAGCATTCGGCGCCTCGGCGCTTGGGGAAATTGGAAAGCCAGCTGAAAAAGTGGCGCAGGAGGCGTGCGCAGAGCTTGCGCGCGAGATGGCCCCTGTTGCGCCTCGCGGCGCAGGGCAGCAGCACGCAGGCGCTTCGGTCGATTCGCGCCTGGCAGACCAGCTTCTCATCTACGCCGCGCTCGCAGATGGCAAAAGCGAATTTTCCACGCCCGAGTTTTCCTCTCACCTCAAGACGAACGCGGAAGTGGTCCGCGCAATGACAGGAAGGAATATTATACTTGGCAGCGACAGGACAGTTGCCGTTGAATGATGGCGGCAGGATGCCTGGCAGAACTCTTCGCAGGCGCTTATGGTTTGGTGGTTGCATGGCGCAGAAGGCAAACGTCGCACTTTTGGATTTTGCAGGCCTGGGGCTTGCTGCCATAATGGGCATAATCGTGGCGCTTGCCAATCCCGCCTTCCTTGCAATCATGCTGATATTCCTCGTGCTCTCCGTGCTTGTCACGCGCTACGGGTTTGAGAAAAAGCGCGACCTGGGGCTGTATGAGCACGAGCGGAGCTGGGAAAACGTATTGGCAAACGGGCTCATCCCCACCATATGCGCGGTTGCGAACCCGTGGATTGGCTGGGGCGCCTACGTGGGCTCCATTGCGGCAATCACCGCAGACAAGTTCGCATCCGAGCTTGGCGTGCTTGGCGGCGAGCCGATTTCCCTCTTGAACTTCAAGAAGACAAAGGCAGGCAGGAATGGCGCCATAACGCTTTTTGGCACCCTCATGTCCCTTGACGGCGCGCTTCTCATCGGAATCGCGGCGATGTTCCTCCTTCCCGGGCTTGACCTGCGCAAGGTCGTGGCAATAGGGCTAGTCGGGTTTGGCGGCAGCATGGTGGACAGCATCGTGGGCGTGCTTGAGGAAAAGGGGATAGGCAACAAGGCGACCACGAACGCGATCTGCGCGCTCTTCGGCGCGGTGTGCGGGCTGGCGTTCCTTTAGAGCTCGACTGAAAAGCCGGAAAAGCCTTTCCTGCTTATTTTTTCCCTCGATGTTTCTTCCAGCCTTTCCACGCTGATGCCAAACGGCGTTTTGATGCCCTCCAGCCTGCGCGCGAACTCTGAAAGCTTCCCTTCCTCCCCCTCGGCGACCATTTCCACCGTGCCGTCTGCCAAGTTTTTCGCATATCCGACAAGATGGCAGCTCTTGCCTATCTTGCAGGCAAAGTCGCGGAAGCCCACGCCTTGGACATTGCCTGATGCAATAAAACGGGCGCGGAACATTGCAATCCCTCTGGCATTTATCATTCCTTTCCCTTGGCGGATTCCATGTAATCCTCTCCCAGCTTCTGCACGAACCAATCCACGAACTTAACGAACTTTTGGGTGTTTTGCGCATGCTGGAGCTCTTTCACATAGGGGATGGTGTCCTTGACCTTTATGTTTATCGGCGGATATCCGTTCCTCATGAGAACAAGGTTGGTTATCAGCCTTGCAACTCTTCCATTGCCATCACCGAACGGATGCACCTCTATGAATTTCAGGTGCGTGATTGCGGCAAGCTCTATGGGGTGGAGCCTCTTCCTGTTTTTGGCATGCCACTTTAGGAATTCCCCGAATTTTTCATCGACTTCCTTTTCAGATGGCGGCATCCAATTCGCCCCCTCTATCGAAACCGGATAATCCCTTATCCTGCCTCCCTGCGAATCATCAATGTTCGCCATCATCATCTTATGTAGGCGGAGTATTAGGCGCTTCGAGACATCCGCCCTGCATGCCATTATGTAATTCAGCGCTTTCTCCGTGTTGAATATCTCATGTATTTCCCTGAGGCTTTTGCCAGACGGCATCACTTTCTTTTCAAGCATTGCCGCGGTTTCAAGAAGGGAAACGGTATTGCCCTCTATTGCGTTTGTGTTGTATGTGAAGCGTATGGTGAAGTCGCGCTCCCTCTTTTCAATCGCAATCCGCGGGCACTCCTTCGCTTTCTTCTGGAATTCCCCTATCACATAGTCTAGCCTTGCCAGCCTTTCAGGATCCAGGTAGGCGTATTTTTTCTTCACCGGGATATTGTGCTTCAGGATAAAGCGTTCCGTGAGTTTTTGGAGTTCTGCCTTGCCAGGCATTTTCTTTCCGATGTATTCCCGCAGCGACTTCCATTTTCCCCGCTCGCTCCGGAGATTGTGGGCAAGGTAGTAATATGCCTCTTTCCCTGCCTTTTTCCTTGCAATGAATACCATTGTTACCACAAATATATAAAACTCAGAAAATAGTTATAAATGTGGTGGTAAAATTATTCTCTGTCAATTGGAAACAGGTCATACTTCACATTGTGGTCGAAAATTATCGCGCTTTCAATCCTTCTTTATCGGCAGCGGCGAGGAATAGGGCGCGAGGAGCTTTGCGGCCAGGTTGAGCGCGGCAGAGACGTCCGCCTCGCTCCTGCCGCCGGTGCAGATTATCTTGCCGTTCTTGAAAAGAAGCAGCGATGTCTTTGGCACGAGGAACTTAAGTATCGCTCCGGGGAACTGCTCGGGCTCGTATTCCACGTCGGGCACTTCCGAGGCAATCCCGTACAGGTCCAGCTCCACGCCGAGCGCGGCGGAAGCCACGATGTTCTGGATGACGAATTTCGGCTTGAAGTTCTTCGGGGGCGTAATCTTGGAGTATTTCTCCAGCATCTTCATCGTCATTGCAATGGCGTCGGTGACCTCTTTCTCGTTCTTCCCGCCCGCGCAGATGATTTTCCCGTTCTTGAAAAGCAGGAGCGAGGTTTTGGGGTCCTTGAGCTTGAGTATCGCTCCGGGGAACTGCTCGGGCTCGTATTCCACGTCGTGGAGCTTGGATGCGATTGTATAAAGGTCAAGCTCAAGGCCAAGCTCGGACGAGGCGACGATGTTCTCTATCTTGAATGTCGGCTTTATGGCAATCTGGGGCATGCCGCCTTTTTTGGATTTCTTTTTGCTTTTGCTCTTTTTCATATAGAACCAGCCCCATACAAACATTTTTAAACCGTCTAAGATATTTAAAAGGGCAAGGTATTTAAACTAAACGCAGGGTAATCATCCCCTGGCGGCGGGTCCGCTGCCAAATGCTATTAAGGTGATAAAGTATGAGGCGCTCACTTGGAAAAATGTCAAAAAGGAGCAGGCTGCTTGGGATGTCCAAGCGCAAGCTCACCATTCCCGGGCTGATAAGCGGATATTCCATAGGCGACTGCGTAGCCATTGACTCCCAGTCAAAGTACTCGGGAATGCCGCACCCCCGCTACAGGGGCAGGACCGGCACCATTGTCGCGCAGCGCGGCAAGTCATACGTGGTGGAGATCTCCGACATGAATGCCACGAAGCAGCTCATCATCCCCCCTGTGCACCTCCAGGCAGTGGGGAAGAAGTAAACGGTGGTCCTTATGATTGGCAAAGGCGCAAACGAAATCCGCCCGGCAATGCTTGCCGAAGTGGAGAAAATACTCGAAAAGAGGCAGGGCACCGCAGGCGAGTTCGGCTTCGAGCAGCAGACCAGCCTTGAGTATGCCAAGCGCTTTTCCCACCTGAAGTACAACGATGCGAAGGAAATGCTCGACGAGCTCGAAAAGCTCGAGGTAAAGCTTGAGACCGCGGTGAAAATCGTGGACATATTGCCGAAGAACAAGAGCCAGCTCATGCTCATCCTTGTCAAGGACAAAATCGAGCTTCCCGAGAAGAAGATGGAGAAGGTGGAAGCGCTCATTGCCGAATACTCAAAGAAGGCAAGGAAGTTCGAGCCCAAGGTGGAGGCATTGCCCGATGCGCCCGCTGCAGCGCCTTCTGAGGGCAAGCCTGCCGATGCGCCGGACGGGGGCGCCAAGGAAAAGAAGGCGTCCGGCTGACGCATAGCATTTTATATTGCCTCGAAGATAATCCCAGTTAGCGTAGATAATGGATATGACATTGAAGTGGATTTTATGGAAACACAGCCGCTCCAGCGGCTCATTTCCATATTTAGAAGGTTGGAAATATGGAAACACGGTTGCTCTGGCAACCTATTTCCACAAAATGAAGTGGATTTTATGGAAATGGAACTTTACGCCCGCGTGATTGACTTCATGCCCGAGGGCAGGTCCACCGACCGAATGCGCGAGCCGATAGCGCAGCTTGTGGGCGAGAAGTTCTTCACGCTGCTTGAGGTTTCCATCGTGCGTGGCTCGGCCTGCGCGCTTGGCCAGCGCCTGTGCATCGGCAAGGAAGGCAGGGTGGAGGTGGAGAAGATAAAGAAAAGGCTCGACTTCCAGGACCTGTCCGCCACTTCAAGGAGCGAGCTTCCCATCGCGGCAAGGAACATAATTTCCGACCGCGAGGCGGATTTCGTGGCATTCTTCAACAAGGCCGGCCCAATCTCCATGAGGCTGCACCAGCTCGAGCTCCTTTCCGGCATTGGCAAGAAGCACCTCCAGGAGCTTTTGGCTGCGCGCGAGGAAAAGCCGTTTGAAAGCTTCAAGGACATCCAGTCGCGCGTGTCGCTGCTCCCCGACCCGTCCAACCTCATAGTCTCGCGGGTGAACGAGGAGCTGGGCGGCGCCTCGAAATACTACCTGTTCGTGCGGCCCCCCTCCAAGCACTACGAAGAGTACTGACCCCGAGCCCCTGCCGGGCCGGCAGCGAGCCGCTCTCATTTTATTCGTTTAGTGTGCAATCTTTCCATTGCGGGCCCGTAGCTCAATGGATAGAGCGGTTGGCTTCGAACTGGCAAATTGATTTTTGTTGGGAAGAGACCAAAAGGTTGCGAGTCCGAATCTCGCCGGGCCCGTGGTGGTAGTTTGGGTAATGCCTGCCCATTCCTAATATCGTGCCTTCTTCTTTCCCTGCCAGCCAACGCGCTGTTCCTTGCAGGGCAGGCGGAGCAAGGCGGCGCCATTTCCATGCTTTGCGAAGGGCAGGGCTCCGTGTTCCTCTCGCTACCAACAGGCGAGCTGCGCGCGCTGCCCCTTGACTCGGATTTCCAGGCAAAATTCCTTCCCGCCTCCTCAGGTCCATACACAATCCAGTGCGGCAATGAGACAAGGACAGTGGAAGTCTCCCTGCCCGGGCGCGCAGGCTCTGCCGCCTATCCTGCCTGGGAACCTTATGCCGGCGCAGATATCCTCTTTCCCGCAGCAGGGGCGGCAATTGTTTTCCTTGCCGCGCTTTTCCTTGCTTCAAGATTTTTCCTCAAGCCCAGCACAATTTTTTCAAAGTCGGAAAGCGGAGGGCGCGTGAGGCTCTTATTGCGCGCTGGCGAGGATTTGCGCGGGATAAAAATAAGCGACCCCCAGGGGGGCGAGGATGGGCAGCCCCTCGAGCTTTCCATCCCGCACCTGCCTTCCGGGGCGGATTGGAGCTGGGAATATGCCGGAAATCCTGGCGAGCCTTTGCTTTCCGCGCACCTGTCCGCAAAATGCGCAAAAGGCGGCATCTCCCTCCTTTCAGGCATGGGGGGCGGCGGCGCCCCGAAACAAAAGGCGGCTGGGACGGAAAAGGCGGAGAAAAGGAAGCTTCCAAAACACCAGGGCTGACTATGGCGCGCGGGCCTGCTCGCCCGTGTGCCAGACGCCAGACACTATCATCACGGTTATGACGTCTACAAGCGCAAACGGCAGCAGAAGTATGGGGAAGCGCGTGATGAGCATTATCTGCACATATGCAAGCGAGAGGGCGAGTATGGCGCTTGCTGCCGTCCGGCTTTTCCAGCAAAATACGGAGCCGATGAATAGCACGGCGAGCGCCCCTCCTGTTGCAAATGCTATCGGAAGGTCCAGCTGCACGAAAAAGCCAAGCGCAGTGGCGCATACAAGCAGCACCTCAGCTATCATGGCCAGAAGGATGCCGTCCACAGCGGCATTTTCCCTTGCACGGTGTATTGCGCACATATGCTTCACTCATCCTGCATCCGCGCGGCACAAAGCTGCCGCGCAACCCCGAGCGCCTCGGAAGGCGACAGCGAGAAGACTTTCCTCCCATTGTATTTAAGCGTTTGCGCGATTTGCCCGGCGGATTGCCTGTCGCGGCTCCCGAACAGGTCCCACCGCGCATCCACCACGGCGTTTTTCACGCTTTTTTTCTTGTGGGAAAAAATCGCGCCAATCGCCCTCTCCTCGCAGCCAGTCAGCAAAAAGCCTGTTTTCACGAGCGAGACGATGCACGAGTCCACCTTTGGCGGAGGCGAAAACGCGGCCCTTTCCACCAGCGCAAGCGTTTCCGCCCTGTACGTGAGCTGGGAAAAGACAGAGAGCCTTCCGTATTCATGGCTCCCCGGCTCTGCCATCATGCGCGCTGCGACCTCTTTTTGCATGCAAAGCACGGCCTTGTCGAAGTTCATGCGCGACAGCTTCAGGAGGATGGGCGAGGTGATGTAATACGGGATGTTCCCCACCACCCTGCCGAAGCGCGCTTTCTCGTCATACTCGAGAAAGTCCCCCTCATGCACGCGCACGCGCTTGTAGGCTGCGAACCTCATGCGAAGCTGCCTTGCAAGCTTCGGGTCGAATTCCACCGCCGTGACGTGCCCTGCGCCGCAGGAAAGGAGCCTTGCCGTGAGCCGCCCGTCGCCTGCGCCGATTTCCAGGACGGAGTTGCTGCGCGCGTCCGCGCATTTTGCCTCGTAGGCAAGGACGCCTTCATCAACAAGGAAATGCTGCCCCAATTTGGCGCGCATGGCATCGCCTCAAGCCTTCGTAGTCACTTTTGCGGAATCGTGCTCCACAACCACGGTGTGCTCGAACTGCGTCACCATGCCCTTGCCGGTGTCGCGCAGCACCGGGTAGGGATGGAGCGCGCCGGAGTTCATTAGCTCGCGAAGGGCTGTGGAAAGCGTGAGGCGCGACTTGAACACGTCCCTCAGCCAGCGCTCCGCGAACGGGAGCGAGAAGTAATTGGCCACGATATGTTCCATCAGCTCGCGCGAGTACTTCATGCGGAGCTTTGGCGTGGCCTGGAGCGCGAATATCTCCACCTGGCTCGTGTCCGCCACATGCCCGCTTCCTGTCGAGGCAAATGGCTCGATCGCGAAAATGTCCCCTTCCTGCACTTCGTATCCTTTGTGCCCGCTTATGTTCGGTATGTCCACCCCTGCATGCAGGAGGTAGGGCTCAATCTTGTGGCCGGTCAGGTTCTCAATCGGCTTGTAGCCGCGCGACACGATTTCCTTCTCTATCGCCGCGCCTATGTCGCCGACAAATACGCCCGGCTTTATGCAGGCGAGCGCGGCATCAAGCGCAGCGGAGCTTGCCTCGCAAAGCTTGCCGTATTCGCCCGACAGGTCCACGGTGACCGCCGTGTCGCCGATGCATCCGTCAATCTGCGCGCCGATGTCGATTTTCACCAGGTCGGTCTCGCCTATCAGGATGGCGTTGTCCGCCTCCGGCGTGAAGTGCGCCGCAATCTCGTTGATGGATATGTTCGCGGGAAAGCCGGGCTTCCCGCCCGCATCCGCAATCATCTTTTCAAGCGACTCCGCGATGTCGAAGTAGGACTCGCCGGGAAGCACGAGCTTGGGCGCCTCCTTGAGGACCGATGCCGCGATTTTCCCGGCTTTTTCGAAATTCGCATACATCCGTGCCATGTCCTCTTCTGTCGGCTCGTCATGGGCGTGCGCGTGCCCCTCATGTCCATCCGCCTCTTGGGAAATGTCATCATCAGCCATAATATCACGCATAAATTGGCATCCTCAGCTTTATAAGCTGGCGGGGAGGAAACCGCTCCATGGCAACGCGGGCTGATGCGGGGAAAAAAGGCGCGCGCGCACAGGCGCAGGCAAAAGGCGCACGCGCACAGGCGCAGGAAAAAGGAGTCTGCATAATCTGCGGAGAGGAAGCGCAAGGCACGCCTGCTGCGAATGATTTTCCCGTCCGTTTTGCCAGATGGCTGCGTTCCGCTTTCAAGCAGCCTGCCAAGCATACAATTGCCTGCAAGGGGCATCTGGATGAGGCAAGGGCAAGGCGCGCAAAGTATGAGAAAAAAGTGCGCGACTACCTCATCGGCGCAGCGCTGATCTTCGTCCTTATAGCCGCGGGCGGCGTCATCTTCGGAAGGGCGGACATCGGGCTTTTCGTGCCGGCTTTCCTGGGCGGGCTTGCCGTCGCGCTTCTTCCATGCTTCTACTATTTCCCGTCGTTTGGCAAGTGATGGCCCGCTGCTCCCAAAAAGCATTATAAACCTCACCGGCGACGATTTTGCATGGGAGGGGCGCTAGTACCAAGGCACACATTCCTTATCCTACTCCTCGCGCTCTCCCTCGTTCCGGCAGCATTTGCCGCCAACCCCCATCAGAGCGGGTGCACCTGCACTGGCAAGGCAATGTGCGGCGCCCCCTGCTCGGCCGGCTCTGAATGCTGCAGCGGCTCGTGCGATGGCGAGTGCGTGCGCTGCCTTGGCATCGGAGATACCTACCAAAATGGCATGGGCGCGTGCTGCTTCGGGCTGGTGCATGATGCGAATGGCAAGTGCGCCGAGCCGCCCCCCCAAAGCGGCTCCGGCAACTGGTACGACAACATATATGTATGGGCGGGGCTTGCGGTAATAATGTCCGCAGCATTCATCGGCCTTGCCTACATGGCGTCCCAGCTCTTCCAAATACGGATGCTCGAGGGCTGGGTGAGGATCGAGCTTGGCGAGCTTGCCACCAGCATGGTGATTGCCGTTTTCTGCGTTGCGCTCATAGCAACCACCAACGCGGCGGCGCAATTCCTTACCTGCGCACCATGCGCCCCTGGCGACATTAATTGCGAGCCATGTCCCACCGATGTCATTTCAGCCTCGCAGCAGTTCATGGCCACGCTTTACGGCGACGGGCACGCGCTTTACTCCAAGCTTGCAATCGTGTACTTCAACGTGGCAAAAGTTGCGTCGTATTCCTACACTGCGGGCACCTCCATCGGCGGCTATGCCACCATAAGCTATTCCTCCTCGCCGGCATCAGGCATGTCGCCTTTGGTTTCCGAAGTGGGGCAGGCGCTTGACTCGGTGGCAAACTACATGCTGCTTGCAGCCGCGCAGGCAGCGTTCCTGAAATTCTTCGGGGCAGCCTCGCTTGTGATGCTGCCGGTCGGCATTTTCCTGCGCTCGTTCTCGTTCACGCGCAGGCTGGGCGCCACCTTGCTTGCCGCGACCATTGCAGCGGCCGTCATCTATCCGGCGTCAGTGCTGCTTTCGCAGCAGGTCTACAACACGTTTGCCCCTGAGATGAAAGGGCTGGACGCAAACGGCGGGGGCACGCCATTTGGAAACGTCAAGGTGAAAGACGCCGAAAACCCGCCCGCATCAAGCGTGGTGTGCAATACCTATATGCAGTATTTCGTGCAAAGCCCCCTCCCGTTCCTGGGCGGCGAGATTGGCTGGTGGGTGGTGGTTGGCACCCCGATATGCCTCATCGTGGCAATAGCGGGCGGCGCGGGATTTATCCCCTGCATGTCTTCAGTATACCAGATAATCAGCTGGATATTCATGTTACTAAAGGCGATTTTCCCCATCCTGCTTTTTGTCTCGGTCTTTGTCGCAATGGAGAATGGCACCAAGACCGACAAGCTGCTGAACGACTTTTACACACCCCTGCACGACTATGTACTGCCTGCGGTCGCGAAATTCGCAGTGCTCTCGCTTGCCACCTTCATTATCCCAATAATAATCACGCTGTCGCTGCTGCGCGGCTTCGCCACCATGTTCGGAGGCGAGGCGCAGCTGTACGGGCTTTCCAAGATGATTTGATGGAAACAGGGACAGGCATCGCATCCCTGCCATTGCGGCGCGATTGCGAGCTTGTGCGCTGCGCCGCAGCGGAATCATCCGCGCCTGCCGGCATCGGCATGCGCCTGTCATGCTGGCTGGCGGTGAAATCATTGCTTGCGCTGCTGCTCGCAGCATCCGTTGCTTGGGCGGACGGCACGCCGCCTGCCTACCTAGGCACCAACTCGACTTGCGGCGTGGAAAGCTTTGGCGCGTCAGGCGGCGGCGAGGCAGTCTCGTTTATCGCGCTTTCATTCGCACTCGTCTCCCTCTGCATTGCGCTTGCCTACATGTACTCCAAGTTCCACGAGGACCCTGCAATGGGCGTGTGGGCGAAGGACGAGGCTTTCAACCTGGTGATTTCGGTGTTTTTGTTTGCCGGCCTCCTGGTTTTCTTCAGCGCCTCCTGCTCCCTCGCCTCCGGCTACTCCGGCGGCAACCCAATCTATGCATCGCAGCAGTACCTGGACTCGCTCATCTCGTCAAACGGCCTTAACATCCTCAAGACGCTTACCTCGGACAGCCTCACCAACCAATTGGACGCCACAAAATACCGCTACCTCGGGCTCACCCCGTTCTGGGGCGAGGGCGCGGCGCTGCGCTCCAACCGCAAGGCATATTCTTCGCACGAGGAATATCTCATTGACATGTACCTGCCCATCATTGCCAGCCTCACCGCCCAAAAGTACATAATCACAGGCATTGCGTGGATGGGCGCCTATGTCCTGCTTCCGTTCGCTTTCGTGATGCGGCTCATCCCGCCCACGCGCGACTTTGGCAACGTCTTAATCGCGCTCTTCTTCGGCCTCTATATAGTGGTGCCCACCATGTATGCCATGAGCGGCAAGGTTTTCATGCAGGACATCGCGAACAACCGCTCTCCCTACACCACCGACCCCTCGCTTGAGAAGTTCTGCTCCTACGGGCTGGACAACAGCCAGCCCCCTTGCGGCCCATCCAGCGGCACAATCCTTTACAGGATAGGCTCCACCATCCCTCAGGCGGTGTTCCTGCCCAACCTGGTGATCATCGTGGCAATCAGCTGCATAATGGCGCTTTCAAAAGCCTTGCGCGCAATAGCGGTGTGAAAAATATGGCATCAAGCAAACAGGCAGGCATTGGAATCCGTTTCTTCGTTTTCCTCAGCTTCGCCCTCCTTTCCCTCTTTACTGCCTCGGCGCACGCCACATCTGGCGTGTGCGGGCAATTCTACTCTGGCTCAGGCACCTGCACAACAACTTCCCCCAGCGGCACGCAAAGCGTGATCTGCAGCAGCGACGGCTTGCAAGACCCGGATTGCTGTACTTCAGTGCAGGGCTGCGAGTGGAAAACCCCATACACTGGCGACGATGGCTACTGCGATGCCCAGGGCGGCAGCTCTTTTGTGGACTGCTCGGACTACAACAACAACCAGGAGGCCTGCGATGCGGTGGGCTGCACCTTCACCCAAAACTCCGGGGTGGGCGGCTGCACCGGGAGCGCAAGCGGCAGCGGGTACGGGATGCCCTGCGGCTCAGGCTGCGCCACCTGCCTTGTGTGCGACACCACTGTCAATCCTAGCAGGTGCACCCAGAAGCCAGGCGTGTGCACCACCCTGCCTGCCGAATATGTCGCGCCTCCCCCATCCGACCAGCAAGCCGGCACAGGACTCACTCCCCAATCGGCAATCGGCAACCTCCAATCAGGCACCACTGGCGGCACTGGCGGGGCGGTGGTGGGAAGCTCCTCCAGCATCTACAAGGTGGGCTGGTTCTCAGACTGGAAGGTCATGGGCCTGATTGGCGTTGCAATAGTGTGCTCCATAATCGCGCTTGCCGCAATGATCGGCATTGCGTTCAACATGCCCGAAGTGCGCGCGTTTGCCAACACCGAAATCAAGCAGGCGGTAATCTCCGTGCTGCTCATTGTCTCGCTCATCGCGCTGGTCACCTTCTTCGACACAATCGCCGCGCTCTCAATCTCGTCCGCAGACCTTCCCGTCGCCTGCAACACCGCCGAGCCATGCTATATCACCGCGGCAAAGGCGTACCTCGGGCAGATTTACGACACCGGCAGCGAGTACGCGAAAAACCAGCTTAGCGAGTCCATCGTGAACGCCAAGCGCGCAAGCTATGGCTACAACCTCAACCTGAACAAGATATACCTGCTCTTCGCAGGCATGTCCATCCGCTTCAATGCGGGCGACTCGCTTGTCGCAGAGCGGCATGGCGCGCTTTTCACCCAGGCATCCAAGCTCATATCAAGCGTCTACTCGCAGAAATACTTCATCGACGTCATCACATTTGGCGTGGCGCCGCTTTTCATTTTGCTTGGCATCGTGCTTCGCACCTTTTTCTTCACGCGCAAGCTGGGCGGGCTCCTGCTCGCAATCGCGATTTCCCTGTTCATAGTCTATCCGCTCACATATGCATTCGCCTGGTATACGCTCAATGTCACGGTATATGGCGAGCGGACGCTCTCGGTCGCCGACCCCAACTGCCCGGGCGAGTGCACCGGCACCTATCCCGTCGCATTCTTCACCGACAGCTCAGGCGATTTGGTGCAGTTCCCCACCATCCAGTCCATAATGCGCGCAGGCATCAACAAGACCAACTGGCAAAGCGGCGGGCCGGCCGGGGCTTTCCCGGGATTGGTGGCATGCCGCGACCTGTCTGCCATAAATCTGCCAACAGGCGTTGCGCCCAACTCCTGCCCCGATTGCCCTGACTATTGCCGCGACGTGCCCTTCCCTTCGGGCATCCCGGGCTGCAACATAACAAAATGCTCTGCATGCAATGCCGGCTGCAAGATAGTGCGCCAGCGCCTCACCTGCCAGACCGACCCGTCCTGCGCAGGCAAGTGCCCGCTCAACTGCCGCACGCGCGTGCCGCTTGAAAACAAGTGCTTCAGCAACGAGACGGGAGGCATCATGCCTGCCAGCCTGGGGGTGAGCTGCTCGGGCTGCGGCAAATACCCTGCATGGTGCCGCTTCCTGAAAAACGAGTCGGGCGTGCTGACTCCTGTTTACAACGACCCGGCCAAAGACAAGGCGTGTACGGATCCCGCCACCGGCAAAGACATTTCCAACGACCCTGCCTGCCCGCAGCAGTGCTCCTATATCACCAGCATGGGAACCGACGCCACCTGCGACTCGCTTTGCAGCGACCCCGCCACCAACACGGTCTGCCCCAAGGAATGCCGCGTGGGCGAGCTTCTCAACGATCCTTCCTGGGCCGGCACGTATGACCTCGACCCGCCCAACCTGACGCGCTCGTGCAGCGAAACACCTGGGATAGATGCCGCATGCAAAACCTGCGCCAAGCATCCAGAATGCCTTGTCACGGCGGCTCACATCACAGGCTGCTCGAAATACCCGACGGTCACGCATACGTCCCAGCTCTGCCTGGACTGCCCGGACTATTGCAGGCGCGACAACTTCAACAACTTCTTCACCAGCCTGTCAAATGTGGAGCGAAACTCCTCCAATTTCCCCAACGCCTGCCTGCCTGCCTTTGCGCCTGGCATAAACTGCAGCACCTCCGGCACCCCGCCCGCGTGCAACTCCTCATGCAGGATGGCCAGCTTCCCGACAATCTGCAGGCCATATCAGAAGCCTCCCGCAGCAAACACTTCACTGTGCGGCGCCTGCCCCGACTCAACGCGCTTCACCGTGCGCTACACCAAGAATGGCACCAACTGCAGCGGCGGCCAGCCGCAGGGCAGCGGGGGCCTATCTCCGCCGCCAACAGGCGGCTACACCATTCTCTTTTCCAGCACAGGCGCCTCTGGCAGCACAATCAGGCTTGCAGAGGGGGGAAACGATCAAAACGGGCAGGGCGAGGCGCCCTGCACCGTGACATTTGCCAATCTCTCGCTCAAAAGCCAGTACGACTGCTCAACTGCAGCATGCCCCTCGTACTGCCAGGACCCCGTTGTGGTGAATTTGCCCAATGAAAGCTTCGACCCTGCATGCAAAGATGCCATCCTCACAGGCTGCCCATATGGATGCCGCGTGAAGGGCGTCGGGTCGGGCTTCCTGGATACAAACGCATGCTCGGGCTGCACCTCGCTGCGCGCGAATCACCCTGACTGTTTTGTGGACCCCACCACCCCGCCTCCTGCGCCCTGGCCAATCTGCAGCGAATACATTGGCAACGGCCCGGCATCCTGCCACAGCGGAGACTGCGTAATCCTGAACCAAACCACATGTGCCTCCCAGGGCACTGGCTGCACCTGGACGACCGGGTCGCTTTGCGACAAGGCAGCCTGCACTGCCATCCATGCCGAGGCAGCCTGCACTGCCGCCACCGGCTGCAGCTGGACCGCCACTGCGCGCTATGTGCCGATAAACGAGCGGGCAGGCCAGTACGACAACCGCGAAGATTGCCGTCAATGCCCTGAGCAGTGCAGGCTGAAAGGCTACACCGGCAACTGCGGCGTGCTTGGCAATGGCGCGGACCAATACGTGGACTGCAGCGAGTCGGCATGCCCAACATCATGCAGGATGGCAGAGCCCTCGCCATCTTCCACCCCTCCCAAGGCAGAGTGCCATCCCTATCCTGAAGACAATTCCACCGCATGCCTGAACTGCCCCGCGCTTTGCAGGAGGCAAAGCGACATAGCCATCAGCAGCTGTTCCTTATACAGCGACTGCGCAGTGGGCGACACGCCTACCAGCTGCATTGGCGACTGCCTGCTTGACAACCCGCCGAAAAAGGCATGCGAGGGATGCCTGGACTGCGACTACGACTGCATCTATTACCCCTCAATCCGCACCGACTGCTCGGACATCTGCAGCGATGAGGCATTGGCAGGGCCTGTCAACATCGAGCCCAACGATTTCATCAAGAGCCTGCCTGGCGCAAAGACCGCTTATGTGGAGACCAAGGACATCGGCGTGCTTTACCTGCCCGCCGTGGTGCTGCCGCTGTTCTGCATAGTGATAGTGATAGCGTTCATCCGCATCCTCTCGCCGCTGCTTGGCGGGGATATCGAGATACCGGGGCTGGGAAGGATAATATGAGCGGCAAGAAAACAGCATCAATGTTCCGCCTATTGCTTTTCGCCAGCATTGCCCTTGCCGCGGCAGCCGGAAGCCTCCACGCGGCAACCGCCTCGCCCAACCTCAGTTACTTCTGGCTTGCCCTCCTCATCCCGACGTTCATCGTGGCGATAGCATACATGGCAAGCTATGCATTCAACACGCCTTCGCTCCGCGCAATATTGCAGGACGAGCTTCTGCAGATACTTGCCACGGGCGCAGTGGCGCTCACATTGGTGGGCACGCAGCTAGTGGTGGACCAGTACGTGGTTGCCACCCTGCAGGCATCGGGCGCGGCAGGCAGCAACATCGATGGCGTGATGGCTGCCGCGGCGGATAAAATCAATTCGCTATCAGCAGGCACCGCCTCAGTGCTTCAGAACATGCAGGATGTGAGCATGGCGCTTGGCAAGGAAGCCTCCAAGGGCGTGTTCTGCAACTTCATGGGGGTGGGCTTCTCTCTTTCCAACTGCAGCCCGTTCAACGCCTACCGCGGCAGCCTGACCGCGTCGGCATTCACATCAACAGTGGCGCTTTCCGACACCGCCGCGCAGTCCTACCTGCTCTCGCTTGCGCGCAACTTTGGCTTCACCGTGATAATCCCCCTTGGCCTGCTGCTGCGCTGCTTCCGGGCAAGCCGCGGGGCAGGCGGCGCGCTCATTGCAATAGGCTTTGGCTTTTACACGGTCTATCCCGCAGTAATACTCGCAACCGACAACCTGCTGCACAACGGCACCCCGCCAAACGCGCCGTCCATACCCAAAGTGGGCGCGTGCGACCCAATGGAAACCAGCGTGTCCACATCGCTTTCGGAATTCACGGACTACGGCGACCAGCTCACCGACTACACCTCCACCAAGGCGCTTGCCTATTTTGTGCTGGTCCGCGTGCTTTTCCTCTCCATCCTCAACCTCATAATCACGCTGGGGTTCATACGCATGTTTGCGAACATGATCGGAAGCGACATAGACGTGTCATCGCTGGCGAGGATATCCTAGCAATGGAACTGATGGGCAAGGCATTGGCTGATGGCTGCGGATGATGCAGGCATGGCGAAATTGGATTGTGAATCGATGGATGCAAACAAGACCCGCATTGCCATCTTCCTTTTCCTCAGCCTTGCCGTTCTCCTCCCATCGATGCTGGGCGCGAGCACGCCTTTCACCTGCGATCCCGCGCAATTTTCCGACACCATGCAGGTCTGCGCGATTGCCGCCATTGCCATGTTCGCCATTATCGCGCTTGTCTACATCGGCGGCGAAGCCACGCAGAGCCCGCGCATGCTCACCTGGGCAAAGTCCGAGTCCGTGCAGGCGTTCACCTCCCTTGCAATCGTTTCCATTCTCATCTTCGCGGTCTTCTCGCTGTGCAGCTTCCAGGTGGGCGAGATGCAAACCATCTTCGGGCTTTCCGCCATGCCAAAGATATACCAGAGCGCGCCCAGCCCGTACGACAATGGCAAGGACAGCCTTTACACCGGGGCAATGCGCTACATCGAGAACCTCGCCGCGCTCGCGCTTGGCAACATCGCCTCGCTGCGATACGACCTTGGCGCATACGAGCTTAGGACATCGTTCAACACATTCCTGTGCGACGGCATCTGCATCTTCTCCCTTTCCAGCACCAGCGTTTCCTACTTCGGAGGCGAGAGCATGAATCTTGCGATAACCAACAACCTGCTGGGCACAGCCACGGTTTCCTATCTCTCTGTGATTTTCCAGTACTTCACGCTGGTGTACATCTACAACGGGCTGTTCCTTACATTCCTGCCCATTGCCATGATCATACGTTCGGTCCCCTTCATGCGCCACTTCGGCGGCTCGCTCATCGCGATTTTCGTGGCGCTCTACATAATGTACCCTCTCATGCTGGTGGCAGACGCCTACATTGCGCCCGGGCTGGCAGCAAGCGGCGCCTCGCCAGCGGTGATGTGCGGCCGCGACTCCCTGAACTGCCAGGGCATTGGCGTATTTTCCACAAGCACGCAGACGGGCGCGGTGTGCAAGCAGGGCGAAGACCCGTGCTTTGGCAAGTCGAATGAATGGGGCATGGAGGGCAAGTGGCAGCAGTCGGACCTGTCCGGCCTGTCCCCAAACACGCTTGGCCGCGCAATACCGTTCAACGTGCTCATATTCCTCACTGCGGTATTCCTGCCTGCGCTTAACTTCATAGTGATTGCGGCGTTTGGCCGCGAGCTTTCGCGCCTGCTGGGGGAAGAAGCGGATATGTCAAGACTTGGGCAGATGATATGATGGCAAGCCAAAAAATCAAATTCAGCAAAAAGCCGAACGGCTGCATGCTCCTGCTTACTGTGTTTGCCATCCTTCTTCTTCTGCAGCTCGTGTCCAGCGCATCAAACGGGCCCAGCCCGTTCGAGAAATACCTCCAGAAGCAGCAAGCATATTTCCAGAACCGTGTGGACGGCTGGTGGGGGCTTGCAGTCACGGCAATACTCATCTGCATCTCGTTCAATACACTGGTATATATGCTGGGCTTTGCGCTTGAAAGCCAGGAGATAAAGAACTACGCCAAGGCGGAATTCCTGCAGGTGAGCGCAAGCTCGCTGATGATTTTCTTCGCAGTCGCCCTCATTTTCACCGTCACCAGCGCGGGCTCGCCGGTCTCTGGCTTCGACTTCATGGGCGACCTGCTTGGCAACGGGGCAAGCAGCATAAGCTGCAGCGCTGCGCAGACGGGCCGCTTCTACATCTGGGCGGGCGAGCCTGGCTTCGGCCAGGGGCCAATCGGAGCATTCAAATGCAAGATACAGGAAAAGATAAACGCGCTTGACGCGGCATATGCCGACGTCTCGCACGCCAACCTTGCCGTCGAGCAGTACACCTCGATATGCTATTACCTGCTTGGCGTGCCCGTCTATTGCGGGGACTGGGACCTGGGGATGCACAAGCGCGTGGAGGAGGCGCACCTGGTGGCGTCGAAGCTGGTGGACCTTCAGGTGGCGCTTCATTCCGAGTTCGTGCTTGCCGAGTACGTGCAGCGCAACATGCTCTCGGTGTTCCTGCCCTTCGGCCTGGTGCTGCGCATCTTCCCGCTCACGCGCGGGGTGGGCGGGCTTTTCATTGCCATCGGCGTGGGCTTTTTCTTTGTCTGGCCGACATTCTTCCTGCTCACAGACCCCACATTCGTCAAGGTGAACAACCCGCCCTCGCAGGAAATGCAGCAGGGCATGTGCTTCACGGGCTTCCGCGGAAGCGCGGTGCTGCTTGCAGGCGTGGTGCAGACGGGCGGGGCGGGCCAGCAGTCGGACCTTGCCATATTGCAGGGCAAGGACCTGGTCTACCAGATGACAATCGCCACGCAGTTCTATCCGTTCGTGGCGCTCGTGCTCACTCTTATATTCATACGCGCCATGACTCCGCTCCTGGGCGGCGACATGGGCGAGCTCATGAAAATGGTTTCGAGGCTTGGATAATATGATTTTTCCTTCGGAAAAATGCGCGCCAAATCCTCCGGATTTGACGCTGGTTTCGAGGCTTGGATAATATGATTTTTCCTTCGGAAAAATGCGCGCCAAATCCTCCGGATTTGACGCTGGTTTCGAGGCTTGGATAATATGATTTTTCCTTCGGAAAACATCGGGTTGATTTGATGGCAGGGAAGCAAGCGGCATCCGCACTCGCGCTTTTGCTAGCATCGCTCATCCTCATTTCCGGCTGCACCAGCAGCAAGTACAACCCGTGCTGCGTCAAATCCGGGCTGTACGACGACACCGGCGCTGCGCTGCCCAGCCCGAAATGTTATTTCCCCAATGAAACCTTTTTCGGCACCTGCACGCTTGATGCCGGCGTCACCGGTGCCGCAAACTGCACCGACGGCTCCAAATGCGGCAGCATAGAGACGGCGGATGACTGCGTCAAGACAGTCACATGCATCTGGGACGAAGCCGCCGCGCCAAAATGCACAGGCGGGGAGGCAAGCTGGCTGCTTGCAGTCTGCCAGGACCTTGTGCCAAAAAGCTGCGTGAACGACAAATGCACCGCCATGATCTGCGGCTACTCAAGCATCAGGCCCTCGCCACCCCCTGCGTCGCAGGACTGGGATGCCAACAAATCCGCCCAGGATTTCGCGGCCGACCCGAGCAAGGTGTCCAATGCCATGCCGCCAAACGACATGTCGCTGCCTGCGGTGAACCTGCAGGGCGCCACCTGCGACTTCAACACCATGAACAAGAAGCTTTACAACAAGATGACCTCCTCGCGCGGGGGGTTGTGGGTGAATTCCTTCCGCTTCGGCGTGGGCAGCAGCTTCGGCGACTACGAGGCCGCGCGCAACTACTTCCCTGCCACCGACCGGGTGTGCGCGGCGAATCCATATGCAACGACCGACCGGTTCACGGTCTATCTCAACACCAAGGACACATACTGCAAGTCCAATCTCCCATCCCGCACCTATTACGCATGCAACCTGCTTTCCGGCGTTTCCTTCAATGACCTGGCAACCTGCAAGCGCTACTGCGGCGGCGGGATTGCGCCTTACATCTGCGCGATAGCCACAGGCACCAAATACTTTTGCAACTCCGACGGGTTTGCCTATGCCAACGAAAGCGCCTGCAAGCAGAAGTGCGGGATAATATCCGACCCCAACGCCTGCACCACCAGCAAGTCGCAGTTCCCGTTCCTCAACACCGACAGCTCGAACCAGGCGCGCTACAGGCTGAAGTACGTATCCGACTATGTGGTGGACACGCCTTCGCCGCAATTACCGGGCACATGCAATAACCTTGGCGAGCCGGATGGGAGCGTTTCTTCCCATTCGTGGTCCTGGAACAGCCCGCCGACTTCCTGCAATGACTTCGCCGACTGGGGCGACGGGCCGTGGTTCTGGTCATACAACTGCAGCGTGGCGGATGGCGGGACCTGCGCCAGCGGAACGGACTACCTCGGCGAGCTTCGCACCTATTTTGACAACCACGCATATTCCTCGGTGGACTTCGACTATGACTATTACGTGAAGAACCTGTATGACCAGTACCAGTACTCGGCAGATGCAAACGGCAAGCTGCCATACGAGTGCGAAAGCGGAAGCGAATGCCTCTCGGGAAGCTGCGACACCACGTATTACAAGCGCCCCATGTGCAAGAACGTAACAGACGACACCTCCATAGCCTGCGGCTGTACCAAGGTGCAAGACACCGCAACGCACACCTATTACCTCTCCTGCAACTTCAACAGCCCCACCCCTGCCTATTCGGACACTGGCTTATATTTCGCCGGGGACTTCGGCAGGCCTATTGCCTCGGACCCAATAAACAGCTATAGCCTTCTGTTCACCCGCGCGCAATCATTGCACGCTTCCGACGGCACCGCAACCTCGAAATTCAAGTACTATTTCCCGACAAATTATGCCACCGCCAAGCCAGTGCTGTTCGACATCTGCGGCGTTGCGCCCACTTACCATAAAATGTGCATAATGCCTGACGAGTACTGCGTGAATAGGAACGGCGAATCGATCCTGACCGAGACGATGGGGGATGTGATTTGGTACGCTGACGGCTTCCGGCACGGTCAACTCGGGGCGGTTCGGCACCTGCAAGATGAACGGCGAGGCGCCATCCACGCCTGCCACTCCCCCTTACGTTGACACGCGCGACCTTGGCTGGTGCGCGCCTTGCACCTATGCCACTCTTGCAGTGCAGAAAGTGGACTTCGGCGCCACCACAAACCCCGGCGGGTTTGGCACGCCAAAGCCATATGCATGCTATGAATACCGCGCGGAATTCAACTACATCCCGGATGCGCAGATCTATCCATACGGCCACCTGGTGGGCGATGCACCAGCAGCCGCTTACTCAGGCGCGCTCCGCCAGGGCAGCCTGACCTCGCCATCCACCGAGATTGTGCGCAAGGAAAGCAACCCGTCAGCCTACGAGCGCGACACCAACGGGAACCTCGTGCAGGGCAGGACCGACGGCAACGGATACCATTTCTGGACCGACGGCAACGGATACCATTTCTATTGCCAGGACCAGTGGCATGGCGCAGGCGGCTGGTGGCCAAGCGCCGAGCTTCCCACGCCGTCAGCCCCCTACCTCAAGGAAAAGCTCACCTCCTACCTGCAGTCCAACGTGATGCCCATACTTGACGAGCAAAGCTCCAAGACGCAGCCGCCGCCGCAATACACCTGCCAAAAACTCTACGAAAACCCCTATGCCTACTGCCCCAGCACCGGATGGTATTATTCCAGCTTGC
>JAPLWX010000048.1 GCA_026396415.1 Microcaldota archaeon
GACAGGAAACGAATTGGTCTTTTGCAGAGAGAGCCAACCGACAATCAGCAAAAAGAGGAGTGAGGAATATAACAGTTTAGGTGAAAAGAAGGGCTGGGACTGAACCGTTGAAATTGGGGAATTTTGAACCGTTGTTTACACAACCATTGCTAGCTCGCGCTAAGGGTTGTAAAAATCACTAAATGTGTTTCCATCATAGCGCTTCCGCTAAGGGTGATAAAAATCACAATAGTAAAAGAGAGCGACCGATATTCACATGGAGTGAATCTCCCCGCGCTTTTGGCGCGGAGAAAATAATACGTTAAAACGGCTTTAGTAGCGACAGGCTGAATGCCTCGCGTAAGCTAAGCACTTACACCCTCGCCCTATCAAAGTCATCTACTATGACCGCCTACACCACCTAGTTTTGAGATTGACTTCGACCTTAGATGCTTTCAGGTCTTATCCAATAACGCGTAGCTGCCCTGCGATGCTTTACACAACAGGTAGACCAGAGGCGTCGGACCCAAGTTCCTCTCGTACTCATGGGTACTTCCTCTCAAGTGGTGACACTCCTAGGAGATACTACCGAACTGTCTCGCGACGTTCTGAACCCAGCTCATGTAAGTCTTTAATGGATGAACAACCCAACCTTTGGCGGCTCCTGCACCGCCAGGATGACTTAAGCCGACAGCGATGTACCAAACCGCGGGGTCGATGTGTATTTGAGTAAATACAAATCACCATAGCAAACCGTGAGGTTTGCTAGTAGCAGAGCGCTAGCTCTGCTACAAAACGCGCGCGCCTTACGACAATATCCCTTATTTTTCTCGTGTACCGGACATCGACGACCGATACAGAGTGTCTCATGCTAAACCTCTTCCAGCAGGCCTTGCTTAAGGGCTGCGCTAGTTTCACCGGTTTAGGCAGAGAATTTTCTTAGGGAAAATGAAAGACATAATCTCTCATTGATATTGAAGTAAGACTCGCGCAATAGAAAATCAGATTTGTATCTAACTCTCGCCCGCGACGAGCCTGTTACCCCCAGGGTAGCTTGTCTGACAGCTTGGACCCTCACTAAGAAGGTACCAAGGTTCGTTAAGCCCGACTTTCGTCTCTGCATTCCACGCTTTTAAGAATACAGTCAGTCTAGCATTTGTCTTTAACCCTTACCGGCGGATTTCTAACCCGCCTAAGCTAAACATTGGGCGCCCTTGTTTCCTTATCGAGGGCGTACCGCCCCAGCCAAACTATCCATCTGACCCTGTCCCTTGCGGTTAGTAATACAAGAAATGCTGAATGGTGTTACAATGTCGCCTATTTGCACCCCAGAAGATGCAACATAACGGCTCCCATTTACGCTCCGCAGCACCCCTCGTATCACAAGATCAGACTATAGTAAAGCTCCATGGGGTCTTCGTTTCCCCCTAGAAGTCCTCTGCATACTCACAGAGTAGTAAGTTCACCAGGTTCCAGCTAGGGACAGTGGGAGGCTCGTTACGCCCTTCATGCAAGCCACCAATTAAGCGGCGAGGTATTACGCTACCTTAAGCTATCTGTTTTAGTCCAGAAAAACGATTTCTGGTCCTCCATTACTGGAGGTGTCGGACTATATCATAACCGTTTGTCAAGCGGTTTTCGACGTATAGTCTCTGAGGATCCGCTGAAAGCACGCGCTTTCGTCGCCCAACGCATTTAAGTTGACCGCGTTGAGACACGTTTCCTGCTGATTGCCCTCATCAATCCACGCCATTTTTCCATATCAAACGGAACTTTCATTCCGTCCCGAAAAATTCCCTTGCGGAAATTTCTCATGGAGGCGCGATTTTTGGGTTTCCAGCATATGGTCGAATTTATCATATCAGACCCCCTATTGTAGCCGAGGGTCAGAGTATGAGGTCAAGACTAGCGCAAAAAATTTTGCCGGTCTCGATTACCCCCGCTCTTTGCTGGCGCTTAGGCCCGTTGAAACAGGCGTTCACGTACCAGTAGTGAGCAGGCGTCACCCGCTATACTAATCGTTTCCGATTTGCAGCGAGTTGTGTTTTTGATAAACAGTCGACCTCCCCATGTCACTGCGACCTGCCAATCCTTGCGGAAAGGCAGGCATGGCTTATCCCGAAGTTAAGCCACTATTTTGCCGAGTTCCCTTAGCTGAATTTCCCTGTCACGCCTTGGCTTGTTCTGCCAGCAGCACCTGTAATAGTTCTAGGTACGATCGTGCAGAATCGGATGCGCTCCCTTTTCATGGGCTCCAGGGTTCAGGATGTTTTGGGACCTTTATGCCGCTTCTCCCCATAATGGGACTCGACGGCATTATAGTCTTTAAGCGAAGTCTCCTCCGCCACCCCTACCCCAAAGCGTCAGGAACGCAACTTGCGTTACCGCGTCTATCTGCACGGGATCGGAATCTTAACCGATTTCCCTTTTGACGGCTTGCGATTAGCGGCCGTCTTAGGATCGCCTTACTCTGAGCTGAAGAACATTGCCCAGAAACCCGTGTGCTATGCGGCGTCCAGGATTCTCGCCTGGATATGCTGTTACTAGTACCAGGATCTTCGTAACTGGTCAGTCCACAGGACGTCACCGCCCTGCTTCTAGCCAACCAGCTCGCCCCCCTACCAATTTGCCCTTTTGGGGCAATTCCGAGGTTTCGGTACCAGGCTTAGCCCCGATCATCTTCGGAATGTACGATCTAGACTGGTCCGCTATTACGCGTTGTTTAAAGGATGGCTGCTTCTAAGCCTACCTTCCAGCTGTTTTAGACCGGACACTCCTTGTGGATTCGCACTTAGCCTGAATTTAGGGACCTTAACCCCGGCTCCGGTCGTTCCCGTAATGGCCCGCTAGCTTACCCAGCGGAACCCGACTGCCGGCTTCTACGACGGCTGCAGATTCGGAGTTTGACAACAAGGCGACTCCTTTCGGAGCCGATCCCCGTGATCAGTGCTCTACCCCGCAGCCAATCTCGACCGACGCTGTCCTGAGGGACATTTCGAGGGGAACTCGCTTTGGCAAACTTAAAAGCTATCTAACAAAGAACTCAGTCGTTTTTTCTTGCGCAAAATCGGAATTGAAGCGTAAAACTTTTTCAGCTCGCTTTTGCCGTAAAGGCAAAGCACGAACTTGCCCCTATCCTCATAAATATGGGGATGGAAGCCCTGTCTTGCCAAAAAATCGCGAATGAATTCAAGTGATTCACGGTTGTTCTGGCTGAACGCCAATTTTGTTTTTCCCGTTTTGCGGAAAGTTTCAATAGAAGTGACATACCCCTCAGCATCAAAAAAGCCCGCCACATACCCTTTAATCTCTGCGGCAGGCAGAGTTTCGATGATTTTCGGAGTAGCCCAGAACCGCTGATCCTTGGGCATCTCAAACGCACCCTCGAAAAAGAGTGCAATCGGTTTTGAATGAATCAAAACACGGTGCCCATTGCGGTCGGCTTCTATTTTAGGAGCAACACCAAATTCACGCCGAAAGATTGAGGCTATTTTCCTCAACCACACATAACTGTCCGTTCCGCTTTGGAAAAGCGAAACGGTGTATTCGACGCTATCTCTCTTGCTTACTGAACCATCGCGCATTGCCCCGACCAGATATGCCAGCTCAAAACCCAATTTCTTGGGAATTTTCACAGCTGGCTTTGACCTGGAGCAAAATGCGATTGCGTTCTTCCACACTTCATCCGGAGTGCTTTTCCTCAAGATGAGGGAAAGCGGAACCGTTCTCGAGGAAAGGTAATGGAAATAAGTGGACCTCGAAAGGTCTTTTTTCTCCAATTTTTCCTCTAAAAATCCATGTGGCAGCCTGACAAAAATGTCTTCATTGGCAAAAAGCAATACAAGATTTGGTATGCCCACGACACTCACTGTTCCCTGTTAGGACTCGATAGCCTTATAAGTTAATTGCCGAGTTCGATTGGACTATCACCCCTAAGCATGGGTCACCCGAGCAGAATATACTAGCATCGGTTGCGGACCTCCACCGGCCGTCAGGCCGGCTTCGTCCTGCCCTCGCTTAGTTCACATCGGCTTCAAGTCTGATGCGTGTGACTGGTCGCACTTTCGTACGATGCGCCTTTCTTACGATGCGCGCACTCGCTTTCGCTTCGCCTTTCGGCTCGCCACACACCATCAACTCCCTGGCTCTTGCTTCGAGAAGAACGATGCAACACTGGCCTTCCATCTCGATTCCGCCCTCTCGGGCGGTCTCTTCGACAGAGGTATCCTTTTGCGCTGCATCAAATTGTAACCATTTAGTTTGAGGCTCTTTTGACAGCCCTTTCGGGCGCCTTTTCAGCTTTCACTCGCGTTACTAATTCGCTATCGGTCTCAAGTTATATTTAGGGTTGGCGGTTAGTACCGCCGTATTCACGCCCGATATCCGACGAGCGCTACTCTTTTGATTTCTTTCCACTAGACATTAAACTACGGGGCTGTCACCCTCTATGGCGCGGCTTTCCAGCCGACCTCGAATCTGTCAATGGATAATCCATCCCACATCTCCAGCGCATTGCTGCGCAGGATTCAGAATGCCCTGTTCGGCTTTCAGTCACCCTTACTTACCGAATCCCAATTGGTTTCTTTTCCACCCGTTACTAGAATGTTTTAATTTTCGGGGTTTTTGCACGTTGCCGTGCGCCGCCCTATCTCAGGATCAAAGGATGCATGCGCCTCCCCTGAGCTTATCGCAGCTTGCCGCGGGGCCTTGTACTACTTGAGCCAAGCCATCCACTAAATGGCGTAACAAACATATTATTTTTGGAACTCACTTTGTGAGTATCAGTCGCTCTCTTCGTACTCGTGAAGTTCGCACACACTCGGGCCGCCTTCATTTCTACATCCAACGGCCTTCAACGCCTGTGCAAAAGTTAGCCCCGCTTGCGCGGAGCCCCTGCTTTCCCCAAAGGGGAAACACAGCTCAAATCCCCGAAGGGATGGTGAGTATGATCCAAAACACCTATTCCAACGTCGAAAACTCCATTGGAGCCAACTGCGGTGGGAAATACTAGGCGTTTTCCTTGTGATTTGTGAATTCATCGCAACCAGGCAAGAGCCCGGCGCTGATGTCGAGCCTTAACAGACCCGATGCGTGGGCATCATTAGACTGACAAAAGTTTATAAAGGCTTCTTCGTTACGACGAAGCACAGAAAAACATCCGAACCCATCACATACTCTTGACTTTAAACTTAACCCCTTCTCTGGCACTGTATGCGTCACCAGTTCCCCCTCTTACCAATTGGGCATTATTATTGAACGTTTCAAAATCAGCGCCCTCTGCCTCTTTGAATCCAGGTACGCACTCTACAAAGAAATTGAAGAAATCCGCATGGGATTTAGATGCATCCTTGAAAAGGGCTTCAGCCACCCCTGCGTCGCACTTGAGGCAAACACCCCACGCGACCCCTGGCCGCTTATCCACACTGACATTTGGCGAGGAAATGGTAGCCGTGAACTTTAGGGTATTATCCTCGCTTTTAGCCAGCTCCAAATAGTCCCCATCTCCATGTTCAAGTTTTATCCATTTCGGGGCGGATGGAGTCTCCAAGTAAGCGTCCCATAAATTTCCGTTATTACTATAATATGTTTTTGGATCTTCCAGCGCGCGTATATTTTTCCTCTCCATGTGGCGAGTCAGGGGGTGTATTGCCATTCCCTCGAGTATCTTTTTTGTAATCTCTAGCTTGACTGTCATAACAGTACCTATAGATAACCACGTTATTTTTTTCTCGTCAAACGCTTTAAGGAGAATAGGAAGCGACTTTAGAGTGTCCTGCCCGCCTATCTTTGCCGAGGCGAATTTTTCAACTGGCGGAAGATTGGCTTCGCTCTTCTTCGGCTGCTGGTTGTACCATACTGGAGCCATAAAACCACGTATAAACACTATTTATGCCTTTATGCTGACAAGTGTTTATAAAGCTTTTGGCGATTTCCGAACGTCGAGGATCGCGCGTGAATGCGCCTAAACCTCGTGGAACTTCTCGCGCTGCTTGTAGTGCATGGCAAGCATGAAGCCAGCCCAGGCGCAGAAGATTATCGCGCTTGCGCAAAGTATGGGCAGCGTCACGCCGATTGAGATTATCACGCCCGCAATGATGGGCGGGATTGCCTGCGCGGCTGCCTGGACGGACTGGCTGATGCCCATTATCTCGCCCTGCGACTCCCTGCCTGCGAGGTTGGAGACAATGGTGGTGGTGTTGGGGTAGGTCAGCCCTGCAAACAGCGCCACGAACGGGATGAAGAAGTAAACATGGGATGCATCGGTTGCCAGCAGCACCGCGCCAACCGCGATTGACAGGCCCAGGAACGAAACCTGCAGCACCTGCTCCGAGCTGAACCATCTCGAGACAGGGCGGGTCACCAGCCCCTGCGTGAGCGCGATGCATAGGCCTATGAAAGCATATATGTCGCCGATGTGCGAGGTGCTGAAAGCAAAGCGCTCGATGAGATAGACTGACAGGAATTGCGTGTACATGGTGTATCCGAACATGTAAAGGAAAATCACAATGAACATGGTGCGAAGCTTGGGGAGAATGGCCGCCTTTTTCAAATTGGCAAAGCCCATCCAGGGCGTTACTGGCGTGTGCACGCGCGTTTTGAGCGTCTCCTCGAACCTGAAATAGACCATGAACAGGTTGATGACTGCAAGCAATGCGGCAGCAAGGAACGGGGTGGAAAAGTTGAACCACGAAACCACGGACGGGTCGGAAAGCACACCGCCAACATAGGGGCCAATGATGAACCCCACCCCATATGCCATGCCCACGAGGCCGAAGTTTTTCGTCTTGCTTTTCTCATCCGAAATGTCGGCTATTGCAGAATACGCAGTGGCAAGGTTGCCGCCAGTAAATCCTGCAATCATCCTCCCGATGTAAAGCATGGGCACATTGCCTATGAGCACGCCTGCGGCAAACACGAGGTATCCAAGAAGGGTGCCTGAAAGCGAAATCAAAAGCACTGGCTTTCTCCCCTTATGGTCTGAAAGCGCGCCGATTATGGGCGCGCCGAAAAACTGCGCGAGGGGATATATTGCAATAATGAGACCAAGCAGTATTCCGCGCATCTCGGTGCTGAAGCCCGCGGGCAGCACGCCGTGCTGCACGTCGAAAAACATGGGCGCAAGTATGGGTATTGCCAGGCCCAGCCCCAAGAGGTCAATGAATACGACCAGGATTATGGGCAGCATGGACTGTGTCTTTTCTTCCATGTCTCGCTTTTCCCGTATCATTTATTATCAGTTTTGACGCGCGGGGAAAAACTGCGCAGCGCCGCGTTCCATAAGATTTTAAACCCATTCCCCCTTAACCCGTCTGCTCTTTCTTAAGAGCCTATGAAACTCCCTTTGCCAAGCAAGGGGAATTGAGGTGTGAATATGGCAAAAAGCTACGTGAAGTTTGAAACCCCTGCGGATGTCCAGGCAAAGGCGCTTGAGGCAATCACCGTCGCAGCGGACACTGGGCGCATCAGGAAGGGCGCGAACGAGGCAACGAAGTCCATCGAGTCAGGCAATGCCACGCTCGTGGTCATCGCAGAGGATGTGGACCCCGAGGAAGTGGTGATGCACCTGCCCATGCTCTGCACCGAGAAGAACATTTCATACTGCTATGTCGCAACCAAGAAGGAGCTGGGCACTGCCGCAGGCCTTCCTGTGACGTGCGCTGCAATCTCGATTGAAAAGCCCGGCAATGCGGCCGAGCTTGTGAAAAGCGTCCAGGAAAAGGTCGCAAAGTACGCGCCTGCCAAGGCTGCGCCTGCTGCAAAGGAAGAAAAAAAGCACGAGCACAAGCCTGAAGCAAAACACGCGGAGAAAAAGGAAGCTCCTGCCGAGGCTGCCAAGGAGGCAAAGCCTGCCGAAAAGACGGCCGTCAAAGACGGCGCCCCTTCGCCTAAGGCGAAGAGGGAGGAAAAGAAGGCAGGCACGGCCGCCAAGGGCGGCGCCCAGCCGCCAAAGGCGGCTCGGGAGCCCAAGAAAGAGGGCGCAGCGAAAAAGGAAGCGGCTCCCAAGAAGGAGTGAACGGTGTTTGAATGGCAATCCAATCGGCAATACCAGTCGAAGTCGTGGAAGTGGTCGTCAAGACCGGCATCCACGGCGAGGTCTACCAGGTCATGTGCAAGGTCCTTGACGGCAAGGACAAGGGGCGCGTGATCCGCAGGAACGTGAAAGGCCCGGTGAAAAGAGGCGACATCATGATGCTTCTTGAGACCGAGCGCGAGGCCAAGGAAATCAAGGCCAAGTAAAACCATAAGGTGTAAGCATGGCATATTGTTCATTCTGCAACAACGAGGTGCTCAAGGGCACTGGCGAGATCTACGTGCTAAAAGACGGCACCACGCTCAACTTCTGCGGAAGCAAGTGCAAGCGCAACTCCCAGAAGCTCAAGCGCGAGGGGCGGCTCATGAAGTGGACCAGCAAGACGCTTGTCCTTTCAACCGAGCGCAAGGCGCCTGAGAAGAAGGAGTCCGCGCTTGCCAAGGACATCGAGGCCAAGCTCAAGGAGAAGGAGGCCTCCAAAGCCCCTGCCAAGAAGTGAGGCGAAGCGCTCCTGCCAAGGCAGGCGCCCAGCCAGTGTTTGCGAGGTGTTTCCATGGAGAGGACGCTTATCATCCTCAAGCCCGACTGCGTGCAGCGCAGTCTTTGTGGCGCGGTGCTTTCCAGATTCGAATCGCGAGGCTTTTCCATCGCAGGCATGAAGATGGTGCAGCTTGGCCAGGCCCTCCTAAAGGAGCATTACGCGCACATCGCGGACAAGCCATTCTTTCCAGGCATTGCTTCTTTCATGTCCTCCTCTCCCGTCGTGGTTGCCGTCATCGAAGGCAAGGACGTGGTGCAGGTGACGCGCGACATGTGCGGCCCCACCAACGCGCGCAAGGCTGCCCCCGGGACAATCCGCGGAGACTACTCTCTCTCAATGCAGTGCAACGTGATACATGCATCCGACTCGCTCGAGACCGCGCAAAAGGAAGTGGCGCGCTTCTTCAAGCCTGACGAGCTTTACAGCTACAAGCGCATGCTGCACGACATCACGTACTCGGCGGACGAGAAGCAGTGAATTTTTCCAATGACTCTTTCCTTAAGCCCAGCGGAAGCACTTATCGGGGGTTTCTCACATATTTATATTCTGTTTGTTGCTTATAATGTCAGAGGTGCTTGAGTATGTGGATTTTCCAATCTATGAGTGTCGAAGGAATGAAGAAAATAGGGGAAATGAAGGGCAAGGCGGCCGCAGCAGCGCTAAAGAAGACCGAGGAGAAGACCGCGGCGGAAATGAAGTATGTGCGGAAGACCATCGCTTCCATGCTTGAAATCGCGCGCGGCTTCAGGTCAGATATTGTCACGCTGCAAATAAACAACAATAGCGAGTATTGGCGAGATAACCTGAAGCTGCTTGACAAAGACATCCGGCCGAAAGTGGAGAAGGCATGCGACAAGATAGAGGCTGCGGCGAAGAAGGCAAAGACCCTCTCCGAGCTTAATGCGATTCTTAAGGACGCCACCTGGCTTTCCCAATTCGTGGGCGACAAGAATTGGGCAACGGATAACAAGAAGGCTTACGAGAAGGCTTACGAGAACGACTTGTCATATGCAAAGGATGTTTTCGACAAGTACTTGCCGAAAGAAAAAGAAGGCTTCATGAAGTGAGCCGGTTTTCTTTTCTTTATTTTTTTCTAGCTTAGCAGCAGCTTGAGCGCAAACAGCGGGTCAGCCGCCTTTTTCTTCGCTTCCCTGCTTGCAATCATCCCTGCGAGCTGTGCGCGGAACTTTTCGCTTTTCTTCGCCTTGCCAATCGCAATGTCGAGGAGGAAAGGCAGCTTCCCAAGCCGCTGGAGTGCGTACGAGCTTTTGATGTCGTTTTCAATCTCTGCCCATAGCGCGCGCTCATACTCCATGCACTTTTCCTCGCCCACCGCGCCTTGCTTGGCAGACTCGGCAAGCGTGTCCGCGCAAATGGCAGCGCTCTTCATCCCGTTGCCAATCCCCTCTCCCGAGAATGGGTCCACAAGCGAGGCTGCGTCGCCAACAAGCACAAACCCGTTGCCTGCGCATTTCCTGCGCGCGGATGCAAGCGGGATGCTCCATCCGCCCACGCCTCCCTCGAGGCGCGCGCCTGAAAATCTTGCCCCGAAGCGCGGGTTCTTCATGCAGGCTGCAAGAACATCCTGCAGATTCGCTTTTTTTGCAAGCATGTCCGACAGGAGCATCCCCACCCCGACATTTGCCTCATTTTTTGAAAGAGGGAAAATCCAGAAATAGCCCGGCATGCACTCGGGGAGGAAATGTATCTCGATGTTGCCGCGCAGCCCCGCCACCCCTGAATAATAGCCCCGCACGGCCGAGCACGTGTGCGCTGCCTTGGCGGAAAAAACGCCGGCTTTGCGTGCAACAAGCGAGGCCGCGCCGTCCGCGCCCACCACGAGGTTTGCAGAAAAATCGCGCGTGGAGCCATCAGACATCTTTGCCCTCACCCCTGAAACGCGGCTGCCTTCGAACAGCAGGCCAATCGCCTCCGCGCCCTCAAGCGCGGTGCATGCCTTTTTCGCGCGCCGGAACACTATATTATCATATTCTAGCCTCCTGCACACAAACCCGCTGCTCATTTCGCTTCCGCTCTTGGCAAGAGGGATTTCCACTTCTGTCCCGTTGGGCGAGGAAAAAACCAGCCCCGAATTCCGAAGGAAGCCTTTTTTCTTCAGCTCCCCCTCCAGGCCCAGCCTCGACAGGACGTTGAGCGCCTTTCCCCCTATGGCGTCCCCGCATACCTTGTCCCTGGGGAAAGTTGCCTTGTCAAGGAGCAGGACACGCGCGCCATGCTGTGAAAGAAGGCATGCGCATGCCGAGCCTGCGGGCCCAGCGCCGACAACAATCGCGTCGTATTTTTCCATTTCCCTCGCGCGTGCTTTCAGAGCAAACATTTATAAACAAGTTGTGTCAAAAAAAGAACAGAAGTGTTTATGAGATGTTATTTTCCCACACATAGCTATATATATGTGCGTGTCTAATAACATATTACATTAGTAATATGAAAGAGCACTCGCGACGGCGCGTGCTGAGTTTGGTGGGGTGGGGTTATGATGAAGAAATTATTCCTTTTCGCAGCGCTACTGATGCTGCTGTCGGTCTCGCTTGCCTTTGCAATCGATTCTGATGGCGCGCGAGTGGCGCCGTCAGGAGTTTCGGCATCAGCGCCAGCCGGCAGTGCCGGCGCGCCAGCGTCATCCGTGGCATCAACGGGCAATGGCGCATCCGCTGCGCCCGCGGGAAATAGTGTCGCATCATCCGGCTCTTCTGCCGCATCTTCCAAGGGCGGCGCAGCAGGCGGTGCCTCTTCATCTTCAGGCGCAGTTTCCTCAGGGGCTGGGAAGGCATCGGGAGATGCAGCACCTGCCTCGGGCGCAGTTTCCTCAACAGGCTCTTCAACGCAGGGCACAAGTAGCACAGGTGCAATTTCATCCTCAGGCACCTCGTCCGCAAGGGGCGAGCCACTGCCGCTCCCGCCTGTGAAAATAGGCGCAGACCCCCGCATTCTTCCTGCGATAACGCCCAAGCCCGTTGGCATCATTGCCAGCATCGTTTTCCGCCCTGCAATAATCCCGTCGGCAGTAACGCTTTACGTGGGCAACACCCAGCAGTTCTTGGTCTATATTTACTTTTCGAACGGAACCGTCACGCAGGTGCCAAACAGCGTGCTCAAATGGTCAACCACAGGCAGCATAGGCGCTGCCACGGGTAGCATGAGCAGCGCAATCCCGGGCGGCATAGGCAGCGTGGACAAAAACGGGCTTTTCACTGCTTTGGCAGCAGGCAACGGAACCGTGACTGCAACCTACACAGGCCCACTGCCTGTGCCTGCAAACGTTCCTAATAGCGTGACGGCGCAAGTTCAAGTTCTAAGCAATTCCCCCCCTCCGCCGCCAGGCAATTCCACTTACACCCTCTTGGTCTCGCCGGCATCGGCAAGCCTGCTTGTGGGCGCGACGCAGCAGTTCGTCGGCCAGCTTTACGACGCGAACGGGACCTATGTCATGAATGTTCCGAACTCAGACCTGAGCTGGCTCTCAAGCAACACCGCGGTTGGCACCATTGATTCCCTCGGCGTGTTCACTGCGCTTTCCCAAGGAAACGCATCGGTGAAAGCCGTCTACGTGGGAACCAGCTTCACAAACGTAACCTCGCAGAACACGGCAAGCGTGACAGTGGGCTCAAGCCCCCCTCCGCCGCCAGGCAACTACACCCTCCTGGTCTCGCCTGCATCGGCAAGCCTGCTTGTGGGCGCCACGCAGCAGTTCATAGGGCAGCTTTACGACTCCAACGGGACCTATATCGCAAATGTCCCGAATTCCGACCTGAGCTGGATGTCCAGCAACACGGCGGTGGGCACAATCGACCCTCTTGGCATGTTTTCCGCGCTCCTGGTCTCGCCGGCATCCGCAACGCTTCTAGTGGGCGCCACGCAGCAGTTCATAGGGCAGCTTTACGACTCCAACGGGACCTATATCGCAAATGTCCCGAATTCCGACCTGAGCTGGATGTCCAGCAACACGGCGGTGGGCACAATCGACCCTCTTGGCATGTTTTCCGCGGGCCACCTATACTGGCAGCCTCATCGTCTCGCCGCAGAACACGGCAAACGTCACGGTGACGCCGCTGCAGCCTGCAAACATCTCGTATATCCTGGTGGCCCCAAACCCGGTCTCACTGTTTGTAGGCCAAAGCCAGCAGTTCATTGCAACCGCATATGACAACTCAAGCGCTGCGCTTGGCGTGCTTCCGAACGCGAATCTCATCTGGTCCGTAACATCGGGCATCGGCGCAATCGACGCCAACGGGTCCTTCACTGCTGTGGCAGTGGGAAGCGGAATCGTGTCTGCGGCTTACACCGACCCGTCAAACCCGCTAACTGCCAACGCAAGCGTGTCCGTCTCGCAATTCGTGCCCAGCCCCAATGGAGGGGGAGGCAGCTCTGGAGGCAGCAACGGCAATGGCGGCGCTTCCTATAAGACGTCTACAACCGTTTCGTTCTCCTGCATGGGCGCCCCCGGGCAGGTGAAAATCACTGTCTTTGACAACAAGGTGAACAACGCCACGGTGGAGATAATTTACATGGGCGGAAGCAAAAGCGAGAAGGTGCTTGTAAAGGAAATAACCGGCACCACCACGCTCGCATTCACCCCTGCAAAGGAAGGCGACTATGTCCTGCACGTCACAGTCGGCACCGATCAGACAAGCGCGAACTTCTTCGTGCCCTACTGCGGCCCGACTACGGTCAACGTGACGCAGAACGTGACTGTGCGCCTCGCGCCTTCCCGCGAGCTTGTTTTCTCAAAGCTCGTCATCTACCCCGGGGGATTTTCCAAGCGCTTTTCAGTGTACAAGATGACCGACGGACAAACCGAATCATTCGAATCCGACATCGTGCTTTACCTGAATTACACCGGCAACTCCACGAAGTACGACTTTGACATACTTGACTCTGTGCCAAGCTCGATCCTGGCGCGCGCGAGCCAGATAACATTCGCAGACAGGCCAAGCGCGGTTTCAGCCGCGCCCAATTTCGAATGGCACGTAATCTCGCTTTCCAAGGGGAGCCGCCTGTCCTACGCCTACAGCTTCTCCCGCCCGCTCACCGAGCAGATGATAGCGCTGTTTGACGCGCCAACCATCCGCGAGGCGGGGACAAGTTCGCAGGCAAATGATGCGCAGGATGGCGGGCTGCTTGCGGCAAGCTTGTTCGGCATCCAGCTTCCGTCCATATCCGGCATAACGCTCCCGCTTGCAGGCGTGGTGCTTGCATTCGTGGCGCTGCTCGCGCTCCTCTACTTCTTCCTGTTTGCCAGGAAGAAAGAGGAAGAGTGAGCATTTTTTTCTTTCTGCTTTTTCGCTTTCCCCAGCGCAATCCCTTGCGATGTGCGATGGTTTTTAACCTTTTTCAACAGAAAACACAACCATGAAACAATTGTCCCTAAAAGAGGCCAAGGCATTGCTTCCCGCGCCCGCCGCAATGAAAACCGCATCGCCCGCATTTTTGGCATGGTTTCGGCAGCTTGGGAAAACCGCATCGGCATTTCAGATTGTCGAGAAATTTGCGGAATCAAAAGAGCAGTCTGTTTATCATCCAGGCAAAGCCACAAACGAGAGCCAAAGGCTCCTGGCGCTGGGGGATTGGGCTGCCGGGGTTGCAATGGGGAAAGCCAGAAGGCAAGCTAGGATGGAATTGATATTGCCCAAGCTTGGCATTGCATATTGCACCTATAAATTGCTGATTGAGAAGCCCCCTGTTGACCTGGGCGCCGCGCAACTGCGTGAAATCAAGAGGCAGAAGGAAGCGGCTGAAAGCATGTTCTTCATTGTTTTAAGCAACGGCCACATCAAGCAAAAGCACACCGTATCCGTGGATGACTTTGTGCGGCGCGGGCCATTCGACTTGTTCTGAAACTCCTGCGATCGGCAGCTGCTAAACTTTCGCAAACATGAAAGGCTTTGCGCTTGTCCACACCTTCAGCGTGTTTTTCGAGGTGAATTGGCGGAAGCAGTGCCCATCTATGAAGAACTGCGCTGCTTCGGGCCCTGACAGGCGCAGCGTGCAGCGCGCGCTGCGCGCAAGCACAAGGGGCGCAAACGTGCGCCGGAACGGCGAGATCGCCACTGCCTGGTAGCCAGTCGCTCTCCTGTCCATCTCCTTGCCTCCGCACGAATAGCAATATGCAGGCGAGCCTGTTGGCGTGCAGAAAAGAAGCCCGTCAGCGCGGAAAGCGAAATGGCGGCTGCGCGCGCCTTGCCCCTGCGCCGCCCTCCTGCTGCCGCCCGCCTCAAGGTGCATCGAGAGCACGCGCGGCTCGGGGTTCCGGATGCCAATCTCGTTGAGGGAAAGCGGCATCTTCCTGCCGTCTATGCTGCAGGAGAGCATGAGCCTTTTTTCGGATTGAAGGCGCAAAAGCACGCGCGCCAATCTGCCTTTCCAGTTTGAAAAATCCGCCTGGCAGATGAAGCTGGTGCTGCTCCCTATCGCGAAGAACGGCACGCCGTAGTGCTTCTTGTGGTACAGGACAGTGCCGTCGCCGCCGATTGTCACCACGAGCTGGGGCCTCCCTGAAAGCGACACGCCGCCCGCGCGCAGGAATTTCTCCACTTCGCGCCGGAGCGCGGCTGCCTGCGGCTTTTTCCTGTTGGCAAACACAACTGCGCGCGTGATTTTCATTTAGGCACCAAAAATCAGATTTTGAACCTCTTCTCTATGAAGCGGCGCGTGGGCAGCGACTGCGCGCCCTTGCGGAGCACCTTTGCCGCGGCAACCGCGTTTGCAAACCGCACGGACTCGAAAACCGAGCGCTTCTCCACAATGCCCGTGATGAAGCCGGCGCAAAACGCGTCCCCCGCCCCGAGCGTGTCCACGGGCTTTACAACGTAGGGGGGGACGGTGAAGGACGACATGTCGCGCGCCTTGACTATTATCTCCCTGCCGCCCTGCTTTATCACGCACACGAGGTTGTATTTCCTGGCAAGCCTGGCCGCCTCCGACTCCTCGCGCGAGCCGGTTATGGAAAAAAGCTCCTTCCTGTTTATTATCAGGAACTCGCACCTTTCAAGCAGGGGCGCAAGCTTCCTCTCGCCGAGCCGCGATGCCGCCCTTCCGGGGTCGAACGATATCGGGATGCCTGCCCTGTGCGCGATCTTGCTCCCTGCCTCAAGCATGGGGAATGCGCAGCCGCTCATGTGCAGGAATTTCGAGCCGCGTATGAAATCCGGATCCATAGCGCGCCGCCTGTCCGCCACTCCCAGGTCCTCAATCACGCGCACCTCCCCGGCGGCATCAATTATTATCACGGACAGCCCGCTCATGCCCCGAAAGACGCGCACCTGCGACACATCCACCCCCCTATTGTGAAGGTCTGAAAGAAGGTACTTGCCATGCCTGTCGCTGGCGACGCTTCCGACAACGCCTGCCGCGTGCCCGAGCTTCACGAGGTTGACCGCCACGTTTGCCGCAGAGCCCCCTCCGCTGACAGAGGGGTGCATGCGCATGAGCGCGGTGTGGTCGGGCTCAGGGAACCTCTCCACATAGTTCCGTATGTCGTAGACAATGTGCCCAATGGTCGCTATTTCGGGGTGCATGCTGCCATTGCACTGCCAGAGATTTTAAACATTCGTGGCATTATCCTTGCCATGGCGAACTTGGGCGGCGGCGCTTTGCAGGAAGAAAGCCCCGAGCAGAAACTGTCATTGCTCCTGGGCAATGCGCTTGAGATGCAAGTGAAGGAAAAGACAGATTCATTCGGCGGGCTTTTGACTCGCGAGGCGGCAATGCTGCTCCTTTGCCAGGAAAACGGCATAACAACCGAGAAAAAGCTCCTTCTTTCCGGGGCCCCTTCCTCAGTGCTGCCATTCTCCTTTTCCGCGCGCGTGGACAGGATATTCCCTGTCCAGCAGTTCCCTGGCGGCACAATGCGCACGGTGCGCCTCCACATCTCGGACAAATCCGGCGAGGCTACGCTCGTGCTCTGGAACGAGCAGGCAAAGGTTGCGGAAGGCAATCTTCTCCCGGGCGACAGCATCGAATGCACCGGCGCATACGTGCGCGCAGGGGAAATAGCAATAGGCAGGAACGGGGGCATTGCGCGCGCTGGCAAACGGCAGGCGGCATCGGTTGCAGGGCTTGCGGACGGCATCTGCAATGTGGAGGGCGTGGCGGGAAAAGCCGGGGGCGTGCACACATACCGTGACAGGCGCACCGGAGTGGAAAAAACCATGCACTCGTTTTCCATCTGCAGCGGGGGAAAGTGCGTGCGCGTTGCCGCCTGGTCGCTGCCGGAAGGCGCGCATCTGCCAAAACAAGGCGAGCAGGTGGTGCTTGAAAACGCAACTTTCAGGAATGGCGAGCTCCATCTGAATGCATTTTCCCGAATCGTGGCGGCAGGCGGCTTTTGCACAGGCCATCAGAGCGGAAAATTCCGAGGCGTCGCAATTGACGGCAGCGGGGCGGTTATTGCAGTCGGCGCTGAAAAATTCAGGATGCCCCTCCAAAATGCCCTATCCCTCCTCGGCCTGCGTGTTGTGCCTCCTGGCGTGGATGCTGCCACTTTGCTGTCAATAAAGTCTTGCGCGCTTGAAGGGAAAGAGGCGCACTATCTCTCAGAAGGCGGCAATCTGGCGTCTCTCACGTTCGAAAACTAGGGAAAGAAAAATAAAAAAAAGAAGGGCTGGAAAACTTTACGTGCACTTGCCTATCAGGTTCTTGGTCCCGTACTCCTTGAGCCCTGTGATGGCATTGTTAGGCGTATTGTAGGTGATAGTCACGTTGTAGTCATAAATCGCGCCTGATACGCAGGGGAGCGCCGCCGTGACGGTCACCTGTGCCTGCCACGCCGTTTATGGTTATGCCCGTCACATTGTAGGGTCCTGTCGCCATCATGTTCTGCATGCTTAAGGTGGAAGTCGCATTGCTGACGGATGCGTCCAGAATCGCAAATGGCGATGCCTGGCCTCTCCAGTACGTCTGGCTCTGCGTAATCCTGGCATCAGCCGCCATCCCCGGGAAGAACCCGAGAAGCGCCACTGATACCAGCGCAACAATCAATACAACCGCCAAGAGCACCAGGTACTCTGTGGCTCCCTGTCCCCTAAATATTCCCATATAATCCCTCGTTTTGTCGCCTTTTTTTTGCCCGATGCACGGGCGTATGGCAGTAAATCACGGTTACATTATATAAAGATTTCTGCCTTTCCCCGGCAAAAATTGAAAAAAAACGGAATGGACGGATGGCTGGGCGCCCTACGTGCACTTGCCTATCAGGTTCTTGGTCCCGTACTCCTTGAGCCCTGTGATGGCATTGTTAGGCGTATTGTAGGTGATAGTCACGTTGTAGTCATAAATCGCGCCTGATACGCAGGGGAGCGCCGCCGTGACGGTCACC
>JAPLWX010000002.1 GCA_026396415.1 Microcaldota archaeon
ATTTTTCGTGGGTCAGGTTTGGAGCCGGAAATTCGATCAGGGAATGGCCAACGCGCCCAACAATAGAGCAGGAGAAAATCTTGTCTGCCGTCGGAGCAGACTGTTGCTTACCTGCTACCCAACTTTAAGGAAAGACAGGGCAGACATTGTATTCAACACCATGCTCCTGATAGACCGGAATGGCAGGATAGCCGATTTCCACCTCAAGAAGGGGAATGTCTGGGATGCGCTTGAGTTCGTGGACAAGAAACAATACAGCGAAGCCAACCGCATGGCAGCGGAAAACTTCGCATATAGCAAGAGCCACATGTTCGAAATCGAGAGCCGGAAGGGCGAGAAGTTCACCGTCCTTCCGTTCATCTGCTTCGATATTTGGGACAGCCCGGAAAACGACAAGGGGATGCCCGGCTATCGCTCACATTCGAAGAAGTACTTCGGAGCAAATGCGGACATTGTGCTGTACAGCGGCGTGGAGGCAACTGACGGGATTGTTTACTGGACGACCAAAAACGCCCAGCAGACTGGCAGGTACGATGCCAAGGATTTCCCATTGCCAATCAAATACATCGAAGGCTGGATGAGCGACTTGAGGAAGCTGAAATACACTGCCCCTAACCGCGGGGTTTTCCTTTTCTCAGATCCCAACGAAGCAGGGGCATATTACATGAGCCCGAAATTCAACTCTCCAATGTATCCCGCCGACAAAATCATCTACAACCGGGATTATGGGCTCTATGGCGTGTTCAGGATTCCGTCCACGCAGCAGCCAATCCCTTATGACAGCAAGGATGCATTCATGAAGAAAAAGGAGTGAACGCCAACTACGTCAAGGCGTGCCTAATTTATGCGTGTAGAAATAGCTTTCTTCCCAATGAGAAGCGCCAGCACGCGCGCGGGCTTCCTCGCGTTCACGATGTATGCAGGCGCGCGGCATTTCATTATTTCGCGTATCTTGCCCTCCATCCCGCCAGTCACGTCGGGCGCGCCTGAGCATTTCAGGTGGCGCGAGATCTCCCTGAAGTTCCCTCGCGTGATATGCGGCACCACTTCCCCGTGGACAAGCACGCCGTCCACATTTGTTGCCATCACCACGCGGCTTGCGTACTTGCCGAAATACGAGACAATCTGGTCGCCTGAGCACACCGAGCAGCCAAGCAGGGAATCAGGTATCATGTCGCCGAAAAGCACAGGCACATAGCCTGCCTTGATATGGTCAAACACCACTTTTTTGTCCATGAAGACAATGCGCCTGTTCCTGGAGCGCGCAATGTCAGCCGGGGGCACCGACATGGCAGGCACGCCAGCAGCTATGAGCGCGTCTGTGATGTGCGAGGAGAAATGGCTGCAGGCGGAATGCGTGAGCGCGCACGCCCATGTCTGCTTCCTGGTGCGCACGCCGTTGTTGAGCTTGTACTTGATGACAGGCGCATGCCCGAACGAGCCTGCCCCGTGGACAATGATGAGGTCGCGCACGCCTGCCTTGTACGCCCTGCCCACGATGGAGGCAAGCCTTGCAATGCTGGCCGCGTCCGCCTGCATGAACCCGTGCTTCCTGGAAAGCACGCTGCCGCCGAGTTTCAATATCTGCATGGCAGGGGATTGCCAAAACCTATTTATAAGGGTTATTGGGTGAATTTTCACATGCGCGTTCTCGTGGCAATCACAGGGGCATCTGGCATAATATACGGCAGCCGGCTAGTGGAAGTGCTGCGTGCTTCAAAGCATGATGTGTCAGTTGTCATTTCAGATGGCGCGAAAAAAGTGGCAAAAGCAGAAGGCGGGAAGCTTCCCAAAGCAGATTATGCTGAAAACGATTTCTCAGCCCCTTTTGCCTCTGGCTCTTCCGCGCCCGATGCCATGATAGTATGCCCCTGTTCGCTTAAGACCCTTGGCGAAATAGCCAATGGCGTGGGCAGCAGCCTGATTACGCGCGCGGCAGAGGTGGCGCTGAAGGAGAGGAAAAAGCTGGTGCTTGTGGTGCGCGAAACCCCCTACTCGCTTATCGCAATCAAGAACATGGAGCGCGTGACGCTGGCAGGCGCAATCGTGCTTCCAGCCTCGCCTGGCTTCTATCACGAACCAAGAACAATATCCGACATGGTGGATTTTGTGGTGGGCAAAACACTGGACGCATCTGGCATTCCAAACAAGCTTTTCAAGAGGTGGGGCAAGTGAAGAAGCAAGGCGCGACATTCCGGGATTTTATTGCAACAATCAGGAAAGAGGGAAAAATGGCGGAGCTAACCAAACCCGCCTCGCTCAAGCTCGAGCTTGCAGGCGTGATGGCTGCCTTTGACGGAAAGCCAGTCTACACCGAGCGCGTGGCTGAAATGCCTGGCGCAAAGGTGGCGGGGAATGTTTTCTGCACGCGCGAGCTGATATGCGAGTATCTTGGCATCACGCGCGAGCAATTAATCCCTGCGCTAATTTCCGCAATAAACAAGCCGTCCGAGCCCGAGGCGGTGGATGCAAAAGATGCTCCTGTCCTTGAGGCAGATATGCCTGTAGACTTAAGCAAGCTCCCTATTCCATGGCACGCGGAAAAGGACGGCGGGGCATATTTCTCATCCGCAGTGGTGATTGCCAAGGACAAGGAATTAGGGCAGAACTGTTCTTTCCACAGGATGATGGTGATTGGCAAGGACAGGGTGGTGGTGAGGATACTGCACCGCCATCTTGACGAGTTCATCAAAAGAGCAGGAGGGGAATTGGATGTCGCATTCGTAGTTGGCGCGCCCATAAACTTCCTGCTTGCCTCTGCCTGCTCGGTTGAAATCGGCAAGGATGAAACCACAATCGCAAATTCGCTTGCGCATCTGAGAACAGTTCGCCTCGAATCTGGCATTGAGGTGCCTGCGGATGCAGAATTTGTTTTCGAAGGAAAGATTACGCGCGAGCTTGCTGACGAGGGGCCTTTTGTGGACCTGACTGAAACCTATGACGTGGTGCGCAAGCAGCAGGTGATGAAAATAACGCGAATACGCCACCGACGCGACCCAATCTGGCACATTCTCCTGCCTGGCGCGCTGGAGCACAAGATACTAATGGGCATGCCGCGCGAGCCTACCATATACAATGAAGTGAACAAAGTCGCATACTGCACCGGAGTGAACGTCACGCCAGGCGGCTGCTCCTGGCTGCACGCGGTTGTGGGCATCAAAAAAGCGAAAGAGGACGATGGAAAGCGCGCGATAACCGCCGCATTCGCAGGGCACAAGTCCCTCAAGCACGTGGTGATAGTGGATGACGACATCGACATCTACTCGCCTGCGTCTGTGGAGTGGGCAATCGCCACTCGCGTGCAGGCAGACAAGGACGTTGTCATCCTGAAAGGGCAGAAAGGCTCCTCGCTTGACCCTTCGGCAGACGCGCACACCTACGCAACATCTAAAATGGGCATTGACGCCACCAAGCCATTGCAGGCGCATGGAAAGAATTTCGAGAAAGCAAAATGGATGGCCGTGAAAAAAGAGGATTACGTGTGATCGCATGGACCTGGAGCAGGCATTCAAGGCAACCTCGAAGGTGATCTTCGGGGAGGAAATCGGCAACCTTCGCGATTTTGCGCCCTACTTTGAGGAAATGATGTTCCCCTACCAGACTAAGAGCTCATGCGTGTCGGGAAAGCCGGTAATGATCTCCAATTCCTTCTATCCCGATGGCGCGAAATTCATCTCGCAGGATGAAATCGGCATGCTCAAGTTCCCGCCGCTCCATGTGAACGAGATAAAGGACATCGACTCGCTTTTCGCAGCGGCTTCCGAGCGCGCGGTGTTCTGCGGCAACAAGCTTTTCGGCAGGAACACCGATGTCTCCGAAGTGGACAGTTGCGTGGACTGCGCCTCCATTTTCCACGGCCACAGCCTTTACAACGTGAAATACGGCGCCTATGCCTCCACGCTGCGCGAGGCAGAATACGTTTTTGGCGTGTGCGGCTTTCCCAAGACGCAATTCGGCATGAGGATGTGCGACGGCGTTGGGGCGAATCGCTGCTTCGAAACCTGCTATGGCACCAACCTTGCCGACATGTATTATGCCTTCAACTGCGTGGGCTGCTCGAACTGCATATTTGCCTTCAACCTGCACTCGAAAAGGCACGTGATTGGCAATCTTGAGCTTCCTAAAGACGAATTCATGCGCCTGAAGAAAAAACTTGTTGCAGAAATGGCGGATGAGCTGAAGCGGAAGAAGCGCTTGTTTTCAGTTGCAGACATCGCCTACTTTGGCAGGGACAAAAAAGATGTACCAGAGGATGAAATCGCCTTTGACAGCCCTCCGCCTCAAAAAATAGAAGACGCATTCCGTTCCACCACGCGCATCGTGCTTGGCAAGGAGCATCAAAACATCCGGCGCTTCGGGCCTTGGCTCTTGAAGCGCGCCATGCCGGTGAAGAAAGTGAAAGGCGCGAACGGCGCGCCCACTTTCAAGGTCGGCATGTTTCCCATCATCCGCGAGCTGCCTTCCGACCGGCTGCTGGCAAATGCAGATGCCGCCGAATGGTCTGAAAAGCACCCCATAAAAATCACGCCTGGCGAGGAGCTTACGCTTGGCGAGGCGCTTTCCCGCGTGGCAAAAGCTGCGCGCTTTTCAGTCGAGTTCATCGACGGCGTGAATGACCGGTGCATAGACACGCCCAACCTGTATGGCGGCAGCGTAATCTACAAGATAGTGGACACCACGGACTCGAAATACGCGGCATACTCTTCGGGAGTGATAAAGTCCGAGCACATCTTCGGAGGCGCCTTCAGGCTTCTGCAATCCCAGTTCTGCATAAACATATTCGATTCCACCAATCTCAAGGGCTGCTTTGAAGTGGACAGCTCCTATACCTCAAGGAACTCGTACTTCTGCCACAACTGCGAGAACGTGAGCGATGTTATGTTCTGCTTCAACACCAAGGCGCTGCAGTACGCATTCTGCAACCAGCAAGTGGGCAAGGAGGAGTATGCGCGCCTCAAGCGCATACTGCTTGACCACATAAACACTGAGCTTGATGAAAAAGGTTCGCTTGATGCTTCCATTTTTAACATCCCTGCAAAAAAGAAAAAGAAATGACTTTGTTAGGCTCTCATGCCAAGCCATCTTTCATACTGCTTGTGGTCGCCGACAAAATGGAGCGTGCGCATTTTTGATTTTTTGTCCTCGTGGAAGCAGATGCGGAACTGGTCGTGGAATTCGTCCTTGAAAAAGGGCAGTCCCTTGCCAAGGTGCTCGTATTCCCTGTCGCTTTCCTCTATCCTCGCAAGCCGCTTTCCGACGATTTCAAGCACAGAATTGTCAAGCTTGCCGTACCAATAGTCCCATTCCTTCGCAAATCCGATTTTCCACATCCAAATCGCCTATCCTTTGATGAATTTGCGGAGTTCGGGATGCTTTGCGAGGTACTCTTTGGCAGGGGTCGCCTCAATCTTCCCCTTGCGGTAGTCCTCATCCAGGTCTTTTGCTTTCCTCTCCTCTGCCACGCGAAGGAGATAATCGCTTTCGCTCGGAGCGCCCACTGCCTCTGCAAGCTTGCGGATGGCAATGCGCAGCGCATCGCTTTTCGTAGTGGCTAAGTCGTTTTGGTAAACAAAGTCAAGTATGAAATTGCTGTAGCCATCCAGGCGGTAATTGTTCAAAGTGCCCATCATATCACCTGCTGAAAATGTATTGGAACGATATGTTTTTAACCTTACGTTATATGATGGCATTTTTATCATCTTGATGACTGAATGCGGATTAATAAATTTGAGCAGAGTAACATTCCAGTGGCTTTTATGCAGCTTTCATCAGAACAGCAATCCATGCTCGAAGGCGAACTCGGCGGGGCAGCGCGCCAGTCAATGGAGATACTTTGCGCGCTTGGCAGGATATATGGCGCGCGCAACATGGTGCCAATCACATCCGCGCAGGTGGCAGGCGTTTCCTACAAGACAATAGGCGATGCCGGGCTGGAATACCTGCAGGACATTGCCTCGGCAGGCGCGCGCGTCCGTGTGCCCACATTCCTCAATCCCGCAGGCATGGACAGGGAACAATGGCAGGCTCTCAAGGTGCCCCCTGCATTTGCAAAAAAGCAGCTGGAAATCTTGGCCGCGTTTGCAAAAATGGGCATTTCCTCCACCTGCACCTGCACGCCTTACCTCGTTGGCATACGCCCAAAGCTTGGCGAGCACATTGCATGGTCTGAAAGCTCTGCCATCTCGTTTGCGAATTCCGTGCTTGGCGCGCGCACCAACCGCGAGGGCGGCCCTTCAGCGCTTGCAGCTGCCATCTGCGGCTGCACACCGAATTACGGGCTGCACCTGGATGAGAACAGGGTGGCAAACTTGCGTGTGTTAGTGGATGTGGAGCTAAAAGGCATGAGCGACTATGGTGCCATGGGCGCCTATGCTGGCGAGGCTGCGAAAGGCAAAACGCCTGCTTTCATTGGCGTGAAAGGCGCGACTGAGGACAGGCTCAAGTCGCTCGGCGCATCCATGGCTGCCTGGGGCTCAACGGCGCTTTATTTCATGAAAGGCATTACGCCTGAGTGGAATGTTGCGCAAGGGGCGGAGGAAATAACATTTGGCGCGCAGGAACTGAGGGCAATGCGCGAAAAAATGGGGGGCGACGGCAAGCCTGACATCATAGCAATCGGCTGCCCGCATGCCTCCCTCTCAGAAATAGAGGAAGTTGCTGAAAAAGTGCAAGGAAAGAAGCTGGCGACAAAACTATGGGTATGCACCGCTCGCAAGACAAAGGAAGCTGCAGACAAGGCCGGCTTCACGCGCACAATAGAACAGGCAGGAGGCAATGTGGTGGCAGACACCTGCATGGTGGTGTGCCCGCTTGAGGAAATGGGCATAACGCATGCGGCGTGCAACTCAGGCAAGGCTGCAAAATACCTCACCAACATGTTCAAGCGCAAGGTAGTGTACGGAGATGTAGAGGACATTGTATGCAAATAAAAGCAAGAAGCATTTGCAATGGGGTTGCAGAAGGCGAAGCATTGGTTAGCGCTGACGCCATTTCCTTCTTCGGCGGCGTGGACCCCAAAACAGGCGTAGTGCAGGAAAAGGGGCACTCCCTTGAGGGAAAGTGCATCGCAGGAAAGGTGCTCGTCTTCCCGCGCGGCAAAGGCTCCACTGTAGGCTCCTATGTCATGCTCCAGCTGAAAAAGAACGGTGTTGCGCCATGCGCGATAATAAACGAGGAGGCTGAACCCATCATCGTGGTGGGTGCCATAATCGCGCGCATCCCCATGGTGGACAAAATGGAAGGCAGCGCTTACGCGCGGATAACGGACGGGGTGCGCGTGGAAGTGGACGGCACACGCGGCACGGCTGAGATAAAAAATTAGGCAAAGCGCATTATTTATAACACTTTCAACCACATTTAATGTATGCAAACCTCATCCCGGTGGCCAGAGATTGCGCGCATCGCCTCTAAAATAGAAAATATTTCCCGAATAGCTCCCCTGGTCGAGCTTGTCAAATCTTTCAATGTGGGCTTTTCGGTCACGCACCCTGCCTGGGGCTACGACCCGCGCGAGAGGAATTTGGAGCGCGAGATTTTCTTCATCAATGCCATTGGCTTGCTGAATGTGCTTCCCGCGAGCAAGGTGCTGTTTGTCTACAGCAAGGAAAAAGAGAAGGCGCTTGCAGAAGCGAAGTTCCGCTCGCTGGGCACGGATATCTCAAAGTTCCCATGCGTTTTCAGCCTTAGCGGCCATCTGTTTGGGGAGTGCGTGGACGGCTGGCAGGAAAAAGCGTCAGGGCTTATTGTGAACAGCGATATTATCCTGCAGGGCGGATTTTACCGCGGCGGCTGCGCGGGGGATACCATGGACGATTTGGAGAAAATCGCCGAAATAATCGTAAAGAAAAGCATATTTGTCGTCACAAACAGCCTGGTCTGCAAAAGGGATATCGATGTGGTGCCCTCAATGGAGGCGAGGGTTTCTTACAGGATTGCGGAAGGCGAATTTGACTGATGGCTAAGAAACCTGACCCCGCCAGTTGAAGTATAAAGACTTAACTTCGCCACTTTGAGAAAGCTTCCGCTGATTTTGTCTTTGTATTGTAAATTCTATGCCTGCAGGCATATCATTTACAATGCGGACAAAGCTTTGCGAAACTTTGTCTTTGTATTGTAAATCGCTTCGCTCTTTACAATAGCTGAAAAAGTTGTCTGCAACTTTTTCATTGTAGTGTAATCCGCATACGCTCATTCGGCATCGAGCTTGGCTCGGCAAATGTTGATGCGCATTTTCGGCGCACCGAAAATGCACCAGACTTCGGCTCTGCCGAAGCCGAATGCTTGCGCGTTCAACATCCGGTGTATTTTGCCGCGCCAATCGGCAGAGGCGCATTATCTTCCACTTATTTTGCGCCACAACCCAAATGCCAACCCTGCAAATGCCACGAATGAGATTATTGCCACAGACAGAAGAATATTCATGGCGGGGGGTTCACCGGAGTCAAATAGCGCTCCTGCGTGGACATTCTCATCTGTCTTAGGAGCTGTCGCGTTTGGAATGATGGCCGGCTCCTCTAGGGCAGCCGCTCTGGTCTTTTTCACTGACTGCGTCACAGGTTTTTGAGCTGGAGCAGGTGTTGGCGCGGGGGGCGTGATTGGCGGCGCTGCCTGCTGCTTCTTCTTTGCAGCCATTGCATAGGCTGTGAAGCTCTTGGCAAGCGAGGTTTTTATCCACTGGTTTGCGCTGTAGGTGAGCGTCTTTGATTCGCCTGCTGCAAATGCCGGGAAATTGAAGCTCACTGTCCAGCCCCAGCGGTTCGTGTATTGCGGGGTGAAGGTTACAACGTCGAGCGCAGGGAAATCTGATGGGATGGTGTCTGTGAAGGTAAAGTTCTCAAGGTTGCAGGAGCTTCCGCCCGTGTTCTCAAGCGTGGTGGTGAGGGTCGAGATGCCAGCCGCACTTGCCATCTCGCGCGTGACGATCACCTGGCAGGCGCTTCCTGCGCCAACGTCAACCGAGTATTCGGCAGTTTCCTTGATGGTGGATGCCGAGCTGCTGCCTCCGCCTGCAAAGCCGCCGCCATTGCTGCCACTGGAAGATGATGCGGTCGCCACAGGAACAGGAGGCGCAACGTATTGCTGCCTAACGCCGCTGTGCATCAGGCCGGTAATGGCCAGTGTGGTGCCGTTGGCTGTGCAGGCATAGCCGCCCGTATCCGCTCCGGTGCAGGGAACAAGCGTTTCGCTGGCGCCGTTGCACGCGCTGCTTATCTGGCCCACGTTAACAATTCCCTCAATGTCCTTCACGCACACGCAATTGAATGCGCTGCTGGCATTGTAGATGTAAAGCGCCTTTGTCCCGGCGATGGCGCTTGAATTTATGCCGTCCACTGTGAGGTAAGCCGCCCCGTCCGGGCCGGTGCCGCCTGTGATTGTTATTTTGCCGAAGTCAAGCACTGCCATCGAGAAGTTATAGTTGAAGTTCAGCAATTGCGTGCCGTTATCAGAAATATTTACCGGCAATGTTTCGTTAAACACGCTTCCGCTGGCTGCAGCCGTGCCGTTGATTGACGCCTCAATGGACGAAAAGCCGCTCGCATTCATGCTGGACGCGTTTCCTGCTGTGGAGACCACGTTGACCGTCCTTGATGCCTGGGTGGCGTGGTTGCCGTTGGAGTCATTCACGTCATATGTGACTGTGTAGGTTCCTGCAGCGTCCTTGTTTACCGGATTTACATTGGAGATATTTGCAGTGAGATCTCCGTCATAGATGTCCGATGCCGTTGCACCTGCGTCGCTGTAGGCGTTGTGGACTTCAATTGTTTCTGGATTCATGCCCAGAAGGCTGATTGCCGGCGCGGTGGTGTCTCTTACAATCACTCCGAATGATGCTGTCCCGGTGTTGCCTGCGGCGTCAGCAGCCGTGCAGGCGACCTGAGTTGTTCCGAGTGCGAATGCCGAGCCTGATGAGGGCATGCAGTTCACTGCCACATTTGAGTCGTAGTTGTCGGTTGCAGCGGGCAATGCGTAGTTGGCTATTGTGCCTGAAGATGATGTTGCCTCGGCAGTGATATTGTCATGCGAGGAGATTGCCGGCGCGGTGGCGTCTATTGTGACATTTATTGTTCCCGTTATGTTGCTGTTTCCAGATGCGTCGTTTGCGGTCGCGTAGACGGGGTAGGCGCCTTCGCTGGACAGCATGTATTCACATGGAAACAAGGAACAGTTTTTCACTACTGCGCCATTTACATGGATTGCGGTATTTGCCAGGTGGGCGTCGGTTACGGTCACATTGATTGTCTGTCCTGTCTTTCCTTAAAGTTGGGTAGCAGGTAAGCAACAGTCTGCTCCGACGGCAGACAAGATTTTCTCCTGCTCTATTGTTGGGCGCGTTGGCCATTCCCTGATCGAATTTCCGGCTCCAAACCTGACCCACGAA
>JAPLWX010000010.1 GCA_026396415.1 Microcaldota archaeon
GCCTCAGAGCCTTCAGACACATCGTCACCGACGTGCCACCTACAATCTTGGCTATTGAATAAGGCTGGGTTACATCACCTCAATTCAAGCTGGACTTTAACCAGCTGGATTCATGACCTGCTGGGCGTGCCGTCGTAAAATCAGATTTCAGGGCGGGGGGACTTGAACTACCGGTTCAACGCCCTGTCAGGGCGAAAGTAGTTTGAAAACTACTGAACAGCGTATGCTTACATTCCGAGTAGCTTTTGAACAAATCTTGTCACTTATGACTAACAAGAAAGACATATCTTGTCATGTTTGACTAACAAGATGAAAGAAATATAAACTTTAGCCCCCTAATATTGTCATGTACGAAAAAGCAGCGGGAGTGATGGAGCGGGCAAGCCCGTGGTGGACAACCGGCGCAGTGGATAAAGCCAATCTTGGCGTTGAGAGGCAGGCATATCTGAAAGAGGTCGTGCACGAGCTTGAATCCGAGATGGTCCTTGTAATCACGGGAATACGCCGCGCAGGAAAAACCACGCTTATGAACCAGGCAATCCAGCAGCTGATAGACGGGGGCGTGAAGCCAAAGCGGATTCTTTACCTTTCCCTGGAGGCATTTGAGGTAAAACAGGCGTTCAAGTCAATAACTGAAATCGCGGACGCATTCTCGACAATATCATCAGGAGACAAGCTGTATCTTTTTCTCGATGAAGTCCACTACTTCGATGATTGGGAAACGCAGGTGAAGACGGTTTTTGACCGCAACAAGTCGCGCATGAAAATAGTGGTGTCGGGCTCATCGGCGACCCTTTTGAAAAGCAAAAAGGCGACCGCGCTGACAGGCAGGAATGTACCGATGACCGTGTATCCGTTCTCTTTTTCCGAGTTCATAAAACTAAGAAATGCGAAGTTGCCGACCCCAAAGGAAGACTTCGGTGCGAATTGGAGGCTGTTTTCGCAGAATCAGGATTCCATACAAAAATTGCTCTACGAATACCTTGCCTATGGCGGCTTTCCGCAGATTTGCACCACATCTGATGCGCAAGACAAGAAAAAGTACCTGCAAATTTCGCTTGACGACATAATCTTCAAGGACATCGTGAAAATCTGGGAGATAAAAGACGTCAATGCGATAAGCAATCTCGCATTGTACCTTCTTCAGAGCGGCTGCATAGCCCAGCGTTTCAGCTATCGGAAGATTTCCGATGCCAACTCAATAGACATAAACACGACCATGAATTATGCGGGCTACCTGAATCTGTGCCATCTCTTCTTCTTTGTGGAATATTACTCGAAAGCCCTTGCCAGCAGGTTCAGGAAGGAGAAGAAGGTGTTTGCCATTGACACCGGGTTGAGCAATGCCCGTTTTCCATCGGAAAACTTCGGGGCGCTATCTGAAAATGCAGCGTTCCTCCAGCTGCTAAGAAAGGGCAAGAGCGTTTTTTATTGGAAGGACAAATACGAAGTCGATTTGGTAGTTGATGAGTTTGGCAAAGGGCCGCTTCCGATTGAGGTAAAATACCAAAACGAGATAAACCCTGAGGATTTTAAGGGGCTTTACTCATTTTTCAAGTACTTTGAAAAAGTGAAATATGGCATAATGGTCACGAAAGACAGGTTTGAAACGCATAAAACAGATGATGGAAGAACCGTCCAGCTTGTGCCCCTTTGGCTGTTCCTGCTGTCATAAGACGCAACGAAACCCGGAGCGAACGTGGGCTTGACATCAGCATTTTCGTCGTCCACTTTGCCCACTGGCAAAGGGACCCCTTTTCGCAGAGCGAAAAGAGGGCAACGAACATGTCTGATGCATTTTCGGTTCGCCGAAAATGCACACGGTCGCATCTTATGACTTAACTTCGCCACTTTGAGAAAGCTTCCGCTGATTTTCAGCCCCAACAGCATTTGACACCTAGCAAAATGCGAACGCGCGAGGTTGTTTTTTAAATTCCTCACATATAAGAAGCCTGCCTTGGGCTTATCGAAGAGGAACGTGGGCGTTGGAGTCTCGCCCCTACACCTGTCCGGGGCGTTGAGTTCCAATCCAAGTCCGAGGCGAAATGCCTTTTGTGAGGTTTTGCTGTGGCTGAAAACAGGAAAAAGGAAGAAAAGAAGATCGATTTTGCAAACGACAAGAAGCTCTCCGAGCTCCTGGAGAAGTTTGACAGGGAATTCACCAAGGAAATGGCAGGCAGGCCCTATCTTCTCGTGGCAACGTCAGGCTATGAAATCGGCAGGGACGGCGACAAGTCCACGCTTGCCTCGCAGTGGAGCTGGCGCTCCAACGTGCTTGTAGGCACCGAGGACAGCGACAAGATGGCGGAGTTCCTCGCCAACCAGCTCAAGGAAGTCTCCGACCACCCGGCATACGGCGTGAAGAAGAAGTACAAGAAGTAAAGCCTGCCTTGATTCTTTTTGCTTTTCCTATTTTCGCGGCGTTTTTTCCAATGCGCTCACTTGGAAAAGTAGAACTGCAGCGAGCGCGAGACTATCTTGATGCTGGTCAGGATGAAGCCTGCAAACACGATGACCAGCACCTGCACGCTCATGCTGGCAAAGAAGTACAGGAAAATCGCGGATGTGGAGGGCAGGATATAGGCGAGTATGGCAAAGTTCATGAGGTCCTCGATCGATTTTGACGGCGTGAGGAGCGCGGCTGCATATTCCCTGGTCCTCAGGCGCTTGAAGACGAGATATTCGTTCCCCCCCACGAGCATCACGCCGAGCGAGAAGAGCAGCACGCCCAGGCTGAAATTCGCAAACACCATGCAAAGCGTGCCGATTATGATAAGGATGGAAAAGGAAATTGTGAACAGGAGCGAAATGCGCGAAAACTGCTCCTTTTCATTCGACCACAGTATCATGGTTTTACCTCTTTCAAAAAGCCTATAATACGATGCCTGACGCCCGCGCAAAGCCGCCGGATGGCAGCTCTTCCTCAATCTGCAGCAGGCGGTTGTACTTTGCCGTCCTCTCGGCACGGCAGGGGGCGCCTGCTTTTATCTGCCCGAAGCCAAGCCCGACTGCAATGTCCGCGATTGACGCATCCTCCGTTTCGCCCGAGCGATGGGAGACGACCACGCCGAGATGGTTCCTGCGGCAAAGCACGGCTGCACTGATTGCCTCGGAAAGCGTGCCCACCTGGTTCACCTTGAGAAGGAGGGAGGACAGCGAGCCGCATTCTATTGCTTTGGCGAGCCTTTCCACGTTTGTCACAGTAAGGTCGTCCGCCACGAGCTGCACCCTGCCTGCCAATCGCGCGCGAAGGGCGGCGAAATCCTGGAACGCCTCCTCGCAGAACGGGTCTTCGAGGCTGATTATCGGGTGGCTCTTCGCAAGGGAAACGTAGAAGTCGGACAGCTCGCCTGCGCTGAGGCGCTTCCCGTCCACCTTGTAGCTGGCGCTTTTTGCGTCGTAAAATGATGTTGCTGCCGCATCCATGGCAAGGAGCACTTTCTTCTGGTAGCCGCACTCGCCAATCGCCCTCTCAAGAAGCGCCAGGGCATCATCGGTGGAGCGGCAGGGAGGGGCAAAGCCGCCCTCGTCGCCCACCCCGGTTGCCTGCGCGCCGTATTTTTCCGCGATTATCCCGCGCAATGAATGGTAGATTTCCGAGCCTGCGCGCAGCGACTCGGAAAATGTGGGAAAGTAAAGGGGGAATATCATGAACTCCTGGATGGATACGCCGTTTCCCGCATGCTTGCCTCCGTTGAGCACATTCAGCATGGGCGCGGGGATTTTTTTCCCCCCAAGGAGCCTGTAAAGCCCCACCCCGCGCTCGTTTGCGGCGCACTGCGCGCAAGCAAGCGATACAGCGGTGGTGGCATTCGCCCCGAGCCGGGATTTGTTTTCTGTCCCGTCCAATCCGCAAAGAAGCGCGTCAATGCCCTGCTGGTCCGACACGTCAAAGCCGGCAAGCGCGCGCGCAATCTTCCCGTTAACATTGGCAACCGCCTTTGAGACGCCCTTGCCGCCCCACTTCTTCCCTCCGTCGCGAAGCTCCAAAGCCTCGTGGACGCCTGTGGAGGCGCCTGATGGCGAGGAAGCCCGTCCGTTTCCGCGCGCGGTATAAACGTCCGCCTGCACGGTCGGGTTGCCGCGGGAGTCAAGTATCTGCCGCGCGAAAACGCGCTTTATGGAGCCTATGGGAACACCGGAAAGCGTATGGGGGCAGAATTAAAAAATAGTGAGGGCGCGATAAGCGCAAACACGCTTGCGCTATATGATGAAAACAGGAAAAATAGGGATGGCGCTCAGAGTGCCTTGAACTTCGCGCGCGTCTTCATGTTGGTCCAGCAGTCCCTGCAAATCACGTAGCGCGTGACCTTTTTCACGCGCTTTGCGCTCTTCTTGCAGGACTCGCAGACCATCTTGCCGCATGAGTTGCACTTCTCAAGCGTGTATTCCTGCCCGCTGCATCTTTCGCAAATCAACCAATCACCGTTCCACTGTTCTCCCCGATATATGGGAAAACGAATATAAACCTGCTTCAGGGGGGCCGCCTATTTTTTCCCCTTTGCCCCAAGCATCCGCGGGAGCCCCCGGATGTTCTTCGGTCCGACCACGCCGGACAGGTCGGATATCCGCCTCCTTGCGACCATGCCTTTCCAGTTCCCCAATATCTTCGCGCTTATGAAGTAGGCGCTGCCCGCCGCGAGGATGCCGGTGGCTACCGTCAGGAGGGATGCCGCGGCAACGAGAGGGATGGTGAGCATGATGGCCCCGAAAGAATAGGAAATCACGAGCTCGTGGAAATGATTGCCGGTGTTGGGGGCGTATTTCTCGATTATCCTGTTTGCCTCCATTTTTGCAGATGACAGGATCTCTCCGCGCGCCTGAACGCTTTCGCCGGCTTTTTTCAGCTCGGCTGCAGTGCGCTCGTAGTGGCGCTGCAGCTCGCCAATCATGCCGTTTGCCGCCTGGCGGCTGCCGCAGCCGGAGATGACTTCCTGCATCGCCTTTTCATATGCGCCTACAAAATCAGGAGCGGCATGCTGCCGATGAGGGATGGATTCTTGCATGGCGGCATTTTGGATTGATGTATTAAAAAGCTTGCTTTCGCTGTTCCAGCCATGAAAGGCATGAGACTGGTTTTCATTATTGCGCTGGCGTTGCCGCTCCTTTCCGCATCAAGCGGGCTTACGGCCCTTAAAGACGCGCTGAGCGCCCTTTGCACCGGCTTGACGTCGATGCTGCCGGTGGCGGGGATGCTGATGACGCTGCTTGCGGCAGTGATATATGCCGCGGGGCAGATGATGGGCGCTGAGACGAGGGCGCGCGCCAATGTCTGGGCAACCGCAGCGCTCACCGGCGCGATGATGGCAATACTGATATCAGTGATAGCGCCAAGCGTGATTGGCATGATTTATGGAAGCGCCGTATCCTGCAGCGGCTCCCCAGGAGGAGGCGGGGGCGGCGGGACGCCAAGCGGAGGAGAGGGCGGCGGGGGGCAAACAAGCGGTGGCGGCTCCACGCAAGGCGGGGGAGGGCTCGGCAGCGGCGCAGACGCAGGATGAGGCAGCCCGCAGGCTGGCGGCTTATTTTGCATGCGGAACAATCGCGGCAACCCCCCAGCAATTTGGCGGGCTTCTTAGCTGGAAAACGTTGGCAGCGCCATTTGCCTATTTCTTCTCGATCGCAATCGCCAGGGTCGCCTCGCCTATCTCCCACTCCTTTTTTGCCCCATGGGAGGGCATGGCAAAGTCCACGGAAGACGCATTCACCTGGCGCGCGATGGCATCGGAGTGCTTCCTTATTATTGCGGACAGCTCCTTGTCCTGGGTGTGGAGGTGGAGCGCGATGCTGTCGGATTCCACGAGCTTTTTCTCCTTGCGCATCATCTGCACGCGGCGCGCGGCCTCGCGGACCATGGCTTCCTCGTAAAGCTCCTTTTTCATCCCGGTCTTCAGGAAAACCTTGCCGCTCTCGAACGCCGCGATTGCGAACCCTTCCGAGCTTTCGATAATCCCAACCATTTCGCGCGTGAACTCGAACCCGCCTGCCTTGTAGGAGGCGTCCTTGCCGGAGAGCCATGCGCCTATTTCATCCGATGGCGCCTTGTTGATTGCCGCAAGCGCGGACACGGACTCGCGCTTGAACGCCGCGCCGACCTTTGCCTTGTTCACCACCACCTCTATCGAGGTTTTCGGCTGCTTGGCATTCTTCACGCTGCGGACGTTTGCAAGCGTTTCCACAAGCTCGGAGAGATGCTCCACCGCGGAGAGGACCTCTGTTGATTCGGAAACTATGCGCACTTCCTCAAGGGGCCAGCGAAGGGGCAGCATGGCCTTCTGGCGCGCATTCGCGCATGCCGTGGAGATTGCCATTGCCACCTCGAAGTGCCGCTCCAGCAGCGCGTCGCGGCGCTTGCGGTCCGCCCCGGGCCAGGGGCAGAGGCTGATGGATGCCTTGCCCTCGTGGCGCATGTAGAACGAGCGGTAGATATGCTCGGAGATGAAAGGCGAGAACGGCGTCAGCATGCGAAGGGCGTCGAACATCGCATGGTACAGCACGCCCACGGCAGGGCAGGATGCGCCCTCCTCGTCAATCCTTTTCTTTGCAAGCTTCATGTACACGCGGCTGATGTCCTCGATAAGGAAGGCGCGCACAGCCTTTGCGGCAATGTGGGGCCGGTAGGTATCGAATGCGCCGGTGCATTCCTCGGTGGTTGCGGACAGGCGCGAAAGAAGCCATCTGTCCTCGGAACGCAAAAGCGAGTCGTCCGGCAGCGGCGGCTTTGCGCCTGATGAGCAGAAGCGGGAGAGGAAAACGCCAAGGTTGTAGACCGTGCCGATTGCGCGGTGCGCCTCCTTTATCTCGTCCCAGTTGAAGCGCAGGTCATCCCAGACCGTGTTGGACAGGCACCAGAGGCGGAATGCGTCCGCGCCGTACTTGTCAAGCACGTCCTCGAGGGGCACGAAGTTGCCCACGGACTTCGACATCTTCTCGCCTTTCTCGTCCACGAAAAAGCCGTGCATGAGAAGCGTCCTGTAGGGGATTTCGTTGTTGAGGACCACCCCGGAGCCAAGGAGCGAGTAGAACCACCCCCGCGTCTGGTCCTTGCCCTCCACGATGAAGTCGGCTTTCGGGAACCTGGTGCGCTCCTCGGGCGTGAGCGGCGCCCAGACTGCGTTCCCAGAGTCGAACCAGACGTCCAGTATGTCGGGCACCCTGTGCGCGGCTGCGCCGCACTTCTCGCACTTGAGCTTGACATGGTCTATGTAGGGGCGGTGGAGCTCCTCGACCTTCGGGATTTCCTCGCGCGAGCCTATCACTTTCAGGTGGCTGCAGCTCCCGCACTTCCAGATGGGGAGGGGGATGCCCCAGTAGCGCTGCCTGCTTATGCACCAGTCGGGCGCGGTGGAGACAAAGTCGGAAAAGCGCGTCTTGGCAAAAGGCGGCTGCCACTCGCATGCCTCGATTTCGGACAGCATCTTCCCCTTGAGCTTGGTTATGGAGATGAACCACTGGTTGGTGGCGATGAAGATGAGGGGCGTCTTGCAGCGCCAGCAGTGCGGGTAGCGGTGCGCCACCTTTCCCTCGTGCAGAAGCATGCCGCTCGCCCCCAGGTCCTCAATCACCTTTGCGGACGCATCGCGCGCGTGCATGCCGGCATAGCTCCCGCCTTCCTTCGTGAACTTCCCGGCGGAATCTATGGGTGAGAAAATTTCGATGCCGAAGCGCTTGCCGATTATGAAGTCCTCGGGCCCGTGCCCGGGCGCGCAGTGGACAAGCCCTGTCCCGTCCTCAAGCGTGACGAATTCGTCCGAGAGCACGACAAAGCGTTCGCACTTCTTGCCAATCTTGCCCTGCAGCGGGTGCTCGTATTGCATCTTTTCCAGCTTCTTGCCGGACAGCTCGCCCATCACCACCGCTGATTTGCCCGTCAATGACATGACGTGGTCGAGGCGCTCCTTTGCGATTATCCAGGTCTCGCCGCCCACCTTTGCCTTCACATAGGTGTAGATGGGGTGCGCCATTATCGCCATGTTGGAAACAAGCGTCCAGGGAGTGGTGGTCCAGATGACGAAGTATTCATTGGGGACGGAGAGGGACTTGAATTTGACGTATATCGACGGGTCTGCCTGCTCGCCGTATTCCAGCTCGTAGTTGGCGAGCGTGGTCTCGCAGCGGCTGCAGTATGGCACCACGTACACGCCCTCGTGGAGCAGCCCCTTCTCGTGGGCGGCCTTCACGGTCTTCCAGGAAGCGTCGATGTAGCCGTCCTTGTAGGTGATGTAGGGGCGGTCCCAGTCCATCCACACCCCGCAGCGCTTGAACTGCCCGGAAATCACCCCTATGTATTGGGTGGCGAATGCCTTGCACTTTTCCACGAACTTTTCCACGCCGTACTTCTCTATCTGGCGCTTGTCGTTGAACTTGAGCTCCTGCTCCACCTTGACCTCTATCGGGAGCCCGTGGGTGTCGTAGCCTGGCTGGCAGCGCACTGCAAAGCCGCGCGCCCTCTTGTAGCGGCACACCGCGTCCTTTATCGCCTTGTTCCACGCGGTGCCGGGGTGTATCTGCCCGGTCGCATACGGCGGGCCGTCACAGAAATAGAACGGCTTGCCGTCCGTTAGCGACGCTTTGACAGCATCGTATATCTTTTCCTTTTCCCAGAATGAGAAAATTTCCTGCTCTAGCTTTATCTGGTCATGCAAGCACAATCACCCTGAAACGAAAACCTCGTGCGCCACTGCCGCAATAGAGGGCAGGCAGAAGAGTGCAGGCACAAAAGCAAGCGCCAGGAACGAGCTTGTGGCACTGAAGATGAGCGCGGAGACGAAGAAGCAGGCGAAGGACGTGATTATGAGAAGCACTGCCGCCCACGGCAAGGCGATGGATGCCTTCCTCATCTGGAGGAAGATGAAGTAGCCTGCCTGGGAAAGCGCGAGCAGGCAGAGCGCGAATTGGGGCGTGGCAGCGCCTGAAAGCGCGAAAAATGCGGCTGATGCCAGGCACACCGCAAGCTGCATGGTCATAAGGTGCGGCGAACCGCTGGCATCTGCCAGCGGCAGGCCAGTGCCTGAGGAAGCAACAGATGGCTTGGCCTGCAGGCCTGGCCGCACCTTATGAGTGAATTCGTCCATATAATCGGGTGTAATACGCGAGGGCAAGCTTTTAAGGCATTTGCGGGCAAATCAAGCCGGGAGAGACATGGCAGATTACATACCCTGGACCGAGAAGTACCGCCCGCGCACGCTTCCCGACATTGTGGGCCAGGCGGAGATAGTGAAGCTGCTTTCCGCCTATGTGAAAGAAAAGAACATGCCGAACCTGCTTTTCGCAGGCCCGCCTGGCATCGGCAAGACCACTGCGGCAATCGCGCTTGCGCGCGACTTGTACGGAGAGGATTACCGCGACTGCATCTTGGAGCTGAATGCGAGCGATGAACGCGGGATAGACGTCGTGCGCGGCAAGATAAAGGATTTCGCGCGAACGGTGGCGCTTGAGAGCGTCCCCTTCAAGATAATCTTCCTGGACGAGGCGGACTCGCTCACCAATGACGCGCAGAATGCGCTGCGCAGGACAATGGAAGTCTATGTGGGCGTGACGCGCTTCATACTTTCCGCGAATTACTCTTCCAAGATAATAGAGCCGATACAGTCGCGCTGCTCGGTTTTCCGCTTCCGCCCGCTTCGCGATGACGAGGTAAAGGACATGCTGCACAGGGTGGCAAAGGAGGAGGGGCTGCACATGGAGGAGAAGGCGCTTGAGGCGCTGCTCTATGTTTCTGAGGGGGACATGAGAAGGGCCATAAACGCGCTCCAGGGCGCGTCCATGCAGGGCAAGAAGATAACGTCTGAAATGGTGTACAAGAGCGCAAGCCGCGCAGAGCCTGCGGAGATAAAGGAGATGATGGAGCTGGCGCTTTCGCACAAATTCACCGAGGCGCGCAAGAAGCTGCACAAGCTCATGGTGGAGTACGGCATGAGCGGGGAGGATGTGCTCCTCCAGATGTACAGGACGGTGGACACTCTGTCCGTGGGCGAGCGCGAAAAGGTGGCGATTGTGGACAAGATTGGCGAGTACAACTTCCGCCTCGTGGAAGGCGCGAACGAAACCCTGCAGATAGAGGCGCTGCTCGCGCAGCTTCTCATGGTGAAATAGCTACTTCTTGTAGACGAACACGCTTCCAGTCCACTCGAATTTCGGGATGATGACGCCATCATGGCAGATGCCGCACCCTACTGCCGCGTTCCCGCCATTCACGCCGCCTTTTGGAAGTCCCACCCGGACGTCCCCGGCAGCGCCTTTGCCGAAAAGGAATGGGAAGTCCGAAGCCTTGACATCGATAACTACATAATCCTCATTCTGCCCCGCCATTTTTCCCTGCGGAATCAGATAGCTTTCCGCGCCGCCATCCCCTTCGCGCAGCGTGGTTATGCCGGTTTTTTGCCCTGCGCTGCGCGTTTTCCAGCCTTCCGAGAAGAGGATGATCTGGCTTTCCTTGTGGAAGAATTCAGGGGCGAGGAACTTTTTGTGGAGCTCGAAAAGCTCGGTAAAGCCTTTCCCGCTGATTCTTATGAAAAATTTCCCGCCTATCTCTTCCAGCGGGATGGAAGCGATGCTCTTGCGCAGCAGGAGCGCCTTTGTCCCAGAGTAGCACGGCGTTTCTCCTATAAATTCCTCTTTGTTTGTATCCATCATATGGCGCGCAAACTGGAGGGCAAGGAAAAGGGGGAGCATTCTTTCCCCGTAATCAATTGACGCCATTGTCGAATTGTATCTCCCGCCCTGCTTCAGGATGCTGCGCTTCACAATGCCGCATTTTTCAGGCTGGAACAGCATGTTTCCACTCATGCGGGGCGTGTGCATCGAAGTGCTTAAAAAAGAACATACAAAGCGCCGGCTATTTCTTCCCAGCAGTTTTCCACATGAGCCAGAAGTAGTGCCTGTACGCGTCTGCCACGTGCTTGTCCTCCACCACGAACGCCACCGGCTCCTCAAGCCACACCACGTTTGTGACGCAATTCCCGTAAATCCACACCACGTTCGACGAGTAATCCCAGTCCTTGGGGAGCAGGCGCACCGTGCTTATAGGATAGCGCGAGGCTGGCTTTTTCAGTATCTGGCGGTTGGCAAGAAGCATCCACCTGTGCCCTTTCTTTACAGCGCGCGGCATGTAGCTTTTCCTAAGATAATCATCATAGCGCTCTGACGCCTGGCCTGCCGCGCCGATATAGAGGGTCTCCTTGTGGTTTAGGGTTTCCTCCAATATCGCGCGCATGCCCGAGTCGCCGCGGTAGACGCGCGTCTTTTCATCGAACAGGCGGTCGAATGTCTGGCGGAAGGTCTTTGCGAGGTGCTCGTCCTTTATCAGTATCACGGTGGGCTCCTCGTGCCAAAGGATGAGCGCCAGCCTGTCGGCATATGTCCACCAGATGCCGGGCGAGGGCGCGGACGGGTCGATGAACTTTGCCTCTGATAGCGGCACCTTGCCTGCGCGCTCCCGCACAAGCGGTGAATCTAGGAGAATCTGGCGGGACTTTATGCCAAGACTGTTCTTTTTTTCATTGAAAATTGACATGAATTTGGGAAGGATGTCATAGATTTGCATTGCGCCATAATAGACGCAGTAATCCGCGCGAAGGGCAAGTATGTCCTCAAGAACTGTCTTTACCCCTTGCCTTCCGTGCATCACGGACGCGCTTGTTGCCGTTTCAGACTCGAACGCGCGCGAAAGCGAGGGCAGCGCTTGTTCCATTGCATCGCGCTTCTCGTCAAGAAATGAGAGAAGGGAGGAGGGAGGAGAGGGAGTGAACGTAAGCACTCCCCCGACCGACGCCTGCCCAACCATGCCCTTTTTTGCAAGCTGCGCAAGCGTGTCGTATACCACGCGCCTGTGCATGCCGCTCCTTGCCGCCAAGTCGGTCGCCTTTGCCTTTCCGCCCTTAAGAAGCAGCAAATAGAGCCTGGCCTCGTTTGCAGTCAGGCCAAAGCCCTGCAGCGCCTCGTTCTCGCCCGCCATAAGCACACTTCTATCAGATTTGATATTGTGGTGTTTAAACTCACCACAAACTTATATATAGGTTGGATGTGGTAAAGTAGAAAGAGGTGTGTTTATGGAAGTGAAAACGTGGGTGGCGGCTGCCCTTGCAACCGTATTCTCGCTAGCGCTGGTACTCTCGCCAAAAGAGGCGGAGGGGCAAGTGCCTGAGGCAAAGCCGGATTCGGCAAAAACTGAGCTGATGGCAACCTATCCCAACCACTCGCGCAGGGGCGCCTTCCCAAATCCTGCGATGTGGGCTGAGCTTGGTGAGTGGGCTTATGCCGCAGCTACATTTGACACTGTGCAGAGAGGCGTCTTTCTCCAGCTGAACAAGAAGATTGCCGATGGCGTCTGGGCGGATGCCATTTGGCAGAAAGGCACGCTGACTGTGGCAGGCAGCTTTGAGATTGCGGGCTGGATGCTTCTTGGCGCAAGCGCATCCACCAATGGCAAATCAGAGGTCGGGGCGATTTTTATCCCGGTGCACACCGCGGGCAGCCTTGCCCAAATAGGCGCGAAATACAATCCGGCAGACGGAACCTACCAGTTCGGCGCCGAAATAAGGCAGCTTGCCTGGAAGGGATGGGCGCTCACGCTTTCAGGCCAGGCGGCAATGGATGGAAATGGGCTTAAGGACAAGGGCGCGGGGCTGCAGGCAGGGAATGACAAGTGGCAATTTTCCGCAGGCGCTGGCGGCAAGGGCTGGAAAGACTTCAGCGGGGCAGCCAGAAGGGTGTTCACTGCGAAGGAAGGGAAATTCATAGGGGAAGTGCGCCTGCTGCCAGGCAAAGAGGTCCAGGCAGGCGTTACGTACTTTCTCCCGATAAAGAGGTAGGCTATGGAAAAAATCAACACTGATTTCAAGAACACCTGCAGGATACTTTTCGGGCAGGATATAGGCGAGCTTCCTGAGTTTGCGCCCTATCTGTCTGAAACGATGTTCCCTTACAGGGTTGCGCGCTCTTCGCTTTCGGGCAAGGAGGTGATGCTTTCCGGCCCATATTACCCGGATGATGCGCGGTTCGTTTCGCAGGACGAGGTGGCATTGCAGAAGATGAAGCCGCTTTCCATCAATGACATCAAGGACATTGACTCGCTTTTTGCCGCTGCATCCGAGCGGGCGGCATATTGCGGCAACAAGGTGTTCGGGACGTGCCTGGATGTAGCCGAGGTGGACAATTGCGCGGATTGCATGAATGTGCTCCATTCCCACGACATCTACTCCACGAAAAACGCGGCATATTGCTCGAATGGAAGGCTGTCGGACTCGCTTTACGGGGTGAGCGGATTTTGCCGGAGCCACCAGTGCATGAGGTGCGCCTGGTGCGCAGGCCCGGGGCTGGGCGCTTCCCGCTGCTTCGAGTCGTACGGGAGCGTTGGGACCACCGGCGCATACTATGCATTCAACTGCTGCGGCTGCAGCGACGTCATGTTCTGCTTCAACCTGAGGGGGAAAAGCCATATGATAGGCAACCTGCAGCTCCCAAAGGACAGGTATGGCGAGCTTCGCGCCAAATTGGCATCGGAGATGGCGCAAATGCTTGGAAAGGACAAGAGGCTGTTCTCGCTTGTGGACCTTGCTGCGGGGGCGGGCGGTTTGGAAAAATTCAAGGAATTGGAAAGGGATGATGCGCCAATGGCAATAAGAAAGGCGCTTGACAGCTGCTGCCGGGTGGTGCTGGGGAAGGAAGCCGGAACTCCTGAAAAACTTTCGCAATGGCTATTGAAGAGGGCAGTCAAGGTGAGGAAGGTCATCGGGAGGAAAGGGACCCCCACCTACCATTCGGATTACCCGATGCTTTGCAAAATACCCGCATCGCACGTTGTGACCCTGGATGAGGCGCTTGAGGAGGCGGTAAGGCGTAAAATCGCCATCCGTGACGGGGAAACGCCTGGCCTTGACGAGGTTGCTGCGCGCGCTGGCGAAATCGCGCTTTTCACGTTTGAGAAGCGGGAGGGCAGGTGCCTGGACATCACCGAAGGGCCTGGCGCCTCGGATTCTACCAATTGCCACCGGCTCCTATACGCGTTTTCCAACACCCTTTCAGGCTTTTCGTCGGTTGTGACCGAATCGAAATACGTGTTCGGCGGGTATCTTCGCATCCTCAACAGCGAGTTCTGCCTTTCCTGCTACAACCTGACGCAGTGCAGCAAGTGCCTTGAAACAGACAGCTCGTACCGGAGCAGGGGGCTGTACTTCTGCCACAACTGCGAGAACGTGGAGGATGGGATTCTCTGCTTCAACCTGAAAGGCGCGCGCTATGCCGTGCTCAACCAGCCTGTGAGCAAGGAGGAGTACGCGCGCGTGAAGAAGATGCTGCTGGATTACGTGAATAAGGAACTTGAGGAAAAAGGGGGGCTGGAGAGGGGCATATTTTCGCTGGCCCCAGCGCGCCCTCTTGCGAAGAAGGGAAAATAGCTACTTTTTCTCGCGGAACCGTTTCCTGTCGCGCTTTATCTGCGAAGGGAGCGCGTAATCGCCGTAGGGCGTGCGCTTGATTTTTGCCTTGCTTATGCTTGCAGCGTCAGCGCGGTGGAAGACTATTTCATTCCCGTAGAACTCCAGTATGCGCGCGACCTGCTTCGCGCGCCACGTTTTTTTCCTCCTGTTGCGCTCTATTCTCTCTTTCAAATTTATCCGTCCTGAGCGCACGGGGTTCACCACGTGCACCTGCCCGTAGCTGTGCCAGTCTATTCCGTGGAATTCCTCCGCGGTTTTGCAGGAGTAGTAGAAGTTCCCAGAGCCCAGGTAAATGGCAATTGCCTGGCGAAGCGCGATTTCAGGCCTTTTGATGAGCCAGCCGCCGCGCTCGTCCTGCATGGGGATGTAATAGATACCCTTGAAAGGAGATGGAAAAATCAGAAGCCTTGCCAGCATGTCGCGAATGGCCTTGCCGCTGTTCCCTTCCTTGCGAAGCTGTGCAAAGCTTATAGCCTGCCCGGATATGGGTTTCATTTTCCAATCACCTTTTTGAATTCTGCAAGGACCTTTTCATCCGGCGCCATCTGCCCAAGATCGGCAACATCATCGGGAATGCCGCGCTTTTTTGCCAGTTCTTCTGCAAACGAGAGGTTTTTGCCTGTTTTTAGGAGGATTGCCACCACGTCGAACAGGTCGCGCGCCTTGCCCCGCTGCGAAAACGCCAGGGTTTTCATTTTCAGCAAGTCACCAAGCGATGCCACGAGCAGTTCCTTGCTGCCATAAACACGCTTTTCTGTTTTCCCGACTTTTTCATCTGGAGTGAAAACCTCCACCTTGATGCTTGTGGTTTCCGACTGCACAATGAACTGGTTGTGCCATCTTGCGGTCTGCGTAGTATAGCCCTTTTTGCTCATGCAACCTTTGAGCGCCTGTTTTGCCGCTGCAACATCGCCGCCCGAGAGAGGGACAAAATCCAGGTCCACGCTCACCCTGTGCTGGAGATAAAACAGGGCCAGCGCGGTGCCGCCGACCAGTATCAGCTGGCAGTCTATGCAGTCTGCCACATCTGCAAGAATCGCCGTTGCCAGCCCATATTTGCGCTCGAAAATGCTTTCCATGGAGCTATTTGCAAGGCAAAGTATAAAAAGTCTTGTTTTCACTAGGTTTTAATTTCTATTACCTAGCGAAAACAGCTAACGTCTGATGATATTTTGAACCATTTTTTACTTGTCATTTTGGGAAAGGCTTGTTTCTGCTAGGTAAAAGTTTCTATTACCTAGCGCAAACAACCACGCCTGACACTTTTTTGGAGTGCTTTTGCGCTTGGTTCAGCGCATCCTGAAGCGAAGAAGGGCGGCAGCCACACGCTCTAGATTTGCTGGAGGGTTTGAACCAGTTTGTTGAGTTTATTGAGAATCCCGTCAACTGTATTCATTTGCACCTTGAAGAATTCCCCATCCCCGATGCTAGCAAGGTCGAGAGTATGACGACCGTTCCAATATTCTTTATAGCCGGTGAGCATGTTCGCAACAATCTCAAGCTGTTTCTGCGCAACAGGCATGTCCGAATTTTTTTCCAAGGGCACCGCGTCGAGTTTATTGAGAATCCCGTCAACTGTATTCATTTGCACCTTGAAGAATTCCCCATCCCCGATGCTAGCAAGGTCGAGAGTATGACAACCGCTCCAATATCCATAATAGCCCTTGAGTGCGGCTTTTATGATGTCCAGCTTGTTTCGCGCATCCTGCAGCGTCGGTTTGCAGGTGGTGGTGAGGATTTCTGTCTTAATTTGAGTACCTATGGCGGACATTCTGTTGGCTGGTTGGACGTTAGATTTAGTCGGTGAGACTTTGTCGGCTTTGTTTTTGTCATCTCTAATTATTTTTTGACCATGCGGCATTCTCCTCACCCCCAATCCCTTCCTGATGCGAAGCATTTATAATGCGTGGGAAAAACTAGCGCATCCTGAATCTTAGCAACGCGGCAAATCCTCCGAAGCCGTCCAGCTCGCGCCCGCCGTCAGATTCATGCGAGAAGACAGTGAGCTTCACCTTGCGCGCCTCTGCCTCTTCCACTATCCTCTCGATTTCCTTGTCCGTGCGCAGAAGCTCGTCAAGAACAAGAATGGTGTCCACTGCGGATGCTGCAACTGCCGCCGCCACTTCCTTTTTCCCATATGCCACAAGCCCGCTTTCCTTGCGAAGCTCCGTGGAAAACTTGTCCATGAGCACAAGCTCGTTCTCCGCGCGCTCCTCCGACGCCACCTTTGCCACCACGCCGCGCTTGAGAAGCTCAGTTATGCCCGTCCTTTCCGCATAGGAGCAGTGCTCAAGCACAATCCGCTGCGCGAGCTTGCTGTCCTTTTGCTTGATGAACTTGAGCAGGTTCTCCTTGCCAAACCCAGGTCCTGCGATTATTATCTTTCCCACCTGTGACGATTGCAGTTTCTTCAGTATTTCCCCGAAAAACGACTGCGTTTTCTCTTCAAATTTGTCGTCGCGCTTGCGGGCGCTGTTTTCCAGTTCAAGCTCGTATGCCACGCCGTAGCCGCGCAGCGTCGCATAAATCGCCTTGTTTTCGTCCAGCACCAGCATGCCAAGCCTGGGCCTTTTGGTCTCGGAAATAGCCTGCTTTATGCGCGAGAGATGGTGCGCCATCCACTTGTCCTTTATGATGGAAACCGGGAAGTGCTCCTCTATGTCAATGGTGTGGTACGCGCCCTGCTGCACGTATTCCTCGGGCGTGCCCTCGATGATTTTCCCCGTCACGCGCAGGCGGTTCGCATGCGGGGAGAATTCCACTTTCTCAACTGAAAGCTTCATCGTGACTGCCTTCTTCTCGCCCGCATCGTCTTCCGTGGCCTTGAAGCGCCTCCACGTGCGCGCAATCACCCTGTCGCCGGGACCGAGCAGCCGCTCGATGTGCCATAGGTCCTCGGTGTTCTCCGGGGTGAGGCGTATCTCGCCCTCCTTGGGGTCCTGCTTGCCTAGTTTCATGAAAATCCCTGATTAAGCAAATAGAAAAAGGAAAAAAGAAGAATATAAGGCTATGGCGCGCCGGCATTCCCTGCTTCAGTGCCGCGCTGGACATCGACAAACGAGCCGTCCACTGAAACCGCAATTTTGCCGAGCGCGGCATCCATCTTCTTCTCCGTGTTGCGCCTAAACAGGCCTGCAATGCGGCTGAGGAAGGTGCGCTCGCCCAGCATGCGGTCCACCTGGCGGTCGTAAATCCTGTTTATCACGTCAAAATCGGCCTGGTAGGCGGCTGCAAGGTAAGTTTCCGAGGCTTCGCCCTGAAGCGCCTCAAGGTAGCCGGTGAATGCGGCCTCCTTGGTTGCCTTGTAGCCGATGACCTTTAGGTTCCTGCGGGTGTAGTCCACTGCCTTTTTGATGACTTTTTCCTCCTTCTTGTCGAATACTTTGGTGAAATGGTTCTTCTGGAAAGCTTTCAATGTCTCCATTGAGATGTAGACGAGAACCCCCAGCACAGCCAAGCCCAACCCAATGCCAATGAATACGAGATTGGGGCTATCACTTAGCTTCTCAAGAATTTTCAGCGCCTCCCCTCTCGCGGTAATGAAAGTGGCGGCGCCAACGAAAGCAGACCCCAAGATCAATTTTCCAAGGGTGATTAACTTGTCCAATACAGTCTTAGTTTCTGTTTTATCAAGTGCATCCTCGAGGTTTTTCTTCCTGCGCTCAAGGCTCAGGTACTTCTTGTTGAGGTCAAGCCTTACGCTTTGCACTTTTTTGATTGCGTTGCTGATGAACCCCTGCATGTCATTGAGGTACCCAAGGTCCACGGTCAGCTTCTTGTAGATGCTTGTGCTGTCCATGCCATTCTCATGCATTGTTTTCAGAACGAACTCAATGTCTTTTACCAGCTTTTCGAAATTGCCCTTTTTCTTCAGGGCGGATTGCTTTAGGAAATCCCCGTCGTCATCAATCTTGATGTTTTTGAGCCCATTTTCCACCTTTTCCACCATCAGGCTGAGGAACCCGGAATTTAACTTCTCCGCTGAGAGCAACTTGTAATCCGCCACCAGCTTTTCAAGGGCAACGACGGTGCTTGCGCTCTCCCCGTTCCCATTCTTGCTGGCAGGGGGCACTGCGAGGAACATCTCTGACGATGCCATGTCTATGAGGGTTCCGCGGCGGATAGGCATTTGGGTAGTATAAAGGAGCGGCAGCTTGTGGATGTCAATTCCCTCGAGTTTCGGCTCCAATTCCTTCAGTTTTGCAAGCTCTTCCTTTGGAAAAGGAGTTAGGTCCTTGAGCGAGGGAGACATCTTGACGCCAAGCCGAAAAAGCTCATTGGAATTCCTGGCCTGGAACAGGTTGGGGTCAAACGGGTCCATTTTCCTGCTTCGGTGTATCATAAATATTGCCTCCCACACCCTTCCTGTCGTTTGTATGTGTTAATTGTGTGTGCAAGGCTATTTAAACCTATCTTTACATTTTAGGCAACATAACCAACAGGATGCGCGCGTGGCAATGGTAATAAACCCTAGCGGGAAGAATAAGCAAGCGAGGAGAATGGGATGGAGCAGAAAGGCAAGACTAGGATTGCGATAATCGACAGGGAAAAGTGCACCAAGGAGAAGTGCGGCTACCAGTGCCAAAAAGTTTGTCCGGGCGTGCGGATGGGCGACGACACTGTTACCATTGACACTGAAGGGTTCCCGATAATTTCCGAAATACTTTGCACAGGCTGCGGCCTCTGCCCGAAAAGGTGCCCTGTAGACTGCATCACCATCATCAACCTGGCAGGCGAGACAGGCTCGCCGATTTACCAGTACGGGGAAAACACATTCAGGCTTTATGGCATGCCGCTGCCGCAGAAGGGCGTGGTGGGGCTCATTGGCAAGAACGGCATCGGGAAATCCACTGCGATAAAGCTCCTGGCAGGGCATCTTCAGCCGAACTTTGCCGAGTTTGACAGGAAGCACACGCACGAGGAGATAATGTCACGCCTCTCTCCTGACTTGCAGAACTATTTCAGGCAGCTTGGGGAGAAAAAAGTGAAGATATCGCTCAAGCCGCAGGATGTGAACAGGCTGACCGAGGTTTTCAGGGGCACTGCGAGGGAGCTTTTGAAGATGGGCGACGAGCGGGGGGCGATGCAGGAGGCAATCGCGGGCTTTGGCCTGCAGGAGCTGCTGGGAAAAAGGATTTCCGTGCTGTCAGGCGGCGAGCTGCAGCGCGTGGCAATCGCGGTTGCATATTGCAGGAGCGCGGACCTGTATTATTTTGACGAGCCTGCGGCATACCTGGACATCAAACAGCGCCTCGCAATGGCGCGCGCGCTCAAGAAATTGTCGGAGGAAAAGAGCGTGATTGTCATCGAGCATGACCTGGCGATATTCGACTACCTGTCTGACTATGTGCATGTGCTTTATGGAACGGAAAACGCGTACGGGACGGTGTCCGGCGTGAAAGCCGCAAGGAGCGGGATAAACGAGTATCTTGACGGGTACCTTAAGGACGAGAACACGAGGTTCCGCGACCATTCCATCACCTTTTCGCTCACTTCGGCAACCGAGGCAGGGAGCAAGAACGCGAAGTTCTCCTACCCTGCGCTCGAGAAGAAGTTCGACCAGTTCTCTTTCACATCGGACGGGGGGACGGTGCGCGAAGGAGAGGTAATAGGCATACTTGGGGAGAATGCCATCGGGAAGTCGCTTTTCGTGAAAATGATTGCCGGCGTGGAAAAGCCCGACAACTGCGAGCCGCTCTCGGGCATGAAAGTGTCCTACAAGCCCCAGTACATAAAGGCGGAGGAAGGCGTGGAAGTGCGCGAGCTTTTCATATCAGGCAAGGCGGATGCGGCATTCTTCGAGACCGCGAAGAGGAAGCTTGCCCTCTCGCCGCTAATGGAGAAGAAGCTCACCGAGCTTTCCGGCGGGGAGCTGCAGCGCGTGGCATGCGCGCTTGCATTGTGCAGGGAGGCGGACATCTACCTGTTTGACGAGCCCTCGGCATTCCTGGACATCGAACAGAGGCTGGAGTTTGCGGACCTGCTGCAGGGCCTGATAACAGGCAGCAGGAAATGCGCGTTCGTGATTGACCATGACCTGGTGCTTCTTGACGCCATTTCCTCGCGCATGATGATGTTTGCAGGCGCGCCCGGAAGGGAAGGGCATGCGGCTGCGCCTTCAGGAAAGAGGGAGGGCATGAATGCGTTTTTGAAAAACGCGGGGATAACGCTTCGGCGCGACAAGGAGAGCAGGAGGCCGAGGATAAACAAGCCCGGCTCTGCCCTTGACAGGGAGCAGACCGAGGCTGGCGAGCATTACTACTACGAAGGGTAAATTGCACATCAGAAAAATTCCTGCGCCTGCCTGCAGGATCAAACCCTCTTTACGGACAGTACGGAGTTTTGCGCCTTTGAAAGCACCACTTCATAGGAGACAGGATTGGTGGCAGAGGACCAGGTGACCTTCCAGGCGCCAACCGTGCCATCATATGCATCCAGGAAAAGCGCCTCTGCCCTGGCATCCGAGTTGCCTTTCACAAATGCAGCGACTTCATCCGTGCCATTGTAGGTGTGGGATGCGATGATTGCCTCCTCGGGGAATGCCAGTATGCAATGCGGGGAGTCGATGCACACCTTGCAGCCGCGCGTGATGTACTCCGGCTGCTGGGCAACGAAGTTTTTCGGGGGGTAGTCGTAGAACACGTGCATGCGCTCCGGGCAGGGGGTGTTCATGCCGTTCGTCACGCGCGCCTTGAGCTGGTAATATGGCGAACCGTCGGATGCCGTTGCGGGAAGTATCTCCATTATCTCGCGCACGTCCGCAGCCGGGTATTTTTCCTTGAGGTCCTCGAGGAAAAAGCTTTTCGCGCCCTCCTCTGACAGTACGGGCGGCGGCATGAGGAACGCGAAGTACACTGCGGCAACTGCAACGACTGCCAGCAATATTATGAGCGCGGCTGTTTTCATGTGCCTGTTTTCTCGCGTCAGATTTAATTAGCTATTGCTTGCCGGGCAGACAAATCATTAAATGGCTTCACCGCGCTATTCCAGTGGGAGGATGATGGCATGTCACTCGATTCAGTGGTGTCCGAAGTCAAGGCAAAGCAGGAGGTCTGGGAAAAGGAAATCTCGCAGATGCGCGGCAAGAAATTCGCAACAATTTGCGTGCACGGCGCCTATACCAAGCACGAGGCAATAGCGAACAACCAGGGCGCGATAATAGAGCCTGTTTATACCTCGACTTCGCAGGCTTTTTTGGACGCGGACTGCCTTGAGGCTGCGCTTGCCTACAAGATACCGGCATGGGCGTACTCGCGCATAGCAAACCCCACCATAGGGTACCTCGAGCTCATGCTTTCCATGCTGGAAAGCTACGGCGCGCCCCGGCGGGCAAGCGCTTGCTGCACTTCGTCAGGCATGGCTGCGATACGCGCGGCTGCCGAGCCATTCATCAGCGAGGAGAAGCCCGGCAGGAAAAACATCGTGTCCATGGCGCAGGTGTATGGCGGCACGTTCCAGCTTTTCTCGGAAAGGTTCGCAAAGGAGAGAGGGGTGGAAGTGAGATGGGTGGAAAACCCGGCGGACCTCTCCGAGTGGGCCTCGAAGGTAGACGCCGACACGCGCTTTGTCTATGGCGAGATACCGTCGAACCCAGGCATCATGCTTTTTGACATCGAGGAGGTTGCCAAGCTTGCGCACGCGCAGGGCGCGCCGCTCATAACGGACTCCACGCTTTCCACGCCCGCGCTTTGCAGGCCCCTTGAGCACGGCTCCGACATCGTGGTGCATTCGCTCACAAAATCCATGACGTGGAGCGGCAGGGCGGTGGCAGGCGCGCTTGTGAGCAGGGAAAACATAATGTCGGGCGCAATTTCCGAGGAGGCGAAGCGCGACTTTGCGGGATGGGTGAAGCTGTGGCCGCTTCGCGACGCAGGCGCGTGCATTTCCCCGGACAACGCCAGCCGCGTGCTTGACTGCGTGCGCGTGCTTCCGGGCATCATGGACCTGCTCTCCAGGAATGCGATGAAGGTGGCAACGTTTTTGGAAGGGCATCCCGGCGTGGAACGTGTGCACTACCCTGGGCTTCCGTCGCACCCGCAGCACGCGATTGCCAAGAAGTACATGAGGCTTGTGGACACTGGCGAGAACAGGTTCGGGCACCTGCTTTCCTTCGAGGTTAAGGGCGGGCACGCGAGCGCACGGCGGGTGCTGGACAGGCTGAAGTTCATCTTCAATGCCACGGACCTTGGAAGGATAAAGTCAGTCGCGGTCATTCCCACCATAAGCACGCACCAGCAGCAGGGCGAGGAGGGGAGGAAGAAGGCGCGCATACCCGCAAGCCTTGTCCGCCTCTGCGTGGGCGCGGAGGACGCGGACGACATCATAGGCGAGCTGAAGGAAGCGCTTGAATGATGAGAAGTGCGCTCCGCCATTCTTTTCTTCACATCTCGCAGACCATGCCATCATATGCCATCTTCACCTCAAGCTGCTTGCCCCTGTTTTCCTTTTTCCTGACCTGGCTTGCAGCAAACCCTTTGGCGCGCGATAGCAGCTTGGCCAGGCCAAAGTCGTCCCTTGACGGCTCGTGGTGCCCGAGCACCAGGGTTTTCACATTGGCTGCAAGCGCAGTGCACACCCCCCATTCGTATGTGCTGTGCCCCCAGTTTATCCTTTTCGGGTATTCCTCTGGCAAGTACTGCGCATCATAGTAGAGCATGTCTGCATTTTGTGCCGCTTGCAGCAAGACAGGGTTTAGTGCATCCCCGTGCTCGTTGTCGGTTGCGAAAACAAATGCCTTGCCATCGGTTTTTATTTGGTATCCGAATGCGCCGTTTGGATGCCGGACCGGGAATGCTGCCACATATGCAGCCCCCACCTGCACTGGGGAAAAAAACTGCGCAGGCAATTCGCGAAACACGACTTCGCTGGGCAGCACCTGGAACTCGATTGGAAAATTCGGGTGGCGCTGCTGCGTCTTCATTGTATCCTGAATGGCTGTAGGCGCACAGCCATGCTCGTAGAAAAACATCCTGGTCTTTGGCACGTATGCAGGCGCAAAGAACGGGAAGCCCTGCACATGGTCCCAGTGGACATGGGACAGGAAAAAATGCAGCTCGTCATTGTGCCGCGCATCTGACGATAATGGGTTGAACCCTTTTTCCCTTTTTGCGCAGTCTTGCCCCAGCCTTCGGGCTCCGCTGCCAGCATCCAACACAATTAAGGGCGACCCTCGCACTTGCACCTCTATGCAGGTGGAATCGCCCTTGTAAGTCCCCAGAACTCGAATGGGCAGGATTTCAGCAGCCGCTCTGCTTTTTTCGCGTCAAACTTGCCTTTTCCGCAAAACGCGCTGAAATCTTTGTGCTTTGAGAAGTATCTAATGAACGCCAGCTGTTTTTTCATTATGTCCTCTGAGGATGAAGGAGCAGGAATGCTCCCAGATGCTCCCCTGAAGATTATCCGCATGGATGGCGGGGCGTTCGTTTTTTTCATTTTATCACATTTGCAACTGCAATTATCCACAGAGATGAATTTAAACGCGCGTAACAAAAATGAGATAAAATAAGAGGGCCAGGGCCGAGATTTGAACTCGGGCGAAGAGCTCCACAAGCTCCCATGCTACCAGGCTACATCACCTTGGCCACTAGCAGTCATTTGGGGGCATCCATATAAAAAAGATTGGTTAAAGGCAATGTCATGCTCAAGCGCCTGTACACCATTAACTTCATAGACGCATTCATTGTTGGCGCAATGACGGTGCTCGTGCCGCTCCTCATGCTTGACCGCGGCATAGGCATTGCGACGATAGGCATTGTGTTCGCGGTGGCGCCACTTGCAAAGGCCGCGGTGAGGCTGGTGGGGGCGGGAATGGCAGATTCCCTTGGCGACAGGGTGGTCTACATTCTTTTCTCCGCCTTCAATTTCCTCCAGTCTGCCGCTTACATGGTCTCCACCACTGCAACTGGCTTTGCGGCCGGGAAGCTCCTTGACGGCGCGCGCGAGTCCACCCTCTGGTCAGTTGTGAGGCCGAGCCTGATGGCTGCCTCCCCTGAAAAAAAGCACTTTGCCTTCGTGGACCTTCTTTCAGGCAGGTATGTATACAATGCGATAGGCAGCCTTGCAGTGGGCGCGCTTTTCGCATTCGGGGGCTTTGAGCTTCCATTGGCTGCAATGGTCGCCCTCTCCGCTTACATAGTATTCTCTTCGATGAAGCTCAAGGACTTCCACAAGCCAATCGCCAGGGCGAAACTATCCGACTTCACGCCTTTGGGCAGGAGCCGCAAGTTCTATGAGATTGCCGGTGCATTCACAATAGGAAGCGCGCTTTACAGCGCATCGTTCTACATGCTGCTGCCGCTTTACTTCAGCATGCAGGGATTCACGCTTGGGGAAATCGGCATGTTCTATGCCGTGTATTTCCTGATAATCGGCGCCGTGCTGCACCTGCTCTCGCACCACAGGATTGGGACTGCAAGGGCTGCGGCGGGAGGCGTGGCAATTTACTGCATCGGGCTTGCAGGCGTGGTGGCCGCCCCGCATGCGCTCATCCCTGCATTCTTCCTGCTCATGGCATTCGGGGACGCCGGGCTGGCAATGCTTTGGGAAGAGCTGAACTACATCGGCGGGAGGGAAAGCCGCAAGCGCGCAACCGACCTCTCGCTCCTTGTCACCCCCAGCTATTTCGGCAACGTGGTATCCATGGTGGCCTGCGGCGCAATTGCCGCGGCATTCGGCTTTGCCCCTGTATTTGCCCTGCTTGCCCTGTCCGAGATCATCTTCGGGGCGTGGTGCATGCGCCTTGCCTCGATGGAAGATTAAGCTTCAATCCGGGCGTTTGGGTGTGCATAATTAGGAAGAAGTGTAGGAAGCTATATAAATTGGAACAACCACATAATGACTGCGCCTTTTGCAGAACTGTTTCTGCCAGAGCATTTGCTCTAACAGAAGGAGTTTGCTGCGATTGGCAATGGAGTGGGAGCATGACAGCCGAAACAAAAAATGAGATAATGAATGCGTGGCACAGCTACCTTTCAAACATGCAAAGGCGCCACAAGAAGAACGAGGGCAGCACTGCCCAGGACGAGGACTACCGCATGGCCTTCAAGGAGGGAGTGGTGAACCACGATTCCCTTTCCAAGAAGGAAAAGGTCGAGCTCCTCTCCTACATGGGAATGGCCTGAACGCCCCTTTGTTTTGCGGACAATGAAGCGCGCCCAGTTTCCAAAAGCAGCGCAAGCCCTAGGCAATGCAAATGCCTTGGGGCATCAGAGTCAAGTCACAGTAGCATCCTCGATGCTCTGCAGCCTTATCGTCGAGCAGCCACCCTTGACTCTGTAGGGCGCTCTACCCGTTATTGTTTACATTAAATAGAATTAAATACCTTTTGTCTTAATATTTTAACATGCTTTCCAAAGACGACGTAACCGCCCTCCTCTCCCAGGAGGAAGGCTCCAGGCTGGAGTTCAAGAAGTCAGCTCATTTCAATGAGAGTGTTGGCAGGTCAGTCTGCGCTTTTGCCAATTCAGGCGGCGGGCTTTTGGTTCTGGGAGTGGAAAGGACAGATGGCAAAACAGCCGTGGCCGGGATTGCCAAGGATGAGGCATATCAGAAAATGGCCGCCATCCTGCCGTTGCTTGAGCCAAGGCCAACCGTCACTTATGAGGAACACACTGTAGAGGGCAAACATGTCCTAATAGCCAACGTCACCGCCCTGCCCATAGACCAGGTTTGCTTCTTCGAGAAAGGGGTTTATGTCCGCCAAGGCTCGGTCAACGTGGAAATCCGCAAGCACGAGCTGGTTGGCTTCCTCCGGGCACGCGGCATAATCTCATTCGAGGAAAACCGCTCCCCAGCCAAACTTTTGGATCTTGATAAACAGAAGGTCAGCAAGCACGTGGCACAGCGGACTGGAAAGCCTGCAGATATTGACGGGATGCCCACCGAGACTCTTTTGCAGAGCTTGGGGGTCGCCAATAGCGTTGGGGAGTTCTACATCAAGAATGCCGGGGTACTATCATTCGCCAAGGACGTTTCGCGCTTCTTTTCAAACACCGAAATTCGCGTAGTCAAATACAAGGGACGCACTGCCACGCTGGAGGCCCGCGAATCCGACCAGAGGTTCATCGACACCGCCCCGGAGCTTCTGGAGAAGGCATTCAAGGCCATCCGGGAGAAGGCCGGCTTTTCGGCTCGCGTGGTGGATGGGAAACGGGTCGAGATGCCTATGGTCCCGGACATGGCGCTGCGCGAAACCCTCACAAACGCAGTCGGCCACCGTGACTATTTCGACCCGAACGGAATCCTGGTCGAGATATTCGACGACCGCATCCAAATCACCAGCCCTGGAACGCTGCTCCCAGGACAGACTCTCAAGAACTTCGCTGACATCCGCCGCCACCGCAATCCCGTTCTCCATCGCATCCTCAATGATGCCGGCTGGGGCGAAGGCTTGAATCTGGGCGTGCGGGCGATATACCGCATCATGCGCCAGAACGGCCTTCCGGACCCGGTTTTCGATGATTTGGGCGGGTTCTTCCGGGTTGTCCTCTATGGCTCGCTTTCAGACCGCGTATCAAAGCCCTATGGCCAGATTAGCGAGATGCAGCAGAAAGCATTGGCTTATCTGGAAAAGCACGAAACGCTCACAGCTCCGGCTTATGCCAAATTGATTGGCTACTCGCACCCGACTGCAATCCGTTATCTTAATGATTTGGTGGCACAGGGAATACTGAAGAGGCTGGGAAGTTACCGATCATCAAGATATGTCAAGGACAAGAAAGGTTAAAGTATTAAATGAAAAGTAGTTTAATATAAGTTTATTCAAAATTTACGATAGTTTAGTATGGTTTAGTATTATACGACGTGAAAAGTTGATAAGGTTTAGATTTCGATTGACGGTCCAAAGTATTAAAAAATACTAATCGGTCATATTTATGATGGATATTAAGAACCAGATTTTTTACGGGGATTCCGCTGATATATTGACGAAATACCCTTCGAATTCGGTGGACCTTATTGTTACGTCCCCACCCTATTCAAATAGACGAAAGCGTTCTTATGGAGGCATAAGTCCTGACAGATATGTAGAGTGGTTTTTGCCGATTAGTAAGGAATTATATCGCATATTGAAACAAGATGGTTCCTTCGTTCTGAATATTAAAGAAGGAGCAAATGGGGAGCGAGAAATCTACGTGCTTGAACTGATTTTGGCTCTGCGTAAGCAAGGATGGTACTGGACCGAGGAATATATCTGGTATAAAACCACATGCATGCCAGGCAAATGGCCAAATCGGTTCAGAGACGCGTGGGAGCGCTGCTTGCAATTTACTAAAGGAAGGAAATTTCGTATGAACCAGCGCGCAGTTAAGATACCTATTGGAAACTGGGCAAAGAAGAGGATGAAGAATCTCTCAGAAAATGACACAGTGAGAACAGCTTCAGCTACAAATAGTGGATTTGGGCGAAAAGTAGAAAATTGGGCGAATAAGCGCACAGTATACCCAGATAACGTCTTAAAAATCGCACCAGTATGCAAGAACCACAATCACAGTGCAGTTTACCCAAAAGAACTGCCCGCGTGGTTTATCAAACTGTTTTCAAAACGAGGGGGAATAGTTCTAGATCCATTTATCGGCTCTGGAACCACCGCAATTGCAGCGGTTGAATTGGACCGCCATTATTCCGGGGTTGAATTGAATAAAACGTATTACCAAATAGCGAAAAAAAATGTTCAAAATGCTTTGCACACTAAAGCAGCATCAATTTCGACTATCAAAGCTCCTCGATGAGAACACCCTGTGGCGTAATCTTGTATTTAGGATTACTGAGAACAGTATCTACTGGGTTCTGGAATAAGACTGGTGTATTCGTTGCTGTTCGCGTCTTTTTGTTAATTCCACCGATAAAATAAATCCAATATTTCTCTTTGAGATTCTTAGCCACCTTTATTTCATTATCACTCATATAGAATCGAGTCTTGGAACTTTTTGCGCCTTTAACCTCAATGAAACGGTCGTGAACCATGCCCCTACTTTCTCCATCAAAGGATGCTATATCGTATCCTGCATCCGGCCGCAGTTTGCTAATATGGCTGATACATGAACATTCGACCTTTCCTCCAGCAGTTCTGACCCGCTCTTTTTCGTGTGCCAACATCAGTTCTTCTGCGATTTCACCAATTTCCTTTCGCTCAGCAAGATATTCTTCGAGTGCTTTTGGAGTCCAACCTTTTCCTTCAGCCAACAAATTAGCCACAGCATCCACATATTCTGATTTAACTTCCAATATTGACGGGAGACGATTTAGCAATTCAAGTTGAATGAGATGCTCAATAATTAATGGATCGCCCTTCATAGGTAAACTGTCGACATCTGACCAGCGGAATGTTTGCGCATCATATACTTTTGTGAAGCATCCCAGTATCTCTATTGTGGCATTGCAGTAACGTCCTGAAAAATAATGTTTTCGGATTAACATTCGTTTTTGGTCACTCGTCAATTCATAGGATTTCTCAGGGTTCAAATCCAAAAATTCTTTCCCAGACTCAGAAACTGTTATTCTATCATCTTTCGATGAGAGAAACTCTAATGATTCTGCGAATTGAATTGACAAATAATGGTCAGGCAAAACACTATCGATTACAATTGTTTCACATTGCTGAACAACAGACGCCTGAGTTACTGATTCGCTAGGAGGAGCAATTGCGGTAGCGGCAAGAAGTACACGGTTTAACTCCGCAAGACGAATGATCATTTAATCTTGCCCCAACTCCTTCTTAAGCCCGGTTAGGACAGCTGCGAAATCTTTTTCTTCGTCAATTTCTTCGCTGAAGGCAGATTCGTCAACATCCAAATCAAGCACGCTGAAATCCTCATCGAGAATTCTTAGCATTCTGTTCTGCTTTTCCTCTAATCGGCTGTCAATTATTTCATCAATTGTATTCTTCGATAGGAATATCCAATAATGAACGTGATCGTTCTCTCCAAGGCCAACACGGTGGATACGATCCAATGATTGCATATAGTGTGCGCCGTTAAATGTGCGATCAACATAGATTGCATGCATGCAGATTTTATGAAGTGAAATGGACTCTGCGCATGCTCCCGGATTAACAATAAGCAATTTGCGCGAGTCGATAGTCTTAAAATCGCGAATAATTCTCTCGCGGTTAATTTCTTCATCTTCTTTATCATCCTTTGGGATTCCACCATGAATTATCATAGGATTTAAATCCGCTAAAGAATTCCTTAATGTTTCGATGTTATGAACAAAACTAGTCCATACAACAACTTTCTCCCCCTTTTCAGATACAAGAGTTCGAACAAGTTTCTCAACTGCAAGTAGTTTTTTTGGTTTTTCATAACTTGAGTAGCGATCAATTATTTCCATGATAGAAAGACCAGATGCTTCCAAAGGAGGGATTTGAAATTCAGGTGAATTTTCCTTTAATAGACTCGGATTACTAGCCGCTTGTAGTAGCCGAACCATTCGAGCCTTACGCCACGGTCTCAGTTTTACGCGGTCTTCCGGAGCATGGACGACATCCGACAAAACTTTTGTTGCCAATGCACGATATATAGTTGATTGGTACGGGCTTAGTTCCACCGAGATTCTATGAAACTGTGGAATCGGTAGCCCTAAATCGCGTTTATGTATTCTCCAATAAAGTGGACCCAAATCTCTCCGAACTTGTTCTTCTAATGCCGTTGGATTCTTGTCAAATTGATACCTGAACTGTTCCCGTTCTCCTAAAATAGTCTCATTGGGCCATAAAAAAGCTATTTGACTCCATATATCCTGAATGGAGTTTGGAATTGGAGTGCCAGTTAAAATTACCCTTCTCTTTGCAAAGGGTGCCAAGGACAAGACGACATCGGCCCATCTGCCTCCCTCTATTCGTTTGATGTTATGAGATTCGTCCAATACTAACATAGCTTTCGATTGCCGTAATAAGGCCTCTAAATCTTGCTGGTCATTGGCTGCCATTTGATACGAGAGCAAAACTAAATCGGCGTTTGCCGCGTCTCGAAATAACCCGGGTCGGCTCGTTTTGCTTCCACTGATTCTTACTGTGTTTGGTTTTTTGCCAAAACAGGCTTCATATTCATCTTCCCAAGGCATAAAACACGCACGAGGTCCGATTACAACAAGGCGATCAATCTCGTGGTTTTCTCTTAATATTGCATATGCAGCTAGAACAATGGATGTTTTTCCACTGCCAGGAACTGAGAAATTTGCAGCTCCGTCTAATCCAGATAAATGTGCCACAGCTGGAATCTGGTATAATTTTAATGGACGTTTGAATCCTGGAACCGTTAGGGTAGCGACACGGTTTTTCTTTAACTCGGAACCGATTTCTTTGGATCTTTCAAACCGATGATGCTCATCTTCAACGTCCATGGCTAGCTTTGATGCTCTTTCGTCGAGTTCAAAACTGATCCCTTTTTCACGCAAGTATTGTAAGGTTTCTTGGAGTTTTTTATGTACATTAGAACCTGCGTCTATGTAAAGCGCGGAAGTCCCTTCATCACGCTGGAATCCAAGTATGTTGACAAAATATATTCTGTGTTGCCAGCCTAATATGGGCGAATCTTTTTCTGCGGTTAATTGTATTATACCGTTAACTACTGAAATTCTTACGACTTCCGTGCCCATAGTATCAGCACTTCGTTCTTGTTAGTATCACATATAGCGTACCAACTTTGGACTTTAATTCCTCTAATGACTTAATTAGTTCTTTGTCTTGCATATGTGCGGGATTGCTCGGATCTATAGCCCCTATCATCGCAATTGCTCTTTCTACCAGTTGTTTAGGCTTTTCTTTTTCCTCCTTTGCATCAACCATTTCAATTGCAAGACGGAATCGATCAACTAGATCACTTGTGACAGACTCTTTATGATTGTCTGGCTGAAAGCCAGTTACCATTGTTTCTTTTGCATTTTTATCTTGCATTATACCTCTAAGTTTTCTAACCTCTAGATAAGTTACATTTTCACTTTCAATAAGGCGAAAGGCAATTGGTATGACTTCTGCGGCAGCTTTTTTTGAGACTTTATTTAATAATGGTTCTACGACATTATCATTTAAACTATTGAACAGCTCGACTTTGCGTTGACCTTGAAATTTTATATATTGGCCTTTCTGATTTGTAGATTCCAAGTAACTATCGATTAACTCTAAAACTTTTAGTCGGCTTTTAAGTTCATTTATAGTAAATCTTCCCCCTAGCGATTGGGATATTTCTGTAAGAGTCAATCCGCTTTTCACACCCTCTCGTAGCTTAAGCAATTCGTTTACGGGTCCGTATTCAAGACGAAAGTCTTTTGCGAATTGTAAGCCTGCCTCTATGCGCCAGAGTTCCTTCTCATTTATGTTTTTTGGCAAGACGGCAGCTTTCAGATAGCCATATCTATCATTGCCAGTCTCAGAATGAAGCTTTGAGAGTATAGCCATGCGTCGATTGGCATTAATAACTGCTCCGTCAAACGTGACAAGTCCTGGGTCTAGTTGGCCATGTGTTATTAAATCATTCATCAAATTCTCGGTTTCATCTGGTTTTTGCTGAAGAAGAATTTCTTGGAGTATCTTGGCGTCTTGTTCAATAGATGGATCTAATTTACGTTTCAAATCACTTTCTTTCTTAAGAAGTTCTGCGCTAAAACGTCCATTTCTGATATTATAGATAAGCAGCTTTAAAGGAATACGATAGACGGGTAAATATTGATTTTGACCACCTATAAGTACTGGAGCTTTGAGTTCTGGAACTAGCTGATTGGGATTGTTTTTTATGTATTCTTCAAGCACTTTAGAGCGCTCCGTAAAGATATCCATTCAGTCACCTCTAAAACCCCATAAAACATCTTGCAATCTTACTTCAGAAGCCTTTTTACGTCTTTCTTTGATGAGTCTAAGTGTGTCGTGTAATTCAGCCGACAATTACAGAAACGTGCGTCGACTTCGTTCAGAGGCTTCTCGTGTGTTCGATGTATTATGCTCTGCCCTCCTCGTATTCGATATGTTTTTAATATGTTGCGCTCTAAACAACCAATATGCAACAAAGTTGCCTCAAGCTAACAAGAAGCGAACAGCACTTCCTAACATGCCTCGCAGAGGGCAGCGACAAGAACGACTCGAAGATAGCAAAGGAAATGGGGCTTAACCGCTCCTCCATTTCGCGCATAAGGAAAAAGCTCTTGGAGGAAGGCGTGCTGACCGGCCGTTATCCCCCGCTTGATTTGGAGAAAATGGGCGTCTGCTTCTATCACGTGATTGTTTTCCAGTGGAATGCCTATGCAGACAAGAAACTGACGCAGAAAATGGAGAAGGATTTCACTTCCACGCCGCACACAATCTATTTCGCCGAGGGCTCGAACCCCGGCAGCAAGTACATCGCCAACATGGCGTTCCTTACCTTCGAGGAGTACAACGATTTCCTTGCAGAGTTCAAGGAAAAGTACGGGAAGTACATCTCCGGCCTTGAATCATTCTTTATCCAGCCAAAGCGCATACTCAAGGAAGGTTACGGAGACTTGGCAAAGTTGCTGATTGGAGGTGTGTAAGATGGACCGGCACGCAAACATAATTGCTTTTGCCGTTGTAATGATGCTGATCCCGACTGCTTTTTCTGCCGCCACCTATGACGACTGCCTTAATGCCATAAATGCCATGTCTCCGCCAATCAAGGATGCGCAATCCCGCCTGGACTTTCTGAACAGCAAACTCAATGACGCGAACACGTATGGAATATCTTCCCCAACACATTCCTCAGCCGCAACCAGCGCGCAAAACCTGCTCACCAAGGCAAAAGCCTCTGAACACTCAGCAAGCGCGGATTTCGCAGGCGCAAAATACGATGCCTGCGTGTATGACGCATCAAGCGCAAAAAACTACGCGTCACAGGCAGGAACCATAGCGGATTCCTCCGCAATTTTGGTCTTTTCCATGCTCGCCGCTCAACTGAATTATGAAATAACAACAGACCAGACTTCCCTCCAGCTTGCAGATGGAACCTCAACCACCGTTCTTATCCGGCTGGCATCCCGCGACAACAGGAAGCTGGACTGCGGCTACCAGACATCTCAAACCCCGTTGCAGGAGCTTGGGATAATCCCCCCTTCGGGCACGCAGAGCTTCCCGGCGACCGTGCAGGCACCGCCCAGCGGCAACGGCACGATGCAGTTCCTTGTCTATGTGTCCTGCTCTGTCGGAAGCTACATGAGCGGCGAAAAGCAGGCGGCAATAGAAGTACAATACCGGCCCGACCCAGTCCTCCTTGCAATCAACCAAGCAAACAAGAGCATAGCCAGCGCGCAGACCTGGATTGACATGGCAAGCGGCGTTATCGGCAATGCCTCTGACATCGGGATGGATACGAGGAACGAAATCGCCGCAGTTGCAACCTCCAAGGGCCTGCTGCTGAATGCAAGGGATTACCTGCAAAGCGCGCAGACATATATTTCCTCAAGCGACGAGGGGGCGAAAGCCGACGCGGACAAGGCAAATGACTATGCCACCCAGGCGGGGGAGAAGGCAAGAACCGCCTATGAATCGCTGAACAGCAACATTGAGACGTGCAAGGAGGCTTACAGACAGATTGTCTCCGCGCAGGCTGATATATCCGATGCCGATGCCATTTATACAAAGCTCGCTTCGGTTGTGAGGAGCCTGCCTGGCGAGATGAACGCTGGCGCGGCAGCGCAGGACGTGGAGGCGCAAAGGCAGAAGCTTGACAGGGCGAAGAACGAGAACTCGCAGGCAAAGACGCAGCTTTCAGCAGGCTATTGCGGGCAGTCGGTGAACAGTGGCATAAGCGCGAGGAACGACGCGGCTGACGCGAGTAATCAACTAAGCCGCGTGGCGGAAAGGATGAAGGATACCATAGTGTCCGCGCTGGATGCAGCTTCGTTGCAAACGGAAAGCAAAATCGGGGCTGCGAGGAATGCGACTGCAGCAGCCGGAGGTACTTTCCTGGCTGATTCCGCCAAGACAATATACGCGCAGCAGCAGCTCACGGATGCCCAAACCGCGCTGCTTGGCGCGCAGGGGGCAGTGGAAAGCGCGAAGCAGGCCACCAGCCTCTCTGATTTCCTTGATAAAACAGCTGATGCATTCGGAAAGCTGCAAAACGTGGACATTGTTGCCGATTCAAGCCTGCAGAGCGCCGACTCTGCCAGAAATGATGCTTATGTGAAGTACGGGGTTGCAATTGCTGCAGTCATTGTTGCCGTTGGGGTTGGATTCCTTTTCTGGAACCGGAAGCAGGGGAGGGAAAGGAAGGGCAAACCCAGCCCGAAAGTTGAGCGTCTTCTTACAGCGAGGGAATATGGGGAAGCAGCCGAACGCTATGCCTTAAAGCACGAATACCAAAAAGCGGCGGAATATTACGCTAAAGCAGGCAAATACGAGAAAGCCAAGGAAATGTACAAGAAATCAATCAAGAAGAGGTGATGGAGTGTTCATCCTGCCTTTCGTCATAATCCTGTCCGCCTTCTTCCTGCTCCTGTGGGCATCAGACCTCTTCTTCACGCTAAAGTGCACGGAAAAGAGGGGGCGCGAGCTGGAAGCCAACCCGCTAATGAGAATGCTGCTCAAGGAAAGGCGCGCGCACCTCTACATCTTCAAGGCGCTTGAGATAATCTGCTTCTTCGCGCTGATTTACCTAATTTCTTTTCAGAACGCAGATTACGCAGTGATAATCCTCCTGATTGCCACTGGCGCATATTCGCTCGTCGTTTCAAACGGCATGGCATTCTACCTTGAAATTGCGAAGAAGCCAGCCATCGCCTCGCGCCTGCTTTTCCTTGTGTGCCTTGCCGTGCTTTTGTTCGCATATCTCGCTTACGAAACGTTTGCAAACGGGGAAAGCCTATTCGCTTCATGCTCCAAGTGCTGCGAGGACTACGCCACCCTCAAGGCGAGTTGCGCGCCCGTTCAGCCTGTCGCACATAACAATCCTGCAAATTCGGACATAAATATCACCGTGCCGGGCTAAAGTGGCACGGCTTTGAGTGGGATGATGCAAAATACCCCAGCGAGAGCTACAGCCGGCGCGCAAGTGCAGCTGCGCGATGCAATAAAGCCGTTTTTTGATGGCGGTCAGCCAAGGAACCTTATCCTTCATGCCTGGGCGGGAACGGGCATAAATGAGGCTGTTATGAGCGTCCTGAAGGGTTTTGAGAGAAGCTCGCGGGTGAAGGTGGTCTGTGTGGACTGCTGGCGGTATTCCACGAGGATGGCGGTTTATTCGCTCATTGCGCGCGCCATAGGTGAGATGCTGCCGCGCAGGGGGCTGGCAAGGGACGAAGTATTTGACAGGATAATCGAGATGATGGAAAAGGACGGTGCCAGGCTGCTTCTTGTGCTGGACGGGCTAGAGGGACTTTTCCACAATGGTGAGGAGAGGCTGCTGGATGACTTCTGCTGCATGGGAAAGCTGTTTTGCGTGGTTGGGATAACGGATGATGCGAAGCTGCGCGCCAGGATTGGCACTGGATTCACGTGCTACGAGGCAACGCAGCCGGATGGGAAGATAATGCTTGGAGACATGGAGAGGCAGGACACTGGCGGTTCTTCCCCAGCCAACCTGAGCGAGGAGGAACGGATAATCATTGATATTGTCAAGACAGGCCCGAAAAGCTCCACAGACCTTTACCTGGCGTTTTTCAGGAAATTGAAACGGAGCAGGCGGCAGATACGCAATTACCTGAGCGGGCTTGAGGCAAAGAAGCTGCTTTTCATACAAACGGTGGAAGGGGCAAACCCGCTGCTCAACACGCGCATGATACGGCTCAATATTGGGAGGGAAGTCGCATGAACGGTGAAAGCCTTGTTTCAAAAAACAGCGTTGGGCTGTACTTGCGCGGCAAGGGGGTGAGGGTTTCCTCGCGGCTCGTTCCACAGCTTGATGAGAAGGCAAAGGAAATTCTCGAAGCTGCCATCAAAAGGGCGGAATTGAATGGAAGGAGCACAGTAATGGTCCAGGATTTGTGAGGCGCGCACGTTCTTATTTTTTTCGCAGGCTATCAATAAGCGATGGCGCACAAATTGCTGATAAGGAGATACCAAGACTCTGATTTTGAGGAAATGTTCAGGCTTCACCATCTTGCTCTCGTGCAGGTTGGAGCTGATTTGGGCAAGGGGCCGTGGGACGACGACTTGCACAGCATAAAAAAGGAATACCTTGACGATAGGGGCGAATTTCTCATAGCTACAATTGGCGGACGGCTTGTTGGGATGGGTGCGTTTCGCAAAAAAGATGAAAAAACAGCCGAAATAAAGAGGATGAGGGTGCGCCCAGACTTGCAGAAGAAAGGAATTGGCACCAGATTACTGGAAAAATTGGAGGCAAAAGCAAAGGAATTGGGCTACGGCAGGCTAATTCTAGATTCCACTACAAAACAGGCTGGCGCGCTAAGCTTTTACAGAAAAAAAGGATACACTGAGTGTGGAAGGAAAAGGGTTGGAAAATTCGATGTGATAATGATGGGAAAGGAATTGGGGTAAATTGCGCTGTCTTTTTGCCATGGGCGTGCGCAAAGCCATTTTGCCTTTCAAGTGACGGAATTGAATGGAAGGAGCACGGTAATGGCGCAGGATTTGTGAGTTTGGCGCGGGATTGACACGAGAAACGAACGAGGCTTCAGTCTGCACAATGTCGTGTCGTGCATATAAACAAAACGACACGAGAAATGAACGAGAATTTGCCCCTTTTCCACACCTGAGGTGGCTGCTTTCCAGCCCCCCTAAAACGCCCCACATATTATTGTCTGCCCTGAATTTCTCGCTTATTAGGTATGCTATGCCTACCTAACTCTAGTTTTTCTCTCGGAAATGACATTTTACTGTACTGATGGTATTATTAATTAGCATACCTAATTAGGTATGCTATGGCACACCGTGTTTACAAAAT